>NZ_JAMYOM010000008.1:0-249653 GCF_040319805.1 Mesorhizobium sp. M0848 | reverse complement strand
CGTGGCCCCCCCCCCGCGGCCCCGCCTTAATTTTCCCCAGCCCCCGCCCCCCCCCCGGGGGGGCGGTGTTCTCTGGTCCCACCCCCCCCCCCCGGGGGGGGGGGGGGGCGGCGCCCCGCGGGGGGGGGGGGGTTGAGTGGGCCGTAGATTGGTCAAGACCCCCCGCGCCTTCGGCGCGACCTCCCCACAAGGGGGAGGTAGGGGCGTTGCGCCGCTTCTCGCAATGGTCTGTGTCCGAGCAGACGAACATGTGGCCGCCATGGTCGTCGAGGATGACCTCGTCGAGATAGACATTCTCGGCCGCGCACAGCGCGCAGGGCTGGTCGAAGGTCTGCACCTCGAACGGATGATCCTCGAAGTCGAGGCTGACCACGTCGGTGAACGGCGGCACCGCATAGATGCGCTTTTCGCGGCCGGCGCCGAACAGCTGCAGCGCCGGTGAGCGATGCATCTTGGGATTGTCGAATTTCGGCGTCGGCGACGGGTCCATCACATAGCGGCCCTCGACCTTGACCGGATAGGCATAGGTGGTGGCGATGCGGCCGTGTTTGGCGATGTCCTCGTAGAGCTTGACATGCATGAGGCCGTATTCCTCCAGCGCATGCATCTTGCGCGTTTCGGTCTCTCGCGGTTCAAGGAAGCGCAGCGGCTCAGGGATAGGCACCTGATAAACAAGCACCTGGCCCGCCGTCAGCGGACGCTCGGGGATGCGGTGACGGGTCTGGATGATGGTGGCGCTGGCTGTGTCGGTGGTCACCGCGACGTTGGCGACCTTCTTGAAGAAGGCACGGATCGAGACTGCGTTGGTGGTGTCGTCGGCACCCTGGTCGATCACCTTCAAGACATCATCGGGGCCGATGATTGAAGCGGTGACCTGGACGCCGCCGGTGCCCCAGCCATAGGGCATCGGCATTTCGCGCGAGGCGAACGGCACCTGGTAGCCGGGAATGGCGATGCCCTTGAGGATCGCCCGGCGGATCATCCTTTTGGTCTGCTCGTCGAGATAGGCGAAGTTGTAGGTGGCGATGTCGGTCATGGCGATCACATCCACATTGTGCTATTGAATTGGCGTCCAGGACGCGGAAACAGGGGCGAAATCGGATGACCCAGACCGCTTGGCTGCATATCGGAATTCTGCTGCTGGCGTTCGTCGGCGTGGTCGCGTTTATCCTCCGAAGAATGGTTTTTCCCGCAGCCAGGGAAGGCGCGCATGGCGAGAGCGTTGGCATCGGCGGCGGCTACAGTGGCGGGCATGGCGACCATTCGCACGACAGCGGTGGCGGTGATGGCGGGTCGGGCGACTAGGCTCATTCCGCCGCCTCCTTCTTGTCTTCCAGCATGTCGGCATTTCCGCGGGCGTCGTATTCGGCGCGCATGCGGCGCACGAGGTCGAGTTCGGCCTGGAAGTCGACATAGTGCGGCAGCTTCAGATGTTCGACGAAGCCGGTCGCCTGGACGTTGTCGGAATGCGAAATGACGAACTCCTCGTCCTGCGCGGCGGCGACGACATCCTCGCCGAGTTCGGAGGCGCGCAGCGCCCGGTCGCAAAGCGCCATCGCCATCGCCTTGCGCTCGCTCTGGCCGAAGACCAGGCCGTAGCCGCGGGTGAACTGCGGCGGCGCCTTGGCTGAGCCTTTGAACTGGTTGACCATCTGGCATTCGGTGACGCGGACAGTGCCGAGCGGGACAGCGAAGGGCAGTTCGGGCACGTCGAGCTCAAGCTCGACCTCGCCGATGCGGATCTCGCCGACGAAGGGATGGTTGCGGGCATAGCCGCGCTGGGTGGAATAGCCGAGCGCCAGCAAAAAGCCCTCGTCGCCGCGTGACAGCGCCTGCAGGCGGATGTCGCGCGCCATCGGGAATTCCAGCGGCTCGCGGGTGATGTCGCCGGGGACATGGTCCTGCGGCATGTCGCCGTCCGGTTCGATCAAGCCTTCGCGGGCGAGGATCGCCGATACGCGCGGCATGGCTTGCGCTTCCGTCTCGCGCCGCAAGGGCTCGGCGACGTCGGCGCCGGCGGCAAGCTCGGGATCGAGCAGCCGGTGGGTGTAGTCGAATGTGGGCCCGAGCAATTGGCCGCCGGGCAGGTCCTTATAGGTCGCCGACACGCGCCGCTCGACCAGCATTCCGGCGGTGTCGATGGGCCTGGTGTAGCCGAAGCGCGGCAGCGTGGTGCGATAGGCGCGCACCAGGAAGATCGCCTCGATCAGGTCGCCGCGCGCCTGGACGATTGCGAGTGCCGCCAACTCACGGTCGTAGAGCGAGCCTTCGCTCATCACCCGATCCACGCCGAGCGCCAGCTGCTCGACGATCTGGTCGAGGCGAAGGGCCGGCACCGAACGGTCGCCGCGTCGGCGGTCGGCAAGCAGGCTGTGGGCGTTGGCGATTGCGGCTTCGCCACCTTTTACCGCGACATACATTTTTTACGCCTCCATTGTCTTGATGCGCGTCGTGCGCGGCAGGCAGGCAATGCCATCTGATGTGGCGAGTATGATGTCGACGCCTCTGGGAAAGCGCTTGATGTTCTGCTTCCACTGCTCGACGAAATGGCGCGGCATCTGTGCCGGCGCGATCGTGGCGCTGGTTTCGATGCCGGGACCTTCGAGCAACAGCGGCGTGCCGGACACGAGATCGCCGACTTGCAGGATCAGCGTGGTCGAACGGTCGGGATAGTCCTGGGTGCCCTGCGAAAAACCATCGAGCGACATCATCTCGGCCGGGGCCGCGATGAAGGCGAAATGCGCATCGGCCGGTGTGTTGGCCAATGGCGCGCCGGTGTGGAACCCAAGCCAGGGTCTGATCGCGGTGGAAGCTTGCAGGGTCTGGTCGAGCCAGAGCGGGGTGTCGTTATCGCACAGCGCCAGTGCGATGGCGCCGGCGGCCGCCGAGAGCGGCGCCGGCGGGCGGGCGAAGGCCGGCAGCGGCTGCACGCTGCCTGGCCGCGCCATTGCGTCCATGACGGCGCGGAACACCGTCTGGGCATTGAAGACCGGATCGGCGAAACCGCCCTCTATCGATTGCGCTGCAATGTCCATCAGTCTTCTCCGCGAACCATGGTGAAGAAATCCACCTTCGTTGCCGCCGTCTCGGCGCGGCGTTTTTCATGCGCTGCGGTCAGAGCCGACCGCAGGGGCGCTATCAGTCCGGTCTCGACTTCATTGCGGCGGGCAGGATCCTGCCACAGCGCGTCGGCGATGGCCGCCAGCTTCGCCTTCTGCTTGTCGCGGCCAAGCGCATAGCAATGTCCGACCTGCCCGGAGGGCAGCCGGACGGTGGCGCGGGTGACGGTCGCCTCGCCGACGTTGAAGGGCGCGCCGCCGCCGCCGATGCGGCCGCGCACGGTGACCAGCCCGGTCTCGGGGCCGCGCAGCAGTTCTGCTTCCGAAGGCAATCCGGCTTCATTCCAGAGCCGGACGATGTCATCGCCGCTGGATTGCGCCAGTGTCGCCATGGCGGCCTTGCGCTCGGCCTGGTCGCGGGCTTCCTGTCCTCGCATCAGCAGCATTCCTCTTTGTCAATTTGTCTATTGATATAGACAACTATACAAATTATACCTATTATCTAACGCGTGTCCATGACGGGTGGATGACAGCGATATAAGACTGGGCGCTGGAAGGTTGGGGCAATGATAGTCGGGCGGCTGGCAGCGGACAGCATCGAGCGGCGCAGTGGCGTTTCGCTGTGGCGGCAGATCGCCGACAAGATCCTGCATGCGATCGCCATCGGCGATTTCACGGAGAATGCAGCGTTGCCGCCGGAGGTGGCGCTGGCAGAACGCTATGGCGTCAACCGTCACACGGTGCGCAGCGCCATATCGGCCCTTGTAAGGGAAGGCGTGCTGCGGGCCGAGCAGGGGCGCGGCACCTTCGTACTGTCGCGCAAGCGGCTGTCCTATCCGATCGGCGCGCGCACACGCTTTTCGACAGGGCTGCAAGGGCAAACGACGGAACGGCACATCGTCCTGCTCGCCTCGTCGATCGAGCCGGCCAGCCAGCGCGTTGCCGAGGGCCTTGGCCTTGCCAGGGGAGCCGATGTGATCCGGTTGGAAACGCGCGGCGAAGCCGACGGACGGCCGGTGTCGCGTGCTGCCGGCTGGTTCGAGGCCCGGCGCTTTGCCGGCATCGATGCCGCGATGGCGCAAACCGGCTCGATCACCGCATCGCTGGCGCGTTTCGGCATCGACGACTATCTCCGGCAATCGACCGTGCTGTCGGCGCGCCATGCCGATGCGGCGGACCTTGCCGACCTCGACCTGCTGCCGGGCGCCATCGTGCTGGTCACGGTTGCCGTCAACGTCACGCCGGACGGCCAGCCGATCCAGTTTTCCGAGTCGCGCTTCCCGGCCGAGCGGGTGGAGCTGAAGCTGTCGGCGCTGTAGCTAACGTCGTCATCCTTGGGCGAAGCAGGAGCGCAGCTCCGTCGCGGAGACCCAAGGATCCATGCCGCGATCTCGGGCGAAGAGCGCAGCGGCGCAGAATTCTGCACCGAAGCAACGCTCTCAGGTCACGGCATGGATCCTATGGTCTGCGCCGCGTCGCTTCGCTCCTCGCTCCGCCATAGGATGACGAAGCGATGGATGTTGCGGCTAGTCGCCAAAGCATCAGATCTACCAAGTTGGGCGCTCAACGATCTCCGAATTCGTGTCGAACAGGCGCCTCTATCCGACCTCGATCACAGCCTTGATCAGGCCGGATTTCTCGTGTGCCCAGCGGGCGAGATCGCGCGGCGTGCCGGCGAGTGTGGTGCGGTGTGTGACGAGCTTGGCCAGGGGCACGGCGCCGTTGCGGATCGAGGCGGCGACGTGATCGAAGTCGGCGCGCAGCGCGTTGCGGCTGCCGATCAGCGTCATCTCGCGCTTGTGGAATTCCGGATCGGAAAAGCTGATGTCGTCCTTGACGACGGAGACCAGCACCAGCGTTCCGCCATGCGCGACATGGGCGAAAGCCGACTGCACCGATTGGGTGTTGCCGGTGGCGTCGAAGACGACATCGAAGCCTTCGCCTGATGTCGCTCCCTTGACCAGATCGGGCACCGCGCCGCGCGAGCCGTCGAGGGTCTGGAAACCAAGCTCGTTCGCGGCGAAGGCGAGCCTTTCACTGCTCATGTCGAGCAGCGTCACGTCGAGCCCGGCGATGCGGGCGAAGATGGCGGTACCGAGCCCGATCGGGCCAGCGCCGATGACCAGCGTGCGGGCGCCAGGGTCGGCGCGAGCGCGCCGCACGGCATGCGCTCCGATGGCCAGGAACTCGACTGCGGCGGCGTCGGCCAGCGACAGGCCGTTGGCCGGATAGAGATTTTGCGCCGGCACCAGGATCCGTTCGCACATGGCGCCGTCGCGATGCACGCCCAGCACCTCGATCCTGACGCAGCAATTCGGCTTGCCGTGCCAGCAGGCGATGCACTTGCCGCAGGAAAGATAGGGGTTGATGACGACCGGCTCGCCAACGGCAAGATCGACGCCGTCGCCGGTCTCGAGGATCGTTCCCGACACCTCATGGCCCATGATGCGGGGATAGGCGAGGAATGGGTGCTTGCCCTCGAAAATGTGGTAGTCGGTGCCGCAGATGCCGACATGGCTGACCGCCACCAGCGCCCAGCCGGCAGGCGGTGCCTCTGGTGAAGGCCGGTCTTCAAGGACAAGATCGCCGGGCGAACGGCAGAGGACGGCTTTCATGCGCTAATCCAGTCATGAAATCGCCGGCCCGTTGGTGTGGCGAACCGGCGGTTGATTGCGGGGTCGCTACTTGCCGCGGCGGCGCAGGCCGTCGAAGTAGACGATGATGATGATCAGCGCGCCGGTGATGATGCGCTGCCAGAACGAGTTGACGTTGAGCAGGTTGGCGCCGTTGTTGATGGTGGCCAGGATGAAGGCGCCGAGCAGTGGTCCGTGCACCGAGCCGACGGCGCCGAACAGCGAGGTGCCGCCGATGACCGAAGACGCGATCGCCTGCAGCTCCCAGCCCTCGGCCTGCGTCGGGTTGCCGATGCCGATGCGGGCGGCCAGCAGCACGCCGACAAAGGCGGCGCACAGGCCCGACAGCGTGTAGGCCATGTAGATGGTGCGCTGGACATTGACGCCGGACAGACGCGAAGCCTCGGCGTTGGAGCCGACCGAAAACAGGTATCGGCCCCAGCGGCTGTGGTGCAGGAAGATATAGGCCGGAATGCCGACCAGGATCACCATCCAGAACAGGTTGGGGATGCCGATGAAGGAATTGCGCGAGAAGGCGGTGAAGGTGTCGCTGTTGATGTTGATCGAATTGCCGTTGGTCATCAAAAGGCCGATGCCGCGCAGCGAGGTCAGCGTTGCCAGCGTGATGATGAAGGGCGGCAGGCCCATCTTGACGATGCCGAAGCCGTGGAACATGCCGATGGCGACGCCGACCAGCAGCGTCACCAGAATGGCGAGCCAGAGGGGGAAGCCGGCATTGATCATCATGGCCACGACCACCGTGGCGAAACCGACCACGGCGCCGACCGACAGGTCGATGCCGCCGGTGATGATGACGAAAGTCTGGCCGACCGCCATGATGGCGATCATCGAGCCCTGGCGCAAGAGATTGGCCATGTTGTTGGCGGAGGCGAAGCTCGTCGTCGCCACGGAGAGAAGGATCCAGAGCAGAACCAGCAGCGCCAAAAGCGTCAGCCCAAACAGGACATTATAGTTGCGCTTCGGTTTTTCGACGGCAATCGCCTCGGTGCTCATATCTGTCCTCCCAGCTTTTCTTGTTTCTCGGCGAGCGCCTGAGTGAGAATATCCTCGTGGCTGGCGGCGTGAAAACCGTGCGTCGCCACCAGTTTGCCGCGCCGGAACACGTGCAGCGTGTCGGCGAGTTCATAGACTTCCGGCAGATAGGACGAGATCAGGATGATGCCGGCGCCCTTTGACAGCAGCGCGCCGAACAGGCGGTAGATCTCGGCCTTGGTCCCGACATCGACGCCGACCGTCGGTTCGTCGAAGATGAACAGCTTGGCGCCGTGCGCCAGCCATTTGCCGATGACGATCTTCTGCTGGTTGCCGCCCGACAGGCTGGATGCCAGCGCGCCGCGTGTCGGTGTCTTGATGCGCAGATCGGCGATCTGGCGATCGGCTTGCGTCTTCTCCTGCGTGCTCGAAATCAGCATATTGTTGGAGATACGCTTGTAGATCGGCAGGTTCAGGTTGAAGCCGACCGGCAGGTTGAGGCAGAGGCCCTGGTCGCGGCGGCTCTCCGGCGCCAGCGCCATGCCGAGCTTGATCGCGTCATGTTCGGAATTGACCTGCACCTCCTTGCCTTCCCAGAGGATCTGGCCGGCGGATTTGCGGTGGCGGCCGTAAAGCGTGGTGACGAACTCGCTGCGTCCGGCACCGATCAGGCCATAAAGCCCGACGATCTCGCCGGCGCGAACCGTCATCGAGACATTTTCGAAGCCCTTGCCGGACAGGTTCCTCGCCTCGATAATGGCGGCGCCCGGCGTGAAATGCTCCTTGTGATAGACCTGCTCGATCGAGCGGTTGATCATCATCTTGACCAGCTCGGCATCGTTGGTCTCGGCGATGTTGCGGGTGCCGACCAGCGTGCCGTCGCGCAGCACGGAAACACGGTCGGCGAGCTCGAACACTTCCTCCATGCGGTGGCTGATGTAGATGATCGTCACGCCTTCGCCCTTCAGCCGACGGATTAGGGTGAAAAGCTGGTCGGCCTCCTTGCGGGTGAGGTAGGCGGTCGGCTCGTCGAAGATCAGGAATTTGGTGCCGCGCACGGTGGCGCGGGCGGCGGCAATCAGCTGCTGCTGGCCGATGGTCAGGTCGCCAAGCGTGACATGCGCCGGCAGGTCGAAGCCGAGGTCGTCGATGATCGTCTGTGCTTGCCTGACCATGGCGCGCTGCTGCAGGATGCCGAAGCGTGAATTCTCCTCGCCGAGGAACATGTTGGCGGCGACCGTCAGGTGACGGCACAGCACGACTTCCTGGTGCACGGCATTGATGCCGAGCGCCATCGCCTCGTGCGGTGTGGCCAGGGCGGCCGGCTGGCCCTCCCAGGCAATCTCTCCGGAGGTGCGCGGCATGACGCCGGTCAGAAGCTTGATGAGCGTGGATTTGCCGGCGCCGTTCTCACCGACGATGGCGTGGATCTCACCGGACTTGAAGGCGAGGTCGACCGGCTTCAGCGCGTGGGTGCCGGGATAGCGCTTCTCCAGCCCGCGCAATTCGAGGATGGTCCGCCCCGGTTCCAGAACGGGTGTGGGATGCAGTTCCTGCGCCGTCGAAATCATGACAATCCTCCCAGATTGGCCTCCCGGATTGGCTTCCCAGGCTGGCCTCACGATTGGCACGCGGCGAGGCAAGGATATGCCTCGAAAACAGCCTAGCTCAGGCGTGCGGATTGCCAAGCCGTTTGTGCGGCAGCTTGTGTCTCCGGGGCGAGGTGCCCCGGAGACGATTGCGGATGCGACGGCTCAGAGCTTCGGATTGAGCAGCGCGTCGATCTTGGGGTCTTTCATGTTGTCCTTGGTCACCAGATTGGCGCCGGTGTCGACATTGGCTTCGACCTTCTCGCCTTTGGAGGCGGCGAGTGCGGTCTTGATGCCGTCATAGCCCATCCGGTACGGATCCTGGACGACGAGGGCGGAAATGACGCCGTCGTTGAGGAACTTGATCAGCTTCTCGTCGCTGTCGAAACCGACCAGCGCCAGTTTGCCGCCAAGGCTGTTTTCCGCGACAGCCTGGCCGACGCCCTGCGCCATGATCAGGTTGGAAGCGAAGATGCCCTTGAGGTTCGGGTTGGCGGTGATCAGGTCGGTGGCGATGTTGAGGCCGGTGGTGGCCTGGCCGTCGGCGTATTTATCGGCGACCAGCTTGAGGCCCGGATATTTGGCGGCCAGCTGTTCGGTGAAGCCCTGCTTGCGCTGTTCGAGCGAGCCGGCGCCCGGTGCGTTGGTGATCAGGGCGACGTCGCCCTCGATCTTGCCGCCGTTGGCGGCGCCGATGGCGGCTGCGAGGCCGTCGGCAGCGACGCGGCCGCCCTGGACGTTGTCGGTGGTCAGGAACGAGGTGAAGGCCTTGGAGTCGGCGCCGGAGTCGATGCCGATGACCTTGACCTTGGCAGCGGCTTCATCGATCGGCTTGCCAAGCGCCTTGAACTCGGTCGGCGCAATGACGATGGCCGCCGGGTTGCTGGCAACGGCGTTCTCGAGGATCGAGACCTGGCCGTTGACGTCGGTTTCAGCCTGGGCACCGAGTTCCGGCACATTGACGCCGAGATCCTTGCCGGCCTTGCGGGCGCCGGCCAGAACGATCTGCCAGTAGAAGGACGTGGTGTCCTTGACGATGATCGGAATGGTGACGTCCGCCGCCGAAACCGGCGCCGAATGCATGACGCCGGCGAGCATCGAAGCTGCTGCCAGCGCCATGACGGCGCGGCGGTTGAGAATGCTGGTCGCGAATTTCATGAGGTTTCCTCCCTAAGTCGCCCGGTGAACGTTACGGAAGCTCCGTCCGGATAGGCGCGGCCCGAACAGAACTTTATCAATAAAAAACAATTGCCATGTTTTGATAATGCATCGAACAGATCGATGCAAGCGGTGTTTGATCAGTCCTTGCGAGGTCTGGCAGAAGCAAATCCACCGCGCTGCTCCCCATTGACGCCGTCACGCTTCCGTTCCGTTCCGGGAATGTATGGAATATTAATTCCACCATTTCGTCAATATGGAATATCCATTCCTTCGTGTGACCGCAAGAATATGAAGTTTCACGCCAGCTCCTGCACCAGTGTGTGGGGACGATATCTGGCGTATTCCGTCTCCGGCACGTCGATGTCGAGCAGTTGGAGGTTGCGCGTCAGGTTCGCCAGCTTGGCGGTGCCGGTCAGCACGGTGGCGACGGC
The DNA here is from genome assembly GCF_040319805.1 of Mesorhizobium sp. M0848. Lineage (NCBI taxonomy): Bacteria > Pseudomonadati > Pseudomonadota > Alphaproteobacteria > Hyphomicrobiales > Phyllobacteriaceae > Mesorhizobium > Mesorhizobium sp. M0848. Next base: position 239,787 of record NZ_JAMYOM010000008.1, on the reverse strand, counting down.
AGGTTCATGCAAGGGGAATTGGAACGCGGCGGCGGCGAGCGGATAGCCACCCTCGGCGGCGATCCTTTCCATTGCGCCGACGCGGTCGAGCACGTCATGGCTGGCAGGGCGGTAGTCGAAATGCGCGCCTTGCACCGGCCCGGTCGCCAGGATGCCGGAGTTGAACACGCCGCCAATGACCAAGGAGGTCTGCCGCGCCCGGCATAGGGGCAGCAACTCCGCTTCGGCACTGCGGTCGAGCAGGGAATAGCGGCTGGCGAGCAGGATGCAGTCGAGCGGCGCCTCGCGCATCACGTCCAGACAGATCTGCACCTCGTTGACGCCAAGCCCATAGGCGGAAATGACGCCGGACCGTTTCAGCTCTTCGAGTGCCTTGAGGCCGCCGTCCATCAGGTCGCGAAAGTGCAGCTTGGTCTTCTCGACACCATGGGTGTAGGCGCCGATGTCGTGGACAAACAGGATGTCTATCCTGTTTAGGCCAAGCCGCGCATAGCTGAACTCGACCGACCGCATGATGCCGTCATAGGAATAGTCGTAGTCGAGCGCGAAGGGCAGCGGATCGACATAGGAGTGATCGGGAACCTGATCCTCCGACACCGGGCGGAACAGCCGGCCGACCTTGGTCGACAGCACATAGGAATCGCGCGGCTTGTAGCGCAGGAAGTCGCCGAAGCGGCGCTCCGACAGTCCGAAACCGTAAAAGGGTGCGGTGTCGAAATAGCGCAGGCCGGCATCCCAGGCGCCCTGCAGCGTCTCCATCGCCGCTTCGCGCGAACAGGCGCGGTAAAGGCCGCCAAGTGCAGCGCCGCCAAAGCTGACCTCGGTGACTTCCAGCGCTGTCTGGCCGATGCGGCGTCTTTCCATGCACAACCTCCCCGTGGCCAGCCAACTGGCCGGCGCGCAGTCTACTTTATATCAGTAAAATCTAAAGTGTTGCGCCCAGATGCCAGGGCACGAACTCGTTGTCGCCGTAGCCGAAGTCCTCGCTCTTGGTCTTGCGGCCGGAAGCCGTTTCGACGATCAGTTCGAAGATCTCGCGGCCCATGCCGGCGATGGTCTTTTCACCCGAGGCGATGACGCCGCAATTGACGTCCATGTCCTCCTCCATCTGGTGGTACATCGTCGAGTTGGTGGCGACCTTGATCGACGGCGTCGGACGGCAGCCGAAGCAGGAGCCACGGCCGGTGGTGAAGACGATGACGTTGGCCCCGCCCGCCACCTGGCCGGTCGCCGAAACCGGGTCGTAGCCGGGCGTGTCCATGAACACCAGGCCGCTGCCAGTGACTTTTTCGGCGTAGCCGAAGACGCCGTTGAGCGGCGTCTGGCCGCCCTTGGCGACCGCGCCGAGCGACTTCTCCAGGATGGTGGTGAGGCCGCCGCGCTTGTTGCCGGGCGAGGGATTGTTGTCGATCGAGGCGCCGTGCTTGGCGACATGGTCCTCCCACCATTTCACGAAGCCGTCGAGCTTCTGCGCGATCTCCGGCGTTGCCGCGCGGTAGGCAAGCAGATGTTCGGCGCCATAGATCTCCGTCGTCTCGGAGAGGATGCCGATGCCGCCGACGCCGGCCAGGATGTCGACAGCCGCGCCCAGCGCCGGATTGGCTGTAATGCCCGACATGCCGTCGGAGCCGCCGCATTGCAGGCCGACGATGATCTCGCTGACCGGGATCGGCTCACGCTTCAGCTGGCCGACTTCCTCGGCGATCTCGGCCAGCACGCCCATCGCCTTTTCCACCGATTTGCGCGATCCGCCGGCGTCCTGGATGTTGAAATGGCGCTTGCCGGCAGCGACGCCCTTTTGGCCGTAGAGGGTGAGCTGGTTGACCTCGCAGCCGAGACCGACCATCAGCACGCCGCCGAAATTCGGGTGGCGGGCGTAGCCGGCGAGTGTACGGTGCAGCACCATCATGCCGTCGCCGGTGCCGCTCATGCCGCAGCCCTGGCCGTGCACGATCGGCACGAAGCCGTCGATGCCGGGATATTTCGGCAAAAGCGTGCGGTTGGCGGTGTCGGCGATGGAATGGCAGACGGTGGCCGAGCAATTGACGCTGGCGACGATGCCGATGAAGTTGCGCGTGCCGGCGCGGCCATCGGCGCGGCGATAGCCCATGAAGGTGCGGGTGCGGTCGGCCTCCGTCGCGTGCTCGGCCTCGCTCGGCGGCACGACCGGCAAGCGGCCGGATTCGAACACCAGATTGTGCGAATGCACGTGCTCGCCCGGCGCGATGTCCTGTGTCGCGCGACCGATCGCCTGGGCGTATTTCACCACGGCCTCGCCGGCGGCGATCGGCTTGATCGCCACCTTGTGGCCGGGCTCGATCAACACACTGGCGACGGCACCGCCCGGCAGCGCGGTGCCGATCTCGATGCGGCCGTTGGCGACGGCGACATTGTCGGCGGGGGATAGAAGAATGCAGTTGGAGGCGTTCACGGGCGGTTTCCTGGGTGATCCTGGGTTGCGCGGACGGATTGACACGCGTCTGTTTAGAGATATTGTCTTTTATCGTGAAAAAACAGTTTTGCGTCAATGGTTTTTTCACTGGGGAGTTCCGCATGTCTCCGGGTTGTTCCGGGAAGCAATTTCGCTTCTCAGAGCCATGCGAACGTCATATTGCGCTTCAAACCGTCCGCCGCAAGCGACGGCGTGCAACGGGTCAGGGATGTCGAAGAGCAACAACGTCTACAAGGATGCCTACAACCGCTGCCTGCGGCAGCTCGACGAAACGCGCAGCCTGCCTTCGGAGCCGGAACTGGGTACCTTGCTTGGCGTCAGCCGTACCACGGTGCGCACCATTCTCGCGCGCATGGAAGAGACTGGGCTGATCGCCTGGAACAAGCGCGCCAAGACGGTGCTGCGCGAGACGCGTCCCGATGATTTCTTCCCCGAGGAAGAGACCGACACGCTGGCCGAGATCATCGAACGGTCGTTCATGCGTCGGTTGCTCGCCGGCGGCGCCGAAGCCGGCATGCAGATCAACGAGCTCGAACTGGCGCGTGAGATCGGCGTCGGCACCACCAGCGTGCGCGAGTTCCTGATCCGCTTCTCCCGCTTCGGCCTGATCGAGAAGCGCCGCAACAGTCACTGGGTGCTGAAGGGCTTTACGCGTGCCTTCGCGCTGGAGCTGACCGAAATCCGCGAAATGTTCGAACTGCGCTCGGCGGCCGCCTTTGCCGTTTTACCGCAGGACAGCGCGGTCTGGACCGATCTCGACCGCCTGGAAGACGAGCATCGCCAGTTGGCAAACGACATCGCCACCCGCTTCACCGAGTTCTCCGAACTCGACGAGCGCTTCCACCGGCTGATCCACCGGGCGTCGCGCAACCGCTTCATCGTCGATTTCTACGATGTCATCGCCATGATCTTCCACTATCATTACCAGTGGAACAAGGCGCAGGAACGCGAGCGCAACGAAGTCGCCATCGGTGAGCATCTGGTCTACATAGAGGCGCTGAAATCACGCGATCTCGGCAAGGTCGACGCCGCTTGCCGCAAGCACCTGAAATCGGCGCGCCAGACATTGCTGACCTCGATCCCGGAGAGCCGGTCGCTGCAAAAATCCTGAGCCGCATCGCGGCTTGGAGCCTTGTTTCATGCATGTCGTTGTCCCAAAACCGCTATACGCTTTTGGGCGGCATGCGTTGAGCCTGCCGCGTCGGCGCCGCGGCGATTTGGCGATTTTCCACCCGCCAGCCCCGTGCTAGATATGGTTCGTTGCTGCGAGAGGCAGGGCTTTGGGCGTATCGAGGAGACGATGGAGCATGCCGGTCGCGCTTGTCGCGGCCTATCTGCTGTTGCTCCAGTCGACGCTTGGTGCATTCGCCTTCGGCGCCGGTCCCAATGCATCGCAGCTCGACGCCTTCGGCAACGTCATCTGCACCCATGAGGGCGCAACCCAGCTTCCCGGCGACAACCAGCCGCCGTCCCATCTTCCGGCATGCTGCGTGCTCGGCTGCAGCATGGTTTCGGCGGCCTTTGCGCCGCCGCCCGGTGCTGGCCTGGCGCTGGGCAGCCTTTCCTTCAAAACGGTCGCCTTTGTTTTTCCGGCGGCCATCCATCTCGACTTTGCGCGTGAGCGCTCGCCGTCGAACCCGCGCGCGCCGCCGCTGACGGCCTGAGCCTGTTTGCCCGGCGGAACCTTTCGTGGGCGTACCCATCCAAAGATCAAACTGCTCGCGACCGGCAACGGCGCGACCTTCACTTCATGGAGCAACCATGTCCTATTTTTTCCCCGACGCGGCGCGTCTTATGCCCGGCGGCATTCTACGCGGCATCGAAGAGCGTGTCGGCATTGCCGTGCTGGCTCTTGCGCTGCTGTTCACAGGCGCCCAGTCCGTCCTCGCGCATGAGTTCAAGGTTGGCGATCTCGAGATCGGCCACCCCTGGTCGCGCGCCACGCCGGCCGGCGCCAAGGTCGCCGGCGGCTATTTCACCATCACCAACAACGGCAGTGCGCCGGACCGGCTGGTGTCGATTTCCTCCGATGTCTCTGAAAAGGCCGAGCTGCATGAGATGGGCGTCAAGGACGGCGTCATGACCATGCGTCCGGTTGCCGGTGGCCTGGAAATTCCGGCCGGCGGCAAGGTAGCCCTTGCGCCTGGCGGCTATCATTTGATGTTCATCGGCCTGAAGCGACAACCCAAACAGGGTGAAAAGTTCTCAGCCGTCCTGACCTTCGAAAAGGCCGGCGCCGTCAGCGTCGATTTCGCTGTCGAAGGCATGGGCGGTGGCGCCATGGACGATCACGCCAATTGACCCGGCCAGTTTGAAATTTGAGGGACCATCATGAACAAGTATCTTTTGTCGGCCGCAGTACTTCTCGTGCTCGGAACCAGTGCCGCCTTCGCGCATATCACGTTCGAAACGCAGGAAGCGGCCGTTGGGTCGACCTACAAGGCCGTTTTGCGCGTGCCGCATGGTTGCGAGGGCAAGGCGACGATCGCCGTGCGCGTGCAGATTCCGGAAGGGGTGATCGCGGTTAAGCCGATGCCGAAGCCTGGCTGGACGCTGCAGACCAAGAAGGGCAAGTACGACAAATCCTACCAGCTCTATGGTCAGGCGGTTGCCGACGGGGTCAAGGAGGTCGACTGGAGCGGCGGCAGCCTGCCAGATGAATTCTACGACGAGTTCGTCTTCCGCGCGACGCTGACGGCGGATCTCCCTGTCGGCCAGAAGCTTTACTTCCCGGTTGTGCAGGAATCCCATGGGGCCCCCCCCCGCTGTATCAAAATCCCGGCACCCGCCCAGGATGAGGCCGCGCTGTAAACCCCGCCACCCGCCACCACGCGGTTGCCGAATAAATGATCACCACGGCGGCGCGCTCATTCGAGCGCGCCGCTCTTTTTCGTGGCGGTGACATGAGCACGACCCCCCTCCTGCAAACGGCTTCCATGGCCTGCAAACCTGCCGGCCGGCTTGCCGCCGGCCTGTTGGCCGTGATCGTGTTTCTTGCCAGCCTTGCCGTGTCAGATCAGGCCTTTGCCCATGCCGCGCTGATCAAGACCGATCCGGCCGACGGCGCGGTGCTGGAACAGGGGCCGGCACAGTTCTCGCTGACCTTCAGTGAGCCGGTCTCGCCGCTGGTGCTGACCTTGGTGAAGCCCGACGGCACGCCGGTTGCTCTGACGTCATTCCGGCTCAGCGACCAGACGCTCGAGATCGACAATCCGCAACCGCTCAAATCCGGTACGCATGTCTTGAGCTGGCGCGTCATCTCCGCAGACGGTCATCCCGTCGGCGGATCGCTGCTGTTTTCCATCGGCGCGCCCAGCGAGCCGCCCGCCGTGTCCGAAGCCGTCGACTGGCCGTTGCGGTCGGCGATCTGGCTCGGCAAGGTTTTTCTCTACCTCGGCCTTTTTCTCGGCGTCGGCGGCGCTTTCGCCCTCGCCTGGCTGTCCCAAGGTGGCCGCGCCGGACAGCGCTTCGTTGCAGCCGCAATCCTGGGCGGACTTGTCGCGGCGCCCTTGTCGCTCGGCTTGCAGGGGCTTGATGCGCTCGGGGCACCGCTCTCCCATCTGGCACAGGCGGTTATCTGGCGGACCGGACTCGGCACCAGTTTCGGCTGGACGGTGCTGGTCGCGCTGATTGCGCTGGGGCTTGGCCTGCTGTCGCTGGCCGGCCCCCGCGCCACCGCCAAACCACTTGCGCTGGCAGGTCTGGCCGGGGTGGGGGTTGCCCTTGCCGCCAGCGGCCATGCCAGTGCCGCCGAACCGCAATGGCTGACGCGGCCGATGGTGTTCCTGCACGGCGTAGGCATCGCGTTGTGGGCCGGCGCATTGGTCCCACTCGGGCTGGCGCTGAAGGGGCAATCGGCGGGGGCCACGCCATTCCTGCGGCGGTTTTCTTGGGCGATCCTGCCGGTGGTGGCCGTGCTTGCCTCTGCCGGCATCGTGCTTGCCGTCATCCAGGTGCAAACACCCGCGGCATTGGTCGACACCGCCTATGGAAGGCTGCTGCTGATCAAACTCGGGCTGTTGGTCTTTCTGTTCACGCTCGCCGCCGTCAACCGCTGGAAACTCACGGCATCGGCCGAGGCGGGATCGACGGAAGTTCAACGCAGGCTGGTCCGCTCGATCGGCGTCGAGATGTTGATCGTGTTGGCGATTTTCGGCGTTGCCGCGGGCTGGCGCTTCACGCCGCCGCCACGAGCCCTCGCGATTGCGGCAGCGCAACCGGTGTCGGTCCATATCCACGCGCTGAAAGCGATGGCCGATCTCAGCATCACGCCGGGCCATGCCGGACCGGTCGTCGCCTCGATGATCATCATGAGCGGCGATTTCGGCCCGCTCGACGCCAAGGAGGTGACGCTTGTGCTGTCGAAACCCGATTCGGGCATCGAGCCCTTGAAGCGCGCGGCGGCCAAGCCCGGCGACGGCAGTTGGCGTGTCGACAACCTCGTCATCCCGGTGGCCGGCCGGTGGACGGTGCGCATCGACATACTGGTCTCGGACTTCGAGATGGTGAAGATCGAGGCGCCCGTCGACATCCGCGCCGAGTGATATTCAGGTGATGCCGGCCTGCGAACGGCGGCTTCCTGCGCTTCCGGTGCTCACGTACTTTAAGTACGCTCCGCTCCGGTTCTCGGAAACCACCATTCTCGACTCGGCCTGACCTGAATCTCACACGCCGCGGCATCAACACAATTCGGCGGGGCGGTTGACGCAGCCCGAAAGGCCCGTCAATCATCGCGGCAAAACGCGATCTCAACAAAATCCGAAGGCAGGAAAAAAACGATGGAAAAAGCCGAAATCGGCCTGATCGGCCTTGGCACGATGGGCTCCAACCTGGCGCTCAACATCGCCGAGCACGGGCATCGCATCGCCGTCTTCAACCGCACCAGGGCGCGCACGGACGCTTTCATCGAGAATGCCGGCGCGCTCAGGGACATGGTCGTGCCCTGCTACAGCCTGGAAGAGCTTGCCGCCGCGATCCGGCCGCCGCGCCCGATCATCATCATGGTGCTGGCCGGCAAGCCGGTCGACGAACAGATCGCGGCTCTGCGCGGCGTGCTGTCGGCCAACGACATCGTCATCGACGCCGGCAACGCCAATTTCCGCGACACGATGCGGCGCTTCTCCGAGCTTTCCGGCTCGGGTCTCACCTTCATCGGCATGGGCGTGTCCGGCGGCGAGGAGGGTGCGCGCCACGGACCGTCGATCATGGTCGGCGGCACGGAGGACTCATGGAAACGCGTCGAGAAGGTGCTGACGGCGATCTCCGCCAAGTTCAAGGACGAACCCTGCGCGGCATGGCTCGGCACCGACGGCGCCGGACATTTCGTCAAGACCATCCATAACGGCATCGAATATGCCGACATGCAGATGATCGCGGAGATCTACGGCATCCTGCGCGACGGCCTGGGCATGGACCCGAAGGAGATCGGCACGGTGTTCGCCAACTGGAACAAGGGCCGGCTCAATTCCTACCTGATCGAGATCACCGCCAAGGTGCTGGCATCAGACGATCCGAAGACCGGCAAGCCGGTGGTCGACATCATCCTTGATCGCGCCGGCCAGAAGGGCACCGGCAAATGGTCTGTCATCGAGGCGCAGCAGCTCGGCATCCCGGCCACCGCGATCGAGGCGGCGGTGGCGGCGCGCGTTCTATCGTCGATCAAGGACGAGCGGCTGGCGGCGGAAAAGGCCTATGGCAACATCGGCGTGACGAAGATTTCCGGTGACAAGGACGCCTTGCTGAAAGATCTGGAACTGGCGCTGTTCGCCGGCAAGATCGCCGCCTACGCCCAAGGTTTTGCGGTGATGAGCGGCGCCTCCAAGGAATTCAACTGGAACCTGCCAATGCCGACCATCGCCAGGATCTGGCGCGCCGGCTGCATCATCCGCTCGCAGATGCTCGACACCATGGCGGAGGCCTTCAGCAAGGGCGGCGCCTCGACCAACCTGCTGATGGCCCCGGCCTTCATTGCGCTGATGCAGGAAGCGCATCCGTCGCTGCGGCGCATCGTGGCGAGGGCTTCGGAGGCCGGCTCGCCGGTTCCGGCGCTGTCTTCCGCACTTGCCTATTTCGACAGCTACCGCCAGGGCCGCGGCACGTCGAACCTGATCCAGGCGCAGCGCGACTTTTTCGGCGCGCACGGCTTCGAGCGTATCGACGACAAAGGCGCGTTCCATGGGCCGTGGGGAAGCGGTGCGGCTGGTTAGCCCAAGGGCCTAAACGGAAACCGGCGGGCTGAACGCCCGAACCTCGCTGGTGGCGACCAGGCGCTGCAACGAGCCGGGTGCGGCGCCGCCGATCCAGCCGAGCACGGAGCGGGCGAGATCGGAGCCGGCCAGGCGGAAGTTCTCGTTGACGACGAGCAATTCCGGCCGGAACAGGTGCAACAGGTCCGACGACTGCTTGGACACGACATCGACGTCGCGGCCAAGCTTGAGGCCGGCATCCTCGATGCCGGCGACGATCGCCAGTGTCGCGGCGGCAGCGCTGCTGACGAAGCCGTCCGGCCTGTTCTCGCGGCGCATCACCTGCGCGGTTCTGGTCCTGATCTGCTCGATCGTGTGATCGATGGAAACGGTGTTGAACGGAATTTCGCTGGCTCCGACCTCGCTTAGCGCATCGGCAAAGCCGTTCAGCGTGTGGCCATAATAGGTCAGCCCGGGCGGCGGCGACAGAAGCGCCAGCTTGTGCCTGCCCATGCTCGCCAGGCGGCGCACGGCTTCCATCGCGAAAACATGGTTGTCGAAGTCATGGTAGGGATGGACGAGGCCCATGTCGGTGCGCCCATGCGTGGCAAAGGGCATGCCGTGCTCGAGCATGTAGCGGGCGCGCGGATCGTTCGGTTGGGTGCGCGAAATGATGACTCCGTCGGCCGAGCCGGTCTCGACGAGATAGCGGATCGGCTCCATCGGATCCTGCGAGCGGGAATAGGGCGTGACGATCAGGTGATAGGGCGTTTCGGCGAGCACTTCCGAAACGCCGTAGATGATGTCCGAGACGAAGCTCATGATCTCGCGGTCGGTGTTGAGCACGAGGCTGATGACATTGGTCCTGCCGGTGCGCAGACGCACGCCGGCGCGGTTCGGCCGGTAGCCGATCTGCTTGGCGACGAGCTGGACGCGACGCCTGGTTTCGGCGCCGATTTCCGGGGCATCCTTCAAGGCGCGTGACACAGTGGTGACGCCGAGCCCGGTCATGAAGGCAAGCGTCTTCAACGTCGGCCGTCCCTGTGCCGAGGTCTCCCCGTTCTTGTCCGTACGCTGTCTGTCCATTCGTCCCGCCCGTCAGGCGCATAGCAGCCGCGAGCCATGTCGGCAATCGCCGCCATAGCGGTACGATATGCGTTCCAGCCCCGGCAAAGCTCAATATACTGAAACGTTACAGATTGCCATATCGAGTTACATGTCCATCGCCACGAGGTGGATGGTCTTTTGCGAAACGCATTGGGATTCCAGGAGAAATCGCCTCTGCCGCCGCCTTTTGTCCGTATCAGGCGGCATTTCGGTGTTTGCGCCGCAGCAAACCATGCTGCAGTGCATGGGAAGCGCGATCATTCATGCGAATTTGTTCGCGGTCCGAAAAAATATCGAGGGCGCTTCGTTGATGGGTTGCACAGCCCGCGCAATTGCCGTATCGAAAATCTGTAACGTTTCAGATTCTGGGAGGAGCCGAAATGCGATACAAACTTTTGACCGCTGCGCTGGCAGCGACGGCCGCGTTGCAGTTTGCCGGCCAGGCGGCCGCGACGGACCTGGAAGTCACCCATTGGTGGACGTCGGGCGGCGAGGCGGCGGCGGTTGCGGAACTTGCCAAGGCATTCGATGCAACCGGCAACCACTGGGTGGATGGCGCCATTGCCGGCTCCGGCGGCACGGCGCGGCCAATCATGATCAGCCGCATCACCGGTGGCGATCCGATGGGCGCCACGCAGTTCAACCATGGCCGGCAGGCGGAGGAACTGGTGCAGGCCGGCCTGATGCGCGACCTCACCGACGTCGCCACCAAGGGCAAGTGGACTGATGTCGTCCGGCCGAAGAGCCTGCTCGACGGCTGCACCATCGACGGCAAGATCTACTGCGTGCCCGTCAACATCCATTCCTGGCAGTGGCTGTGGCTGTCCAACGAAGCCTTCGCGAAGGCCGGCGTGCCGTTGCCGAAGGACTGGAATGAATTCGTGGCGGCAGCGCCGGCGCTGGAAAAGGCCGGCATCATCCCGCTCGCCGTCGGCGGTCAGGCCTGGCAATCCTCCGGTGCCTTCGACGTCCTGCTTGCGGCTGTGGGCGGTACGGACACATTCCTCAAGGTCTACAAGGACAAGGATGCCAAGTTCGCCGCCGGGCCCGAAGTCGCCAAGGTCTTCAAGGCCGCGGACGATGCCCGCAAGATGGCGAAGAACACCAATGTGCAGGACTGGAACCAGGCGACCAACCTGGTCATCACCGGCAAGGCCGCTGGCCAGATCATGGGCGACTGGGCGCAGGGCGAGTTCCAGGTTGCCGGCAAGACCGCCGGCAAGGATTATACCTGCCTGCCGGGCCTTGGGCTGAACGAGGTCATAGCCACGGGCGGTGACGCCTTCTATTTCCCGCTGCTCAAGGATGCCGACAAGAGCAAGGCGCAGGAGGTGCTGGCCGAGACGCTGCTCGATCCCAAGACGCAGGTTGCCTTCAATCTAAAGAAGGGATCCCTGCCGGTGCGCGGCGACGTCGATCTCAATGCGGCCAACGACTGCATGAAGAAGGGCCTCGCCATTCTTGCCAAGGGCGCCGTCATGCCGTGGACGGACCAACTGCTTTCACAGGACACCCAGAAACAGAAGGAAGACCTTTTCGCCGAATTCTTCGCCAAGCCGGAACTGACCATCGAAGACGCGCAGAAGCGCTTCGCCGACCTCATCGCTTCGGCGGACTGACGCTGGAGGCAACCCGCCTCATTCCCGGCCTTGCGAATGCAGGGCCGGGAATGCACCGCCCTTACCCAGCCGGCTGACGAGATGAGCAAGAGCGAACGCCCCAACCTTCTGTTCCGCAACCTCAATGCGAAGGTCGCCTCGATCCCGATGATCCTCACCGCCATGGTGGTTTTCGTCGGCGGCACCGTTTGGACGGTGCTCTATTCCTTCACCAATTCGAAGCTCCTGCCGCGCCTGAATTTCGTCGGGCTCGACCAGTATTACCGCCTGTGGGCGGCGCCGCGCTGGCTGATCTCGATCGAGAACCTGTTGATCTACGGCGCGATCTCCCTGGGGTTCTCGCTGGTCATCGGTTTTCTGCTTGCCGCGCTGCTCGATCAGAAGATCCGCTTCGAGGACACGTTCCGCACGATCTTCCTCTATCCTTTCGCGCTCTCCTTCATCGTCACCGGCCTGGTCTGGCAGTGGTTGCTCAATCCGGATTTCGGCATCCAGCATGTCGTGCGGGACTTGGGCTGGACGAGCTTCAGCTTCGACCCGCTCTACAATTCCAGCATCGTCATCTACGGCATATCGATCGCTGCGCTGTGGCAAGGCACCGGGCTCATCATGTGCCTGATGCTGGCCGGCCTGCGCGGTATCGACGAAGACATCTGGAAGGCGGCGCGCGTGGATGGGATCCCGATGTGGAAGACCTATCTGTTCATCGTCATCCCGATGATGCGGCCGGTCTTCATCACCACGCTCGTCATCATCGCTTCCGGCATCGTCAAGGTCTATGACCTGGTCGTGGCCCAGACCAGCGGCGGCCCGGGCATCGCATCCGAAGTGCCGGCCAAATACGTCTACGACTATATGTTCTTCGCCCAGAACCTCGGCCAGGGTTTTGCCGCCTCGACCATGATGCTGCTCTCGGTGGTGATCGTCATCGTGCCTTGGGCCTATCTCGAGTTCGGGCGACGCAAATGAGCATTGCAGACATCACCGCTCAAGCAAGCACTGCCGCCGGCGCGCGCCAGGACATCGCCGGGCCCTACGGTCCAAAGCCGCGCCGCGTGATTTCGCGCCGCAACGTCTTCCTCTACGGCACATTGTTCGTCATGGCGGTCTACTACCTCTTGCCGCTCTATGTCATGGTCGTCACCTCACTCAAGGGCATGCCGGAGATCCGGCTCGGCAACATCTTCTCACCGCCGCTCGAGATCACCTTCGAGCCGTGGGTCAAGGCGTGGTCAACGGCCTGCACCGGCCTTAACTGCGACGGGCTCTCGCGCGGTTTCTGGAATTCGGTGCGGATCACCGTGCCGTCGGTGCTGCTGTCGATCGCCATCGCCTCGGTGAATGGTTATGCACTGGCCAATTGGCGCTTCAAGGGCGCCGACACGTTCTTCATCATCCTGATCGTCGGCGCCTTCATTCCCTACCAGGTGATGATCTATCCGATCGTCATCATCCTGCGCGAAATCGGCCTCTACGGCAGCCTCAGCGGGCTGGTGATCGTCCATTCCATTTTCGGCATGCCGATCCTGACGCTGCTGTTCCGCAATTATTTCGCATCGATGCCGGAAGAGCTGTTCCGGGCGGCACGCGTCGACGGCGCCGGCTTCTGGGGCATCTTCCTGCGCATCATGCTGCCGATGTCGCTGCCGATCTTCGTCGTCGCCATCATCCTGCAGGTGACCGGCATCTGGAACGACTTCCTGTTCGGCGTCGTCTACACCCGCCCCGACACCTATCCGATGACGGTGCAGCTCAACAACATCGTCAATTCGGTGCAAGGCGTGAAGGAGTACAACGTCAACATGGCCGCAACCATCCTGACCGGGCTTGTGCCGCTGATCGTCTACTTCATTTCCGGCAAGCTTTTCGTACGCGGCATCGCCGCCGGCGCGGTGAAGGGGTGATGGCGATGACGGCAGCCAACGATACCAGCGTTTCGATCCAGGACCTGTCGCTGAATTTCGGCGCGGTGACCGTCCTGGAGACGCTCAATCTCGATGTCGCCGATGGCGAGTTCATCGTGCTGCTGGGGCCGTCCGGCTGCGGCAAGTCGACCTTGCTCAACTGCATTGCCGGCCTGCTCGATGTCTCCGAAGGCCGCATCTTCATCAAGGGCAAGAACGTCACCTGGGAAGAGCCCAAGGACCGCGGCATCGGCATGGTGTTCCAGTCCTATGCGCTCTATCCGCAAATGACGGTGGAGAAGAACCTGTCCTTCGGGCTGCGTGTCGCCGGCACGCCAAGAGAAGAGATCGCCAAGCGGATCGCGCGGGCGGCTGAAATCCTGCAGATCGAGCCGCTGCTGCAGCGTAAGCCGGCCGCACTTTCCGGCGGCCAGCGCCAGCGCGTCGCCATCGGACGGGCGCTGGTGCGCGATGTCGACGTGTTCCTGTTCGACGAGCCGCTGTCCAATCTCGATGCCAAGCTGCGCGCCGAACTGCGCGTCGAGATCAAGCTGCTGCATCGCAAGCTGCAGAACACCATGATCTACGTCACCCACGACCAGATCGAGGCGATGACGCTGGCCGACCGTATCGCGGTGATGAAGGGCGGCGTCATCCAGCAGCTCGATGCGCCGCAGACCATCTACAACCGTCCGGTCAACCGCTTCGTCGCCGGCTTCCTCGGCTCGCCCGCAATGAACTTCGTCGATGGCCGTCTGGAAGACGCGGACGGCGGCTGGCGGTTCGCGGCCGAGGATATCAAGATCCCGCTCGGCACTTACGACTTTGCCAAGCCTCCGGCTCCAGGCCCCGTCACATTCGGTATCAGGCCCGAGCATGTCAGCCTGAACAGTGGCACCGGCTGGCCGTTCTCGATAGCCGCCAATGTCGAGGTGGTCGAGCCCATGGGCTCCGACACGCTGGTCTGGCTGAAGCTTGCCCAGCAGAATTTCAGCGTCCGGGTGACCTCGGAACGCACGCCCAAGAACGACGAGGCGGTGACGCTTGGCTTCGATCCGATGCGCGCCTCGCTTTTCGACACGGCAACCGGCACACGCATCTAGCTTCCGAGAACCAACCTTCCAACGACAATCCCCAAGCGAAACGGACAGAGACGATGAATTGGTCATTCCAACTTTACAGCGCCCGCAATTTCCAACCCTGGGACGGTGTGCTCGCCACGCTCGGCAAGCTCGGCTACGCTCAGGTCGAAGGTTTTGGCGGCGTCTATGATGATCCCGAGGCATTCCGTGCCGAGCTCGACAAGAACGGGCTTGCCATGCCGACTGGGCATTTCTCGATCGACGCTCTCGAGAACGATTTCGACGGCGTGCGCAGAACCGCCGACGCACTCGGTATCACGCTGCTCATCTGCCCTTTCCTGATGCCCGACCAGCGGCCATCCGACGCCGCCGGCTGGAGCGGCTTTGGTGAGCGTCTGGCAAAGGTCGGCGACGCCGCGAAAAAGGCCGGCTACGGCTTTGCCTGGCACAACCATGATTTCGAGTTCAAGAAACTTGCCGACGGATCGGTGCCGCAGGACCACATCCTGTCATCCGCGCCCGATGTCAGCTGGGAGATGGACGTGGCCTGGGTGGTGCGCGGCGGCGATGATCCGTTGCCGTGGATCGAGAAACACGGCAAGCGCATCAGTGCCGTCCACGTCAAGGACATGGCCAAGCCGGGCGAGGGGCTGGATGAGGATGGCTGGTCGGATGTCGGCCATGGCACCATCGACTGGGCCGGTCTGATCAAGGTGCTGCGTGCCAAGAGTGCTGCCCAATACTACGTCATGGAACAGGACAACCCCAACGACATCGAGCGTTTCGCCCGCCGCTCCATCGCAGCCGCCAAAACCTATTAGGAGCAATCAGCATGGCAAAGAAACTTGGCATCGGCGTCATCGGCTGCGGCAACATCTCGAAAGCGTATTTTTCGCTGGCGCCGCTGTTTCGCGGCATCGAGATGCGTGCCTGCGCCGACATCAACATGGAGGCGGCCAGGGCTCGGGCGAAGGAGTTCAAGCTGCGCGCCGAGACCGTCGAAGACCTGCTCAGGGCCGACGACATCGACATCATCGTCAACCTGACCATCCCGGCGGTGCATTATGAGGTGTCGAAGCAGATACTCGACGCCGGCAAGCACGTTTATTCGGAAAAACCGTTCGTGCTGTCGGTCAAGGAAGGGCTCGACCTTAAGAAGCGGGCGCAGAAAAAGGGTCTTCGGATCGGCTCGGCGCCAGACACTTTCCTCGGCGGCGCGCACCAGCTGGTGCGCAACCTGATCGACACCGGCAAGCTTGGCAAGGTCACGAGTGGTACCTGTCATGTCATGGGCCACGGCATGGAGCATTGGCACCCCAATCCGGATTTCTTCTTCCAGCCGGGCGCCGGTCCCGTGCTCGATATCGGACCGTATTACATCACCAATCTGATCCAGCTGATCGGGCCGGTGAAGCAGGTCGCGGCCTTCGCGACGACGCCGGCCAAGGAGCGGACGATCAGTTCAAAGCCGCGCGCGGGTGAAAAGATACCGGTCAACACGCCGACGACCATCCATGGGCTGCTGGAGTTCGAGAACGGCGCCGTTATCACGCTCAACACCAGCTGGGACGTCTGGGCCCACGGCCACGCGCCGATGGAACTCTATGGCGAGACAGGCACGGTGTTCGTGCCGGATCCGAATTTCTTCGGCGGTGACGTTCGCTTCACCGACGCGGCCAAGCCGGTCAAGAAGCTGCCGAACTGGCCGCATCCGTTCGGCGTGCCCAACGAGATGCATTCGCAAGGCATGATGGCCAACTACCGCACATCAGGCCTCGCCGATATGGCGGTGGCAATCGCGGAAGGCCGGCCGCACCGCTGTTCGATGGAGCTGGCGCTGCACGCCGTCGACGTGATGACCGGGCTGTTGCGTTCCGGCGAAACCGGCAAGTTCGTCGCCATGCAGACCACCTGCGAACGGCCGGCGGCACTTGGCGTCAAGGAAGCCAAGGCGCTTTTGGCGAAGAAGAAATAGGCAGCACACCTCAACCCTCTCCCCGTTTCGACGGAGAGAGGGTAAGGGTGAGGGGCAGAGCCAACTCGCCGCGTTGTCGCGATGCAGCCGACCGGCTCGTTTCCATTTGAGGATTTTCCGATGCCCTACACGCCTGCCGAAAACCGCTATGAAAAGATGATCTACAACCGCTGTGGCCGCTCCGGCCTGAAGCTGCCGGCAATCTCGCTGGGGTTGTGGCATAATTTCGGCAACGACACGCCGCACAAGACCAAGCAGGCGATCGCGCGCAAGGCCTTCGACCTCGGCATCACGCATTTCGACCTCGCCAACAATTACGGTCCGCCGCCCGGTTCTGCCGAGACCGCTTTCGGCGAAATCCTGCGCACCGACTTCGCCGCCTACCGCGACGAACTGATCATCTCGACGAAGGCCGGCTACGAAATGTGGGCCGGCCCCTACGGCGAATGGGGCGGGCGCAAATACATTCTGGCCAGCCTCGACCAGAGCCTGAAGCGCATGGGGCTCGACTATGTCGATATCTTCTATTCGCACCGTTTCGACCCCGACACGCCGCTGGAAGAAACGATGGGTGCGCTCGACCATGCGGTGCGCTCGGGCAAGGCGCTCTATGCCGGCATCTCGTCCTACAATTCGCAGCGCACGCGCGAGGCCGCCGATATATTGAAGCAGCTTGACACGCCTTGCGTCATCCACCAGCCGAGCTATTCGATGCTGAACCGCTGGGTGGAGGAAGACGGCCTGCTCGACACGCTCGAAGGGCTCGGCGTCGGCTCCATCGTGTTCTCGCCGCTGGCGCAAGGCATGCTGACCAACAAGTATCTCGGCGGCATTCCGGACGGCAGCCGTGCTTCCCAGGGCAAGTCGCTGAAGACAGCCTTCATCAACGACAAGACCATCGCCAACATCAAGGCGCTCGACGCCATCGCCAGCAAGCGTGGGCAGACGCTGGCGCAGATGGCGCTGGCCTGGGTGCTGCGCAAGGGCAGGGTGACCTCGGCGCTGATCGGCGCCAGCCGGCCGGAGCAGGTCGAGGACTGCGTCGGCGCGCTCAAGGTGCTCGACTTCAGCGATGCCGAACTCGCCGAGATCGATACCTACGCCCGGGAGTCCGATATCAATCTGTGGGCAGCTTCGGCCGAGCGCAAAGGCCCGCCGCGAAAATAAACCACTCAAGCCGGCAAAATAAGAGCGGCGGGCACTCCCGCCGTTTTTCATGGGAAGCCAAATGGCCGGGGTTCAGGGCGTTTTCGGTTTCTGCGCCGTGCCGAGTCCCGCCTTGGGTTTGGCAGGCGCCGGAGCAGAGCTTTTCATCTTCGCCTCGATCCAGCCGGTGTAGTTGGCCAGCCGCGTGTAGATGCCGTAGGCGTCCTTGTGGCCGCAGGCCGCACTGCCGTCAGCCGGGCCTTCGCCCCAGCTGACGACGCCGATTTGGACCGGGCCTTCGGCACCGGTCATGAACAGCGGGCCGCCACTGTCGCCGTTGCAGGCATCGCGCACGCCGCTGGTGGTGCCGGCGCAGATCATGTTGCCGGTCAGCGGGTCGGTCATGTCGGCGGCGATCGCATTGGCGGCCGCGTCGATGCCTTTTTCCGAATAGCGCATACGGCGCGACAGATCGCCAAGTGCTGCCTTCAGATCACGCGCATAGATGGCCTTGATGCCGCTGTTGCAGGCCTGGTTCGGCTGCAGGTCGAGATCGGCGACCATCAGCGTGGTCGGAAAGGTGCCGTCCTGCATCTTGCCCCAGCCGGTGACGGTCGTCTTGCCGGTGTCGGGCGTTGCCTCATGGGCGACCTTGATGGTCGGCGCGTCGGCCGGTTCGGCAAGCCGAAGCAGCCCGAGGTCGTTGTCGAGGGTCTGCTCGCTGTAGCCTTCGTTGACGATGACCTCCACCACCTTGTGGCGCTTGCCTTCGCTGAGATCGGTTGCACCGGTCAGCACGGTGACGCTCTCGGGCGAAACCGGCTGGCCCTTGTCGTTGAGGCAGTGTGCTGCCGTCAGCACCCATTGCGGCGCGATCAGGCTGCCGCCGCAGAATTGGGCGTTGGCCTGCGATGCCGGATTCTCGTCCAGCCTGTCGGTGGTGAGCAGCGCGACCTGGAACGGGTAGACTCCCTTTTCGGCCTGGTTGCCGCCATAGACGCGGTCGGCCGCGTCGGGGTTCTCCGCCGCTGCAATCGCCCTGGCTTCCGTCACGCGCTTCATTGGCGAGACCGCTGCCTCCGGTCGGGCGACCGCTTCGTCGGCCTGGGTGAAATTGGCTGCCGCAAGGACGGCCGCGATGCCGAGCAGCGATGCGGCGGCGATCGGCCTGAACCGATGGATGATGTTCACCTGAAGCCCTCCTGAGACATGTACCCGAGCGGACCAGCCCCGGCACATGATCAACGAAACAAGCCTCAGCCTGGGGATCAGACCGCGCAGCACAGTTGTTGCGGCACGGCAGGAACACCAAGTCGGGCACCGCTTCGCGGATCGCGTTCCTGTGCAGACCTCGCTCAAAATCCTATAGCCCCCCACGGGCTATGTGGAAGCGATTTGTCATTCCAATGTTGTATTAATTTAGGCAATATATCCGCGCGAGTGCCTCTGGCGGGACCTCGACAGACTGTAGGGGTAATGATCAGGTCAGGCACCGGTAATCAAAAACTCCTTTTTTGGCCTCACCACGATCTCGACAATATTTCTG
The DNA here is from genome assembly GCF_040319805.1 of Mesorhizobium sp. M0848. Taxonomy (NCBI): domain Bacteria; kingdom Pseudomonadati; phylum Pseudomonadota; class Alphaproteobacteria; order Hyphomicrobiales; family Phyllobacteriaceae; genus Mesorhizobium; species Mesorhizobium sp. M0848. The sequence goes on along the minus strand of NZ_JAMYOM010000008.1, from coordinate 220,771 downwards.
TATCTTGATCCAGTCCTTGCTGACTTTTGGGAGAGTCTCACCATGACAAAACTGACAAACGCACTTGTTGCGTCCACATTGCTTTCCACCGCAATGTGGGCGGTTCCAGCTTTCGCCGCCGATCCTGGCTCCGCCAGTGCCGGCAATGGCGAAAGCGCGCGCGACGCGACTTCAGGCGACTACAAGCCCGGGCGGGCAAAGCCAATCGCGCCACCGAAGCTGACCGACGAAGACAGCCGCGCCGCGCCGCTTGCCGACGAGGCAACGGCTGTCAAATCCTACGGCATCGTCGGACGGTCCGCCGATGGCAAGGAGATCAAGATCGAGCCGAGCGAAGCGCTGCGGGAGCTTATCATCAAGGAACTGAACGCTCCGGCCACTGGAAAAGACGGGGCTGAGCGCAAGACCGAGGATCCGGACCTCGGCGAAGGCGAAGCCGGCCGCCAGGTTTTCGGCACCGACGATCGCGAGCAGGTCAAGAACACCAAGACCTATCCGTTCTCGGCAATAGGCTATCTCGAAGCCAAATCGCCGAAGACGGGCAGCTTCGGCAGCTGTTCGGCAACGCTGATCGGTCCGCGAACCGTACTCACCGCCGCGCACTGCCTCTACAGTCATGAGGACAAGGATTGGCTCTCCGACTACCTGTTCGTGCCGGGCCTTAACGGCAGCACGGCCGACGACGCACCGTTCGGCGCCTTCGCCTTCGAAAGCGCCTATGTGCTGCAAGGCTTCATCGACAACTACCAGGGCTATTACGGGTCGGTCCTGCTGTGGGATCTCGGCATCGTCACGCTGAAGCAGGATGTCGGCACCAATCTCGGCTGGCTGGGCTATGCCAACTATGAGGATCTCGGCGATTTCACCGCCAATCTCGTCGGCTATCCCGGCGACAAGCCGATGGGCACGATGTGGAAGGCAAACTGCGAAGTGCACGCCGAAAACATCGCGCCGGAATATTTCCAGTATGACTGCGATACGTTCCCAGGGTCGAGCGGGAGCTCGGTCTATGCTTACGACAACAAGGCCAAGCAGCGCATCGTCACCGGTGTCAACGTGGCGGAAAGCCCCGACGCGAACACCGCCGTGCGCCTGAACGCTGCCAACGTCCAGTGGATCAACAGCCTGTATAAGTAATCGCTGCGCATTCGCGATGGAGACAAAGGCGGCGGCGCAATCCCGCCGCCTTTTTCGCCGCTATTTGGCTGCGGATGCAGGCGGGCCGTTGCGCACATAGTTCTCGATTGCCGAAGCGAAAGTGGGAGAACCCGCCTTGCGCTGCTTGTCTATGTAGCCGGCAAAATAGCTCCAGAAAGAGACGGCATAGTCACGGAAATAAGCATCGGTCACTTTGCGCGAACACAAATCGCCGTCGATGCAGAAGGACAGCCGGTTGAGGAAATAGACGATGCGATCGAAATTCTCGCTGAAATCGGCGAGCGGCATGTCGCCGCCGGAGGCAGTCATCGCCTCGATGCCGATGCGTTGCCGGAACACCTGCTCCTCGGTCGGCGATGGGTTGGCGCTGAGCAGATTGTCATATTTGGCGTTGAGCGCCGTCAGACGATCTTTCAGCGCACGCTGCGCCTGCTGGTAGTCCTTGTTTTCCCAGAGCTCGACAAGCGACATGGTCTGCTCGACGCGCTTCTGCTCCTGGTTGGCCAGGAACTGGTAGACCGAGAACATCAGGGTGAAGATGATGGCGAGGCGCACGGCCATGCCCGACCAGGCATAAACCAGCATGCGCCAGTCGCGGTCGGTGAACGGGTTGCCCTCCTTCTTGATCTCGTGGCTGCTCGGCCACGGAAAGCCTTCCGTGGTTTCCGGCAAGGTCTGTTTCGCCGTTGGCGCCTTTGCAGGCGCGGCAGCCGCTGTTTGCCTGGTGTTGCCCGCCGGCTTCTTCATCCGCAGGTGTCCAGTTCGATGGTGGCGGAGGGATCCAATACGATGCCTGGCGCCTCCAGCTTCTTTTTCAGGCATTCCAGCTGCAGGCGCGAAATCATGAACTGGACATCAGGGTCCGCCGCACCCTTGTTTGGTGACGGCAAGGCTTCGACGACGCCGCGCGAGGCGCAGTTGCTGAGATCGACGACAACCGCGTCGCTGCCGCTTTTGGCGAACTGGTCGTACTGATCGAGAAAACACGTCGCCAGTTCCGAGTTGGTGACGATCTGCTTGACGCACAGGCCGCAGGCATCGTCCGCCGAAGCGTTGGCGATCAGCAGCAGGCCGCCGGCAAGGCCGGCTACCGTTCCACGCCAGGAAAACACAGAATTCTTCACAATCGATCCTATCCGTTTCATCCGGCCGTCATGCGTCAGCGGCCGGGAATGTTCTCATATCGCGCCGATCGCGCAAGAGCCGGCAGAGCCATGCGGCGCCGGCATCCGCTCAGGCGCGCGGCACCGTCTCCATCGGGAAGATCATCACCGCGCCTTTCGGGCCACTCTTGTCGGCAAGCCGCATCACCGAGCGGGTTGCCGGCGCCATGCCGAGATCGGTCAGCATGTCGGAGAAGCCGGCGGAGCCCATTCCGCGTGTCGCCGAGGCGACGCCGTCCTGCGCCAGGAAGCTCAGATCCTGCTTCTCGCTCTCCGGCGGCGCCTCGGTCAAAACCGCGATCATCCGCTCCATGCCGAAACTGGTGTCGGTGAAAGCCAGCAGCCCCTCTTCTAGCATGGCTTGCGGGGCGAGGCGTTCGGCAACGATGTGGGTGATCGAGTAGTCGCTGCCGACATAGAGCACATTGATGTCGACCAGCAGATCCGAGCCGTTCTTGGCCAGCACATGCACTTCGTCGCCCGGCGACACGCGGGGCACAACCGAAGCCTGCAGCGGTTCGAGGCCGTCCTTGTCGCGACGTTTGACCTGAAACTGGACGTCGACGTCCTCGGGCTTGTAGTCCGAGGCCGCCGCCAGCCGCGAAAGCCCGGTGGCGCGGAAGATGGTGCGCAGGTTCCTGGCCATTGCATCGGCCAGTTTCTGGCGGTCGTGAATGATGATCAGCGGCGGTTTGCCGCCCTCCTTCAGGCTCACGTCGCCCGATGCCGGCAGGAACCACAGCGCCGGCTTGTCTGTCGCATCCTTGGGGGCACCGGGAACAGCATTCTCGCGCATCATCGCGAGGCGGAGGTCGGCGCTCTTGCCGGGCTCGACCAGCTCGATGTTGAAGCCGGTCTCCCTGGCTGTGGCCAGTTCGTCGAGAACCGAATTGACCAGACCGGTTTCCTTCTCAAGTCCCTTGGCTATGGCCGGCCGCGCCAACACGAGCTTGTAGTCGACGGCGATCTCCGCCACCCGCGCATAGGCGTTGGCCGGAATGTCGGCGACTTTGAGCGCCGGCTTCTTGTCGAACTCGACCGACTTGACGCGGCTTTCCAGGTTTTTTGCCGACTGCACTTCCAAAAATCCGACAGCGTCGGACAGCGGCGATAGCGCTGAAGGCAGGATGGCAAGCTTGCTGCCCGGAGTGAGGCGATGCAGCAGCCCGGCGCCGATCGTCGCTTCGCCGTCCTTGATGACGACAGGCCATTGCATGACCGCGTCGGTCTTGTCGGTGCCGAACACCCGTGCGTCCAACTCGCCCTCGAACAGCGGCGTCGGCCGGGTGCGGCTGTCGGCCGAATATTGCTGCAGCACGGCCTGACCGAGCTGGCGATAGGTGACGTTGGGGTTTTCGGCCAGTTTCGACAGGATGGTGAAGGTGAACAGGCCGAACCGGGGCGCATCCGGCGTGCCCTTCGGCAGCGGCATTTCCGGTGTCGTCTCCACCGTCTGCGCGGCATAGAAGGCGACCAGCTTGCCCTTGGCGATCGGTTCGCCGCCGGTAGGGCTCAGGCTGAAGGCAGGCTTGCGCGTGCCATTGTCGTCGATGCCGCGCGAGCCGGCGGACGAAATCACCTCGTCATAGGCCTTGATCGCGGCAGCCCGTTCGGCCTCGTTGCCGCCGACCAGGTCGGCGAACTCGACCTTGCGCTCCAGCTCGTCATTGACCTCGACGGCGCGTGTCGCGGTGCCGGAATGGCAGCAGTCGAACACGACCCAGACGAAAGCGCCCTTGTCGCGAATGGCGTCGAGTGCCGCGCCGATCTCGTTGTCGATCAGCGCATTGGGCACGCCGGCATCGCGGTTGATCCATTTGCCGATATCGACGGGCAGGAAGATCTCGTCGAGCCCGTCGGTTTCGTCGCCCTTGACCATCTGCGGCTGCTGGGCGCCATGCCCAGACAGATGCAGATAGACGAAGTCGTCGCGCTGAACCTTGGCGGCAAGGTCGGCCAATGCGGTTTTGATGGCCGCATGGGTCGGCAGGCCACTGGCGCTGGGGACATCCTTGGCGAGCAGCGTGACGTTCTCCGGCGCGAAGCGCACCGGGTCGGGCACATTCTTCAGGAGATAGTCGCGGATGAGGGCTGCATCGTTCTTCGGCCCGACCAGCCAGTTCCTCTGCGGCAGGTTGGGATATTCGGTGCAGGCGACCAGCAGCGCATGATAGGTGCGCGATGCGGCCATGGTCGGGAACGACACCATGCCGGCCATGGTCAAAGCGGACGTGCCGACCAGCAGCGTCCGCCGCGTCAATTTGATCATGATTGCTTCCCCAAGCCCGACCGAAATTCCAAGCGCGGCAATCCTCGCTGAAGATATTGTCAGTATTTTGAACGTTACATCGCAGAGCAACCTGCCTGTTGCCCCGCTCCGATCGATGTTCTCGACCGCCTTGCGGGCAGAATGCTGGAAACAGTAGCAAAAATGCCTGTTCGTCGCTATCTGGATGGGTACATGGATAGTTTGTGCGCGGCGCAAGCGACGGAAGGCGAGTTGGAAACAGGATCATGGCGGCAAGGGATGTGCTGACGAAGAACCAGCTGTGCGTGCTCGAGAAACTCGAGACCGCCAGCGGACCGCTCAGTGCCTATACCTTGCTCGACCAACTGCGCGAGCGCGGTTTTCGCGCGCCTCTGCAGGTCTATCGAGCGCTCGACACGCTGGTGAAGTCAGGTTTCGTGCACCGGCTCGAAAGCATCAATTCTTTCGTCGCCTGCGCCGAGCCGCACGACCACAGCCATTCGATGACCGCCTTCGCGATATGCGACACATGTGGGCAGGTGACCGAAATGTCCGACCACGATGTCGGCCACAGCTTGGACGAATGGGTGCGCTCGACAGGCTTCGCCGCCAAGAAGGCGGTGATCGAGTTTCGCGGGACGTGTGCCAAGTGTCTGGCCGAAGCGGCTTAGGATCAGGCCAGCCAATCTATTGATGTTGGAGGGGCAGCACCCCCCTCTGTCCTGCCGGACATCTCCCCCGCAAGGGGGGAGATTGGCAGCTTCGGCGCTCCGCTCATTTCTGCAACGTTGGCGATTGGCGAAACCAGAAGTGACATCCGATCTCCCCCTTGCGGGGGAGATGCCCGGCAGGGCAGAGGGGGGTGTGAAGGAACGCGATCTAGCCGGCCTGGGCGCACCCCACATCAGCCGCTAGTGCGCCTCGTCCCAATTGTTCGCCGCCCGCGCATCGACATGCAGCGGCACCGACATCGATACCGCTGGCATCGCCGCGTTTTCCATGACGTGACGCACGACCGGGATCGTCGCCTCGACTTCCGCCTCGACCGTCTCGAAAATCAGTTCGTCATGCACCTGCAGCAGCATGCGTGCCGAAAGGCCTGCATTTTCCAGCGCCTCCTCCATGCGGATCATGGCACGGCGGATGATGTCGGCGGCGGTGCCTTGCAGGCGGGCGTTGATCGAGGCGCGTTCGTTGAAGGCGCGGAGCGAGGGGTTGGACGATCTTATGTCGGGGTAATGGATGCGGCGGCCGAAGATCGTTTCGACAAAGCCATGCTCGCGGGCATAGGCCTTGGTCTCCTCGATATAGTCTCGGATGCCGGGGAAGCGCTCGAAATATTTCTTGATGTAGTTGCCGGCCTCCTCGCGCGGGATCGACAGCTGGTTGGCGAGGCCGAAGGCCGAGATGCCGTAGATAATGCCGAAATTGATCGCCTTGGCGCGGCGACGGACTTCCGAAGGCATGCCCTCGACCGGCACGTTGAACATCTCAGACGCGGTGATGGCGTGGATATCGGCGCCGTCGGCGAAAGCCTGCCGCAATTGCGGAATCTCGGCGACATGGGCGAGCACCCGCAATTCGATCTGGCTGTAGTCGGCCGAGACCAGCCGATGGCTCTTGTCGGTGATGAAGGCGGTCCTGATCTTGCGGCCTTCGGCGGTGCGCACCGGGATGTTCTGCAGGTTCGGATCGGAGGACGACAGGCGTCCCGTCGTCGTCGCGGCCAGCGCGTAGGACGTGTGGACGCGCTTGGTGTCGGGGTGGATGAAGCCGGGCAGCGCATCGGTATAGGTCGATTTCAGCTTGGTCAGCTGCCGCCAGTCGACGATCTTGCGCGGCAGTTCGTGACCTTCGGCGGCGAGATCTTCGAGAAGCTGCGCCGAGGTCGACCACTGGCCGGTCTTGGTCTTCGAACCGCCGGGCAGGCCCATGCGCCCGAACAATATGTCGCCGAGCTGCTTTGGCGAACCGATGTTGATGCGTTCGCCGATGAGCTGGTAGATTTCCTCTTCGAGGCGAGCGGCGCCCTGGGCCAGTTCGCCCGAGAGCCGCGACAGGATCTGCCGGTCGACCGAGATGCCGCGCTGTTCCATGCGCGCCAGCACCGGCACCAGCGGCCGCTCCAGCCGCTCATAGACCGACACTAGGCCTTTGGCGGCAAGCCGCGGTTTCAGCACCAGCCAGAGCCGCAGCGTCATATCGGCGTCTTCGGCGGCATGAGCGGTCGCCTTGTCGATGTCGACCTGATCGAAACCGACGGAGCTTTTGCCGGAGCCGGTGACGTCCTTGAGCAGGAGAGGGGTATGACCCAGCCATTTCTCGGCTAGCGAGTCCAGGCCGTGACCATGGGGCGTGCCGGCATCGAGCACGTAGGAGATCAGCATGGTGTCGTCGAACGGTGCGACATCGATGCCGTAGCGGCTCATGATGACAAGATCGTATTTCAGGTTCTGCGCGATCTTGAGAACCGATCTGTCTTCGAGCAGCGGTTTCAGCACAGCCAGCGCCTCGCGAAGCGGTATCTGGTTTTCGAGCGCGCCACCACCGAGCAGGTCGCCATTGCCGCTCATGTGGGCAAAGGGGATATAGGCGGCGCGGCCGGGCGCCGTGGCGATGGCCATGCCGATCAGTTCGGCCTGCATCGGATCAGCCGATGTTGCCCTGACATCGAAGGCGGCGATGCCCGCCTCCCGTGCCTCGGCCACCCAGGCTTTCAGGGTCGAGACATCGCGAATGCAATGATAGGCAGAAATATCGATCTTGCCGGTGGCCGCGCGCTCCAGCCGCAGTGCCGCGAGCAGGGAAGGGGTATCGCCTTGTTTTGACGTCTCCGCCGTCCCGCCGGCTTCGTCCGGTTCAGTGCCGGACGCGTTTCGGGCAACCGGCGGCAACCCGGCCCCGACATCTGGGCCATGAGCATGATCGGCGCGTTCGACGGTGACCGCGACGGCCTGGACATCGCCGGCCTCGGTGCTGGTCGCTTCCGCCACACGGCGGGTCAGTGACGTGAATTCCATGGTCTTCAAGAAACCGATCAGCTTCGGGCCGTCCGGCGCGTGCAGGACGAAATCGTCCAGTCCCTCGGCGACCGGCACATCGTTCATCAGCGTCACCAGCTGACGCGAAATGCGCGCCTTGTCGGCATTGGCGATGATCGATTCGCGCCTCTTGTCCTGCTTGATCTCGCCGGCCCGGGCCAGCAGCGTGTCGAGGTCACCGAACTGTTCGAGCAGTTGCGCCGCCGTCTTCGGCCCTATGCCGGGCACACCAGGCACATTGTCGACCGAATCGCCGGTCAGCGCCTGCAGATCGACCATCTTTTCCGGCGGCACGCCCCATTTCTCGATCACCTCCGGGATTCCGATCTGGCGGTCCTTCATCGGGTCGTACATGGCGACCGTGTCGCCGACCAGCTGCATCAGATCCTTGTCGGAGGAGATGATGGTGGTGTCGCCGCCAGCTTCGCAGGCCAGCCTCGCATAGGTGGCGATCAGATCGTCGGCCTCGTAGCCTTCGATCTCGACGCAGGGCAGGTTGAACGCCCTGGTCGCCTGGCGGATCAGGCCGAATTGCGGGATCAAATCTTCCGGCGGTGCCGAGCGGTTGGCCTTGTATTCGGGGTAGAGGTCGTTGCGGAAGGTTTTCGACGAATAGTCGAAAATGACGGCGAAATGCGTTGGCACAATGCCTACATCGGTGTTGCGGGCGTCGAGCATCAGCTTCCACAGCATGTTGCAGAAGCCGGAAACGGCGCCCACCGGCAGGCCGTCGGATTTGCGGGTCAGCGGCGGCAGCGCGTGATAGGCACGGAAGATGTAGCCGGAGCCGTCGACAAGGAAGAGATGATCGCCTTTTTTCATGTCGGCAGGGATAGCGCGGCGCGGCGGCTTGGTCCATGCCAAAGGCAGCCTCGACTATCGGTTCCGGCAACACCCTGACAGATCGCCGTCACCCCGCTCACGCCTATGTTACAAAACTGTAATTTTCGTGCCCTTGAATCGCCACGTTCAGAGACCCAAATACACGTCATCGGCAGTTTTCGCCGAGTCCGGAGCAAGGCCCGTCCCCCGCCTATCCCGGACACCTGCGGCAGCCTATCCCCCCTCTCCGGGCTGCCGCATCGTTTCGAGTAGAAGGCCGCCGTGGTTCCCCCTCCACCACGGCGGTCTTTTTTATCCCAGACAGACGTTTGCAGCCCGTGGTCCAATGATCGCGGGCTTTTCGTTTTGCTGTCCTGCCTTTACGGTTCGGGTTCTGAATCGAAAGGCTTCACATATGTCCGCAATTTCCCCCGTCCTCGACCGTCTCGACAACAATCTCGACCAGAGCCTCGAGCGCCTGTTCGGCTTGCTCAGGATCAAGTCGATCTCCACCGATCCGGCCTTTGCTGCCGATTGCCGCAAGGCGGCGGAATGGCTGGTGGCCGAACTCAAGCTGATCGGCTTCGACGCCAGCGTTCGCGACACATCAGGCCACCCGATGGTGGTTGCGCACCATGACGGCCCGGCCGGTTCGCAGCATGTGTTGTTTTACGGCCATTATGACGTTCAGCCGGTCGATCCGATCGAATTGTGGGAAAGCGATCCGTTCGCGCCTGCTGTCAAGGAGGTCGGGCCGGATCACAAGGTGATCACCGGACGCGGGTCGGCCGACGACAAGGGCCAGTTGATGACCTTCGTCGAGGCTTGCCGCGCCTGGAAACAGGTGCATGGCAATCTGCCTTGCCGCATCACCATCCTGTTCGAGGGCGAGGAGGAATCCGGCTCGCCCTCGTTGAAGCCGTTCCTCGAAGCCAATGCCGACGAACTCAAGGCCGATTTCGCGCTGGTCTGCGATACTGGCATGTGGGACCGCGACACGCCGTCGATCTGCGTCGGGCTGCGCGGGCTGGTCGGTGAGGAGATCACGGTGAAGGCGGCCGATCGCGACCTACATTCGGGCCTCTATGGGGGTGCCGCCGCCAACCCGATCCGCATCCTGGCCAAGGTGCTGGCCGATATCCACGACAAGGACGGTCACATCACCATTCCCGGCTTCTATGACGGCGTCGAGGAAACGCCGTCGCAGATCCTGAAATCTTGGGAGACGCTGGGCGAGACGGCCGAGACGTTCCTCGGGCCAGTCGGCCTGTCGATCCCGTCGGGCGAAGAGGGCCGCTCCGTGCTGGAGTTGACCTGGGCGCGGCCGACGGCCGAGTTCAACGGCATCATCGGCGGCTACACCGGCAAGGGCTTCAAGACGGTGATCGCGGCCGAAGCCTCGGCGAAGGTGTCGTTTCGCCTCGTACACAAGCAGGATCCCAAGAAAATCCGCGCGGCGTTCCAGAAATTCGTCAAGGAGCGGATTCCGGCCGACTGCTCGGTCGAATTCCATCCGCATGGCGGCTCGCCGGCAATCCAGCTTTCCTACGACTCGCCCTTCCTGGCCAAGGCCAAGGATGCGCTGTCCGACGAATGGCCGAAGCCGGCGGTGACGACGGGCAGCGGCGGGTCGATCCCGGTGGTCGGCGACTTCCAGACCTATCTCGGCATGGAATCGCTGCTGGTCGGGTTCGGCCTCGACGACGACCGCATCCACTCGCCCAACGAGAAATACGAGCTCAGCTCCTTCCACAAGGGCCAGCGCTCCTGGGCGCGGATTCTCGATGCGCTGACCCGCTGACGCGGCGTGAAAATCAACTTTCAGTTGATTTTTCAGCGGAACGCGGCGAGGACGGGCCACAAGACAAAGCGCTACAGCGTCCCTTGCGGGTCAAGGGACGCGCAAGGCTCGACCGGAGAAGACAATGGCCGATATCCGTTTCCACAAGCATGATCTGCCCGACCTCTCGCACTACAATGTCGGGGCAGTGGCCATCGACACCGAAACGCTGGGGCTCAATCCGCATCGCGACCGGCTGTGCGTGGTGCAGATTTCGCCTGGCGACGGCACGGCCGATGTGATCCAGATCGCGCCCGGCCAGAAGAAGGCGCCGAACCTCGTCAGCCTGCTGCGGAACCGCGGCGTAACCAAGCTGTTCCACTACGGACGCTTCGACCTCGCCGTGCTCTACAATGCGTTCGGCGTCATGCCCGAGCCGGTGTTCTGCACCAAGATCGCCTCGCGGCTGACCCGCACCTACACCGACCGCCACGGGCTGAAGGACATCTGCTTCGAGCTTCTTGGCGTCGGCCTCTCCAAGGCGCAGCAATCGTCGGACTGGGCGGCCGAGACGCTGTCGCCCGAACAGCTCGAATACGCAGCTTCCGATGTGCTCTATCTGCACCGGTTGCGCGATGTGCTTGCCGGACGGCTGGCGCGCGATGGGCGGATCAAGGAAGCCGATGCCTGCTTCCGCTTCCTGCCGACGCGTGCCAAGCTTGACCTGATGGGCTGGGACGAAGAGGATATCTTCGCCCATAGCTGACGGTCGTCGGCGCGCTCCGCGGCCGGTGAGCGTTTGGAACCGGATGCAGGCCGCCGCGTTCTGTCGGCTCAGTTTGTCGGTGCAATTGGGGGATGATGACATGGCGGACAGAAAGCCGATTGCGACCGCACCGACAGATGGCTCCAAGGTCTCCGTGACCTGGAAGGACAGCGACGGCGTCATCAACGAATCCATCGCGCAATATCGCGACGACGGCTGGTGGGTCTATATCGACAGTCACACGCAAAAGAAGGTCGAGCCGACCAGTTGGCGCCCTGCCGCAAGCGACGATGACGATCAATGATGGCGCCGCTGGTGAGGCCGGCCGCTTTCGAATAGCCTGAAGCTGTTGATATCGAGGCCGATTCGGAGCTTTCCGTTCCGCCGTCGTCCTCTTGCTCGGAGGAACTCTCTATGGGTGTCGAAAGCCTGCTCGTCTTCATCATCATCGGTGCCATCGCCGGCTGGCTCGCCGGTCTTATCGTTTCCGGCTTCGGCTTCGGTCTGATCGGCAACATCATTGTCGGTATCGTCGGCGCGTTCATCGCTGGCTGGCTGTTCCCGAGGATCGGATTTTCCATCGGCGGCGGCACTCTCGCCGCGATCATCCATGCCACAATCGGCGCCATCATCCTGCTGGTGCTGGTCAAGGTCCTGAAACGAGCCTGAGGCTCGACAACGCAAAGAGCGCGCCATGAAACAGAATACGCTCTATCTCGTCATTGGCGCGCTCGTCGTCGTGGTCATTGCGCTCGGCATCTACGTCTATCGCGAGCAGACCAAACCCAAAGGCGTCGAACTCAAGATCGACGACAAGGGCATTTCGATCCAGCAGAACTAAGCCATGCGGGAGCGCGACATGGTTGCTTCTGACGCCCCGGAAGGCGTCGATCAGCCTGGGTTTACCGTGGCGGAATGGGAGAGGCTGAACAGGCCGCCGAGGCGTGAGGCGCTGCTGCGCTATCATTGGCGGGTGTTTCGCTTTCTGAGGACATCCGCGCCGGTCAGCGAATTGCAGGGGCAAGAGCAGGTATTCCGTGATGCGGTCGTCGCCACCGTGGCCTTCAACCGGCCCGACGTGATCGAATGGCAGATCCACCTGGTGCGCCGATACCTTGCCGAGCACGAGAGCTACATCGTCTTCGACAACAGCAAGAAGGACGAGGCGAGGAAAGCGATCCGCGATCTCTGCCGTCGCCAGCATGTCCCCTATGTCGCATTGCCGAAGAACAGGCTGGTCGTCAGCAGATCGCACGGTCAAGCGCTCAACTGGATCGTGCGGAATTTCTTGCCTGGGTTCGGGCCGAAGCTTTTCGGCTTCATCGATCATGACATCTTTCCAACTGAACCATTTTCGATCCGCGACCGGATGAAGGGCAAGAGCCTCTACGGCAGCGTGCGGCGCGATACGCCGACACCAGGCGGCTGGTTCTTGTGGCCCGGCTTCTGTTTTTTCGATGGAAGCCTGTTGCGGCGGCGGCTGGATTTCGCCCCGAGCTACAAGTTCCATATGGATTCCGGCGGCGGCAACTGGCCGGTGCTCTACAGGTCGATCGACCCGGCGATGGTTCGGTTCGCTGAAAACAAATCGCTTCGCTTCGGCGCTGGACATGATCAATCCGAGGATTTTTTCATGGTGGTCGATGGCTGGCTGCACGTGACGAACGCCTCGAACTGGAGGCGACAGCCGGCTGACAGGGGCGAACACATTCTCGCGCTGTTGCGGCAAGCCGGCGGTCCCGACCAGCCGGATGTGAAGTTCGAGCCTATCTGAACGAGACATCGAACAGCGTGGTGGCAGTGGCCTGCAAAGAGCAGACGCTGGCCTTTTCGCTGCCCAACGCCAAGGCCGGCATTCGAACACGACTTAACCCGCCTTTAAACCGCCGCATCTACTCTTCAACCCGAACGCCATAGGCATCGGGGATATCAAGCACAGCGCATGGCGAACCGCAGGGACAGTCGCATCGAACCCAGTTTCGAGGGGCCGCCGCAGGCGCGGTCCTCGGCGGGTCTTTCGGTGAACGAGGAGGATCGCGTCGTGCCGAGCAATCGCAAAGCTTCCGCAAAACGCAAGCCGGCCAAAGGGAAATCGTCGCGGGTCAAGCGCGGCAGAAGCCGGCGCGGCCTGTTCGGCGTGCTCGGCCGGCTGTTCTACTGGTGCTTTGTGTTCGCCATCTGGGGCGGCATCGCGGTGGCCGGCATCGTCGTTTACTATGGCGCCAAGATGCCGGCGGCGACGACATGGTCGATTCCCGACCGCGCCCCCAACATCAAGATCGTCTCTGCTGACGGCCAATTGCTCGCCAATCGCGGCATGAGCGGCGGCGAGGCCGTCGGCCTGCATGAAATGTCGCCCTATATCCCGGAAGCCGTCATCGCCATCGAAGATCGGCGCTTCTACTCGCATTTCGGCATCGACCCGATCGGGCTTTCTCGCGCCATGGTCACCAATGTGCTTGGCGGGCATTTCTCGCAGGGTGGCTCGACGCTGACCCAGCAATTGGCCAAGAACCTGTTCCTGACGCCGGACCGCACGCTGGAGCGCAAGGTGCAGGAGGTGCTGCTGGCGCTGTGGCTGGAGCACAAGCACACCAAGGACCAGATTCTCGAAATGTACCTCAACCGGGTCTATTTCGGTTCCGGCGCCTATGGCGTCGAGGCCGCCTCGCGCCGCTATTTCGGCAAGAGCGCGCGTGACGTCACCCTGTCGGAAGCCGCATTGCTTGCCGGCCTGTTGAAGGCGCCGTCGCGGCTGTCGCCGGCACGCGATCCGAAGGCCGCCGAGGAACGCTCGCAACTGGTGCTTGCCGCCATGCGCGACGAGGGAAAGATCAGCGCCAAGGAACTGACCTCGGCAATGAGCGCGCCGGCAACGCGTGCGCCGTCCTACTGGACCGGCTCGGAGAATTACGTCGCCGACACCATCATGGAAGAATTGCCCGACCTGATCGGCGACGTGCGCGGCGACATCGTCATCGACAGCACCGTCGACCTGAACCTGCAAAAGCTCGCCGAACAGTCGATCCGCAGGCTGATCGACGACAGCGGCAAGAAGCTCAACGTCAGCCAGGGCGCCCTGGTGTCGATCGACGATTCCGGCGCGGTGCGCGCCATGGTCGGCGGCTACGACTATTCGACGAGCCAGTTCGACCGTGCTTCGGAGGCACGTCGCCAGCCGGGCTCGGCGTTCAAGCCGTTCGTCTATATGGCCGCGCTCGAAGCCGGTCGCACGCCCGACAGCATCCGCAACGATGCGCCGATCAAGATCGGCAATTGGACACCCGACAATTACGGCGGCAAGTATTTCGGCAAGGTGACGCTGGCCACCGCGCTGGCCAAGTCTCTGAACTCGGTGGCCGCGCAGCTGACCATGGAGGTCGGGCCGAACGCGGTAGTCGAGGCGGCCCACCGCATGGGCATCCAGTCCGACCTGATAGCCAACACCTCGATCGCGCTCGGCACTTCGGAAGTGACGCCGCTGGAGCTGACCTCGGCCTATGTCCCATTCGCCAATGGCGGCTACAAGCCCGACATCCACTTCATCCGGCGCGTGACGACCACCGAGGGCAAAGTGCTTTACGACAGCGGCGGCGGCAGCGCGCCGCGCGTCGTCAAGCCTGAGATCGTGGGCATGATGAACTCGATGATGACGGGCACGGTTGAGATCGGCACTGCCCGGAAAGCGGCTTTCGCCTGGCCATCGGCCGGCAAGACCGGCACCAGTCAGAATTCGCGCGACGCCTGGTTCGTCGGCTACACCGCCAACCTCACCACCGGTGTGTGGTTCGGCAATGATGATGGCAGCCCGATGAAGAAGGTCACCGGCGGCGCACTGCCGGCGCAGGCCTGGCACGAGTTCATGGTTGCGGCCCACGAGGGTGTGCCGGTGCGGCCGCTGCCCGGCACCTGGAAATCGACGCCGGCCGACACAATCGTCCCCGACGAGATCCCCTCGGCGAACAACACGGCGCCGGTTCCGTCAACGTCGGTCGGCCAGCAGGTTCCGGCGCGGCCAGCAGCGCCGGTTGCCCAAGCTCCGTCCCGCGCAGCCCGTCCCGCCCAAACCGTCGATGCCGATGGCCTTTCCATGCCAGAGGATGACGGCGCCACCGCATCGATCAAGCACCCGGTGCCGCCAGGCGACGTCGGCGGTCCGCGCAAAAAGCGGCAGACCTCGATCCTCGACCTCCTTGGCGGCTGATCCGATCCGCTAATTCCGTGGCTTGGCGCTGCCCAATTTCTTGCTGTCAAAGGTCAGTTTGTCGCTGTGAATCTTGCCATCGCGGACGGTGAGGTGCTTGGCGCAGGAAAGCGCGCCGGACGACTTTGTCATCAAGTCATACATCAGCAGCGCCTGGTGATCGTCGCCGAAAGCAGCGATCATGCGCACACCGGTCACATCCTGTGAAAGTTTGGTCAGGCCCTTCAGGTAGGGGGCCTTGCCGGTCGATTGCTGCATCGGCCCATCAAAAACGACGTCGTCGGCGACATAGGATGCTGCCTTTTCGAGGTCGTGGCCTGTCCACGCCTTGGTGAAGGCGGTGGCGATGTCGAGGGGTGCTGTCTGTGTCATGGCTCTGTCCGATTGATTTGATGTGAAACCCCGCACCCTTGTCCTGCACTCCCCGAACCAACGGCGAGTTGGCTTCCCGGTTCCTCCTTTGACGTGAATGGTGACATTTCGGCCTCTCGCCACCTCGGCGGCGTTCGGCTACATCTGCCGGCTGGAGACCCTGAGATGACTGAACTCGACACCAGAAAGACCATCGTGCTGACCGGCGCCAGCCGCGGCATTGGCCACGCCACCGTCAAGCGTTTTTCGCGCGAGGGCTGGCGCGTCATCACCTGCTCCAGGCAGGCTTTCGCCGAGGACTGCCCGTGGCCGGCCGGGCCGGAAGACCACATCAAGGTCGATCTCGCCGATCAGGAGGATGTCGGCATCGCCGTCTCCGAAATCCGCCACCGGCTGGAAGCGCATGGCGGCCAGCTGCATGCGCTGGTCAACAATGCCGGCATTTCGCCGAAGCTCAAGGACGGCAACAGCCGCATGGATTCGATCGACACGCCGATGCATGTCTGGCGCGACGTGTTCCAGGTCAATTTCTTCGCGCCGATCATGCTGGCGCGCGGCCTGTTCAAGGAACTGGCGGCGGCCAAGGGCTCGATCGTCAACGTAACCTCGATCGCCGGAACCCGCGTGCATCCCTTCGCCGGCACGGCCTACGCGACATCGAAGGCGGCACTTGGCTCGCTGACGCGCGAGATGGCACATGATTTCGGCCCGCACGGCATCCGCGTCAACGCCATTGCGCCCGGCGAGATCGACACCGCGATCCTGTCACCGGGCACCGACAAGATCGTCGAGACGATCCCCTTGAGAAGGCTCGGCACCACGGCCGAAGTCGCCGACATCATCTTCTTCCTGTGCTCGCAGCAGGCGTCCTACGTGACCGGCTCGGAAATTCACATCAATGGCGGCCAGCACGTGTGACAAAACAGGATGCTCATCCTGTTATGGTGAGAACGGCCTTGCCGCTGAAGCTGCGCTGTCGCAGTGCGTTCAGCGCTTGGGCGATGTCTGTCCACGGCACGGTCAAGGCCACGCGCGTTTCGAGCCGGCCGGCTGCGACCAGAGCGAGCAGCGAGGCGATGTCCTCGCCAATGCCTGGACCAGACGTGTAGTACGCGAAAGTCTGAAGCCTCGCTCCTTCATGATCCGGAACGAACTGGCGGAATCCGACGGGCGTCAGTTCGCCGCTGCTCGAGCCGAACATGACGATGGTCCCGCCAGGGGCGACGCGTTCGATCGCGCATGCGAGGCTTTGACCGCCAACCGACTCGGTAATCAGCGAGAACGGCCCCTCGGTCAGGTCTATCGCTTCGACAACCTGCCTGGCTCCCAGGTTGCGGAGATCCTCGGCGTGCCGGGCGGCGGCGACAGCGGTCACGAATCCGCCCTGATGGCGGGCGAGCTGGATCTGGAAACGACCGACCGCACCGCTTGCGCCGGTGATCAAGACCTGCTGGCCGGCGAGGTCCCCGCCATGGCGTAGAGTCCTCAGCGCCGTCGTACCGGCGACCGGAAGCGTAGCTGCGGAAACGAAGCTGACGTCATCCGGCAGGACGGCGAGACGGTCGGTTGGGACTGCGATGCGTTCGGTCCAACCAGCCTCGTCGACCAACGCGACAACCCGGGCGCCGACGGTTGGCCCGGAACCATCGGCTGCTCTTCGTTCGACAATCCCCGCAATGTCCTGGCCGGGTATCCAACCCTTGGGGCGTATGGCAAGCAGGCGCAGTTCGCCGCGATTCAACGAAGTCGCGTGGACCGAGACAAGTGCTTCATTCGAGGCCGGTTGAGGCTCGGCGACGTCGGCGAGCCTCAACCCGGTCGCGTTTTCTGGAGAGATGACCAGGGCAAGCATGGGCGTACCTTGTTGCTGGCTTGTCGGTGCCAGCTTGCGTTGGAAAGCACTGCAAGCTGAGTACCCACGTAGGTAGCGGGCCATACCGCCGGGGGCGCGCAGCGTCACGAGATCAACCCTGCGCGAACCGAAGCCTATCGACTTTCGCGGTTAAAGAATTTAGCTATCGTGGCGTTTCATCGCTAATAACAGTCAATCATGAGACAGCCCCTCAGCTACCCCTGGCTCGATCTCGATGTGGATGACCCAGCCGCGCTGGCGATTGCCGTGCGCGTCGACATCCCCGACACCCGAGCGGAAGTCCCCGCCCATCGGCACCGCAAAGGCCAGCTCGTCTTCGCGCTCGGCGGCGGCGTCACATGCCGCGTTCCAAGCGGTCTATGGATGGTGCCGCCGCATTGCGGGGTGTGGATCCCCGGCGGCATGGAGCACAGCAATGTCGCAACCGCCAACGCCCGGATTTTTTTCGTCTACATAGAGCCGGGCGCCGCCGACCTGCCGGAGCGGTGCTGCACACTTTCGATCTCGCCACTGCTGCGCGAATTGATCATCGAGCTTTCCGATCGGCTGCAGGACGACGAGGCGAGGGGCGAGCTCTTGACCAAGATACTGCTCACCGAGTTGCCACGCATGGCTGTCCAGCAATTGCACCTGCCGATCTCGTCCGAGCCGCGCTTGAACAGGATCGCCGAAGCGTTGGCGCAGGACCCCGCCGACCGCAGCACACTGGCGGAATGGGCCAATCGCGTCGCGCTCAGCGAAAGCAGCCTCGCCCGCCTTGTGGCAAAGGAGACAGGGCTGAGTTTCGGGCGCTGGCGCCAGCAATTGCACTTGATCGTTGCAATTCGGGAACTGGCTTCCGGCAAGAGTGTCCAGCAGGTCTCGGGCGATCTCGGCTATGGTTCCGTTACGGCCTTCATCACCATGTTCAAGAAGGCGCTTGGGAAGCCGCCGGCCAAATACCTCAGTGGTATCGCGCAAAATGGCGGCTCTGCATTCGTGGCGTGATGCTCGCTTGAAAGGGTGGTCGAGCCGATCACGATGCCAGCGTGCGAGAGTGCAGCCTGGGCTTTGGAACTCAGGCCACCGATGGCTCGGCGGTTTCGCGCCTCAACTCCGGTTTGGGACCGAGAACTTCTTCCACAATCCCGCGCGCAATCTCGCGTTCACCCATGATCACCGTATCGGCGCCCAAACCCTTGAGATGTTCGACCTCGGCGTCGGAATGGGCACGAGCGATGACGTTGATGCCAGGGTTGGCGGTGCGGGCTCGGAGCACGATCTGGCCGGCTTCGAAGGCATTGGGGATGGCAAGGATCAGCCGGCTGGCGCCTTCGGGATTGGCGGCGGCGAACACTTCGGCATTGGCCGCATTGCCGGCGACGGTCTCGATGCTGTCCGCTTTCAATTTCGCCAGCGTCTTGTCGGCGTCCTCGATGACCAGGAAGGGCATTGCCGCGTCTTTCAGCGCCGAGCCGACCAGGCCACCGACACGGCCGTAGCCGATCAGGATAGCATGGCCGGTGAGTGCCGTCTTTGGAGGCGGGCCGTCCTCCTTTTTCGTCGTTGCCGCGACAGAGGCTACCTGGCCCGGCTCCGTCGCCGGACCAACCGGTTTTGCCTCGACCGGTGGTGCCGTCCTGGCGGCGCGCCGTTCCAGCCACGGCTTCATCCAGTCGATGGCCAGGAACATCAGCGGGTTGAGGACAATCGACAGGATCGCACCGGCCAGAATGAGGTCGCGGCCCTGTTCCGGCAGCAGCTTCAGCCCGACGCCGAGTTCAGCCAGAATGAAGGAGAATTCGCCGATCTGGGCAAGGCTTGCCGAAATTATCAGCGCCGTGGCGATGGGATAGCCGAAGGCGACAACGATGGCGAATGCGGCCAGTGATTTGCCAATGACGATGATGGCCAGCGTCGCCAGGATCGGCCAGCCATTGCTGATCAGGCTGAACGGGTCGAACAGCATGCCGACCGAGACGAAGAACAGCACGGAGAAGGCATCGCGCAGCGGCAGCGATTCCTCGGCGGCGCGGTGGCTGAGCTCGGACTCGCTCATGATCATGCCGGCGAAGAAGGCGCCCAGCGCCAGCGAGACACCGAATAGTTTTGCCGCACCGAAGGCGACGCCGAGCGCGATGGCCAAAACCGCCAGCCGGAACAGTTCGCGCGAGCCGGTATGGGCGACGTAATGCAGGATCCAGGGAATGACCCGGCGGCCGACCACCAGCATGACGATCACGAAAGCGGCGACCTTGGCCAGCGTGATGCCGACGACGCCCCAGATGCCGTAGCTGGCCGGCAGCGACAGCAGGCCGCTCGCATGGGCGTCAGCCTGCTCCTGACCGCCGAGCACGCCGGCCAGCGCCGGCAGCAGCACCAGCGCCAGCACCATGGCCAGATCCTCGACGATCAGCCAGCCGACGGCGATGCGGCCGCGCTCGGTCTCGATCATCCGCCGTTCCTGCAGGGCACGCAGCAGCACCACGGTCGAGGCCACCGACAGCGCCAGGCCGAACACCAGCCCCGCGCCCATCGACCAGCCAAGCATCCAGGCAAGACCGGCGCCAAGTGCGGTGGCAAAGCCGATCTGGACGATGGCGCCCGGCACGGCGATGGCACGCACCGACAGCAGATCCTTGAGCGAGAAGTGCAGCCCGACGCCGAACATCAGGAGGATGACGCCGATTTCGGCCAGTTCGTTGGCAAGGCCGGCATCGGCGACGAAGCCAGGCGTGTTCGGCCCGACCAGCACGCCGGCTACGAGATAGCCGACCAGCGGCGGAATGCGGAAGCGATTGGCGAGAGCCCCGAAGACGAAAGCCAGCCCCAGACCGGCGACGATGGTGGCGATAAGGGGCGTGTCATGCGGCATTGTCTATGGAGCGCCTTTCAAAAACAGCGATGTTGGATGAGCGCCGCCCAAAGCCGCCGCCTGTTTGCAATATGGTGGATGGTATGTCGGCGATGCAACCCGCAAAGCCATGAAATCGACGGCGCTGCCGCAAATATTTGACCGGCAGCCGAGAAAGCTGCCGGTCAAATCGGAATTTGTGCGGTGCTATTCGTCTCGATCGGTCAGGGCCGATCGACAATGATCAGGCTGCCTGCAGCAAGGCCTCGATTTCCGGTATGGCATGGTTGGTCAATGTCTTGGGAATTTCGGCGGTCACCTTGTCCCCGACCTCCTTATGCAGCTTTTTGCGCATTGTCCCAAGCACCACCGGCGGTGCGACGAGCACGATCTCGCTGAATTCGCCGTCATGCGCGAGCTTGTAGAGCCGGGCGGCGATTTCATCGGCGAAACGCTCCTTGCCGATGCGGTGCCAGTCCGTATCCTCGACTGCGCTGCGGTGTACGGAGGGACCATCATTGTATCGGCCCGGGCTGTCACTGCCTTGCTCGCGGGTGGGCGGGTTGTCCTGCTGCATTTCCTGCACCACCTCGAGATTCGGATATTTGTTGTCGCCGGCGTTTCGGAGGAAAAGCGCCTTCTCGCCATCGGCCACCATGACCCAGATACCGTGCTTGAGTATGATTGTGTTCATGATGACAGGCTCCTTTTCAGCCGCGTGGTGGCCTTTCGTGGCGTTCCGCAGCCGGGGTTTCGATCCGATATGACAGGCCTTTTGAGAACGCGCCCCGAGCCACTAATGTTCCAGTCGGCAGCCGCGTCGGCGTTGGACATTCTGGCTATCCAGAGTTCGCGGCTTTAATCTACTAATTTGGTAGAATTTAGAAAAAACGGTTTTGCGGCTTTTCTCCCCGGGCGCTAAAAGACCCGGAAAACAAGGCCTGCGACAGCAGCTTGAATCCGCTCCATCTGTAAACGAGAAATATTTTTCTCTTGGCCGGGATGCTTTCAGAAAAGCAATTGCATCCCGATAAGGGATGCGCGAGTGCGTTCCTTCTGGTTTCTCGCGCCCGCGCGTAGAACTGCAAGCTCATTCAGGATTCCGCTCGCGTCCATGTCGCACACTGCTCCCAAGCTCAATGCCTTCCCCGTGTTCATGCGGGTCGAGGGCGAAGCTGTGGCCATCGTTGGCGGCGGCGAAGAGGCGCTGGCCAAGGCGCGGCTGATCGGACAGTCGAGTGCGGTCCTGCGGATTATCGCGGAACACGCCGAGCCTGACCTGCTCGCCTTCGTCGCCCAGGCCGGCGCGAGCCATTTTGCCGCCGCTTACGACGCATCGCAGCTCGAAGGCGCGATCATGGTGTTTGCCGCCAGCGGCGACGAGGAACTCGACCGTCGGGTGGCTGCGGATGCGCGCCGCCTAAGCATTCCGGTCAATGCCGTCGATCGGCCTGAGCTTTGCGATTTCTTCACCCCGGCGCTGGTCAACCGCGCGCCAGTCGCCATCGCCATCGGCACCGAAGGCGCCGGGCCGGTGCTTGCGCAGATGCTGCGCGGCCGCATCGACCGTATGCTGTCGCCGTCGCTCGGGCCGCTGGCAACGCTTGCCGCTTCGTTTCGCGGGGCTGCCGAGAAGCTGCTGCCGAGAGGCAATGCCCGGCGCCGCTTCTGGAATGATTTCTTCACTGGTGCTCCTGCACGCGCGGCTGAAATCGGTCAGCTTTCGCAGGCGCATGATGCTGCCGTCGATCTCCTGCTTTCGAATGCGCCGGCTCGCGGCCACATCGCGCTGGTCGGTGCCGGTCCGGGCGCCGAGGATCTTCTGACCTTGCGCGCACACCGCCTGCTGATGGAAGCCGATGTCATCGTCCATGACGCGCTGGTGCCGGAGGCGGTGGTTGCCATGGGTCGCCGCGATGCCGAGCGTCTGCCGGTCGGAAAGCGCAAGGGCTGTCACACCAAGAGCCAGGCTGAGATCAATGCGCTGCTGGTCGAGCTTGGCCGTGAAGGCAAGCGTGTCGTGCGGCTGAAGTCAGGCGATCCGCTGGTGTTCGGCCGGGCCGGCGAAGAGATGGCGGCACTTCGCGATGCCGGCATCGCCTATGAGGTGGTTCCGGGCGTCACCGCGGCCTTTGCCGCCGCCGCCGATTTCGAACTGCCGCTGACCTTGCGCGGTGTCTCCTCGTCGATGGTGTTCACCACCGGCCACGACCTCAAGGGCAATTCGCTGCCCGACTGGGCCAAGCTCGCCATTTCCGGCGCCACCGTCGCCGTTTATATGGGCCGCTCGGTGGCCGCCGAGGTTGCCGGACGGCTGATCGAGGCGGGTCTGTCGCCAGATACGGCGGTGGCCGTGGTCGAGAATGCCAGCCTCGCCAACCGGCGTCGCTTCCACGGCACGCTTGCCGACCTGCCGTCGCTGGAAACGCGCGCCGATCTTTCCGGCCCGGTCATGACCATCATCGGCGATGCGGTCGCCGGCGCCAACTTTGAACGGTCCGAGCCGCTGGCGGCACACAGGCATGAAGGCGCGTCCAGTTCGGTCGCCGAAGGAGTTCAGCAATGAAGATACTGACCGCCAACCGCCTCACCGACGGTATTGCCGTCTGGTACGCCGATGGCGGCTGGGCCGAGACGGTGGACCATGCCGACCTCGCCCATGACAAGGCAGCCGAGGACAGGCTCGAGGCGACCGGCGCCAAGGCCTATGCCGCCAACGAAGTGGTCGACGTCAATTTGATCGACGCTGAAGTCGTCAACGGCGTCGTCCAACCGGTGCGGCTGCGCGAGAAGATCCGCGCCGCCGGCCCGACCATTCGCAACGATCTCGGCAAGCAGGCTCCGCGGGCAGCATAACCAAGACACCAGGCATGGGCGGACGCGCCCTGAAAGACCAAGCATGTACCGTTACGATGAGTTCGACCACGATTTTGTCCAGGCCCGCGTTGCCGAGTTCAGCGACCAGGTGCAGCGTCGTCTTGCCGGCGAGATCACCGAGGACCAGTTCCGGCCATTGAGGCTGATGAACGGCGTCTATCTTCAACTGCATGCTTACATGCTGCGCATCGCGGTGCCGTACGGCACGCTGAACGGCAAGCAGTTGCGCATGCTTGGCCACATCGCCCGCAAATACGACAAGGGCTACGGCCATTTCACCACGCGCCAGAACATCCAGTTCAACTGGCCGGCGCTGTCTGACATTCCGGCGATCCTGGCGGATCTCGCGAGCGTTGAGATGCATGCCATCCAGACCAGCGGCAATTGCATCCGCAACGTCACCGCAGACCACTTCGCCGGCGCTGCCGCCGACGAAGTCGCCGATCCGCGTCCCTACGCGGAAATCCTGCGCCAGTGGTCGTCGGTGCATCCGGAATTCTCGTTCCTGCCGCGCAAGTTCAAGATCGCGGTGACGGGCGCCGAGCGCGACCGCGCCGCCATTCAGACCCACGACATCGGCCTGCACCTGAAGAAGAACGCCGCCGGCGAACTCGGTTTTGCCGTCTATATCGGCGGCGGCCAGGGCCGCACGCCGATGGTTGCCCGGAAAATCCGCGACTTCCTGCCGGAAGCCGATCTTTTGTCTTACTGCACGGCGATCCTGCGCGTTTACAACCTCTATGGCCGCCGGGACAACAAGTACAAGGCGCGCATCAAGATCCTCGTCCATGAGACCGGCGTCGAGGAGATCACCCGTCAGGTCGAGGCCGAGTGGCTGGAGTTGAAGGACGCCGAGCTGAAGCTGCCGGAAGCCGACATCCGCGCGATCGAGGCCTATTTCGCGCCACCGGTGCTCGCTGGGCGGCCGGAAGGCGACCAGGCGGTCAAGCTGGCGCGGCTCGATTCCAAGGGGTTTTCGGAGTGGCTCGACCAGAACGTCGTGACGCACCGCCATCCCGACTATGCGGCGGTGACGATCTCGCTGAAGGGCATCGGCGAGGTGCCCGGCGACGCTTCGGACAGCCAGATGGAAGCGATCGCCGACATCGCCGAGAAATATGGCTTTGACGAGCTGCGTGTCAGCCATGAGCAGAACCTGATCCTGCCGCATGTGGCCCGCGCCGACCTCAAGGCGGTCTATGATGCGCTGGTCGGCATCGGTCTGGCGACAGCCAACTCCAACCTGATATCGGACATCATCGCTTGCCCGGGCCTCGATTATTGCGCGCTGGCCACGGCGCGCTCGATCCCGATCGCGCAGGAAATCTCGCAACGCTTCGCCTCGCTGGAACGGCAGCGCGAGATCGGCGAACTGAAGCTGAAGATCTCCGGCTGCATCAACGCCTGCGGTCATCACCATGTCGGCCACATCGGCATCCTCGGCGTCGAGAAGAAGGGCTCCGAACTCTATCAGGTGACGCTGGGCGGCTCGGCAGACGAGAACACCTCGGTCGGCGAGATCATCGGCCGCGGCTTCTCGTCGGAAGAGATCACCGACGCCATCGAACAGATCGTCGAGACCTATCTCGGCCTTCGGCTCGACCCACAAGAGAAATTCATCGACGCCTACCGCCGAGTCGGTCCCGCGCCGTTCAAGGAGGCGCTCTATGCTGGCGAAGCCAAGGCCGCTTGACCGTATTGGAGACGTCGATGACGGCATCGCCGCCAAAGCGGCGGGGCTCGATGCGCTCTACGGTCATCTGAAGCCGCTCGAGATCATCGAACGCTCGGCCCGCGAACTGTTCCTTGACGAGATCGCTGCGGTGTCGTCGTTCGGCGCGGATTCGGCTGTGCTGCTGCACATGATCGCCAAGATCGACCGGACACTGCCGGTCATCTTCCTCGACACCGGCAAGCATTTCGAGGAGACGCTCGGCTATCGCGACGCGCTCGCCGCCGATTTCGGGCTGACCAACATAAGGGTGATCAAACCCGAGGAAGCAGCACTCGAACGGATCGATCCGACGGGCAATCTGCATCAGAGCAACACCGACGCCTGCTGCGACGTGCGCAAGGTGGAGCCGCTGGCGCGCGGTGTCGCGCCATTTCGAGCCTGGCTCACCGGCCGCAAGCGTTTCCAGGCCGCGACGCGGGCAGCGCTGCCGGTGTTCGAGGCGGTCGGTCCACGCATCCGCATCAATCCGCTGGCGCATTGGACGACATCGGACCAGGCCGACTATATGCGCGCGCATGCGCTGCGCGAAAATCCACTGGTCGCCTATGGCTATCTGTCGATCGGCTGCTTCCCGTGCACGCAGCCGGTGCAGCCGGGCGAGGACGCGCGCAGCGGCCGCTGGGCCGGTCATGCCAAGACCGAGTGCGGCATTCACCTGTCGGGGCTGGAGAAGTCGCTGACCGACGCATCACTATAGGGTATGCTGAAATTCAGCCGGCCTGCAAACGGCGACCTTCGTCCGGAGACCGCCGGCTTTGCGTGGGATGGACTTTCAGCGGACCTGGATCTTGGGGCTTTAGGAATCTTTATGACTGGACCGACGACACCGGAGACCCGACTCTGGACCACTGCGGGTTTTCACGAGGATGAGTGGACGCATGCCGAAAGCGCCGATGCGCTGTCCGGCAACGGCCGCTTCATCCTGCCGTTGCAAGCCTTCCTCGATCTCGATCCGGAGGTACGCCGCTCGGCCAAGGAACGGCTCGGCGTCGTGCTGCAGCCGGGTGATCAGCTCGAGAAGATTGCCGACCTGCTCGACCAGCTGTCGCTGGTGGCATTGGCCTTCCCGGCCTTCAGCGACGGCCGCTCGTTCTCCAAGGGAGAACTGCTGCGCGGCCGCTACCATTTCGAAGGTGCCGTTCGCGCCACGGGCCAGGTGCTGGTGGACCAGCTGCCGCATATGCTGCGGCTGGGCTTCGACGAGTTCGAGATTTCCAATCCGGTGCTGTTGAAGCGCCTGGAGGAGGACCGTACCGGCGGATTGGGGCTCTACTACCAGCCAGCCGCCGTGCCGGAACCAAAAGGCCCGAAATACTCCTGGCGGCGCGTTCGCAGCAGCTGACGTTGCGGTAATTCCGCGCGTCTTTACATCAGTCGTGTTCAGGCCTTTTCTTGATCATCCGGATGGAAATCCGTGGACGATCGGGGAGGGGTCTTCATGCGTTACGACTATGTCATAGCCGGCGGTGGGTCCGCCGGCTGTGCGCTTGCCGCGCGGCTTTCGGAAGATCCATCGAAAACGGTCTGCCTGATCGAAGCTGGCGGCGAGGGCAGGGATATGCTGATCCGCGCTCCTGCTGGCATTATCAGCATGCTTTCCGGCCGGCCCAGAATCAACAACTGGGCCTTCGAGACCGTGCCGCAGCAAGGTCTTGGCGGCCGCAAGGGCTACCAGCCGCGCGGCAAGGCGCTGGGCGGCTCCAGCGCAATCAATGCAATGCTCTATGTCAGGGGCCATCGCAGCGACTATGACGAATGGGCAAATCTAGGCTGCGAGGGCTGGTCGTGGGATGAGGTGCTGCCCTATTTCCGGCGCGCCGAGGGCAATGAGCGCGGCACTGATGCGTTGCATGGCGGGGACGGCCCGCTGAAAGTGTCGAACCAGCGCTCGCCGAGGCCGATCGCCAAGGCCTTCATAGAGGCTTGTGGCGAAAACCAGATTCGCGCCTCGGACGATTTCAACGGACCGGAACAAGAGGGCGCCGGCTATTTCCAGGTGACCCAGTTTGCCGGTGGCGCCCGTAATGGCGAGCGCTGTTCGACTGCCGCCGCCTATCTCCATCCGGTGATGCAGCGGACCAATCTGACCGTGGTCACGCGGGCGCACGCCACAGGCATCGTCCTTGACGGCAAGCGCGCCACCGGCATCCGCTACCGGACACGCAAAGGCGAGACAGTGGCACAGGCGTCGCGCGAGGTGATCCTCTGTGGCGGTGCCTTCGGTTCGCCGCAGCTTCTGTTGCTATCGGGTATCGGCCCGGCGGCCGAACTTGCCGTGCATGGCATTCCCGTCGTCCACGAATTGCCGGGCGTCGGCAAGAACCTGCAGGATCACCTCGATTTCATCGTCGGCTGGAGATCGAAGGACACCGATATGCTTGGCATGAGCCCGCGCGGCGCGTTGGGTTTCCTCAGGCACATCGCGCAGTGGCGCCGGGATGGAACCGGGCTGATCGCCTCGCCGGCGGCCGAGAGCGGCGCTTTCGTCAAATCCGACCCGGCGCTTGAACGCCCTGACCTGCAGCTGCAATTCGTCATCGGCCTGGTCGAAAACCATGCGCGCACGCTGCACTACGGCTTCGGTTTTTCCTGTCATGTCTGCATATTGCGGCCGCACTCACGTGGCGAGGTTGGGCTGGCCAGCGCCGATCCATTTGCCGCGCCACGCATCGATCCGCGCTTTCTCGGCGACCAGCGCGATGCGGAACTGCTGCTGAAAGGCGTGAGGATCACCCGGCAGGTGCTGGCTTCGCCGGCGCTGACGCGCTACCGGCACAAGGAAATGCACATCGCCGGCGAGCCGAGCGATGCCGATCTGATGACCCATATCCGTACCCGCGCCGACACGGTCTATCACCCGGTCGGCTCCTGTCGGATGGGGGTCGACGAGATGGCGGTGGTCGATCCGCAACTCAAGGTGCGCGGGCTTGAAGCCTTGCGTGTCGTGGACGCCTCGGTGATGCCGACACTGATTGGTGGCAACACCAATGCCCCAACCATCATGATCGCCGAAAAGGCCGCCGACATGATCAGGGCTGCCTGATCGGAGCTCCAGGCCGCGGCGCCCATAGCGCGGCGGTCCTTTTGTTATGACGCAATTGCCCAGGGAAAACGTTACGCGCTTTCCCTGGGAAACCGTTCAAACTTCTCCTGGAATTGCTTAAGCCGCCGCCCGTGCCTCGCGGAACGACACCAGCTTGCGGCGGTTTTCGTCCCACAATGCCAATTTGACGCAGCGCAAGCTTTCGAGCAGCGTGACACGGCCGATGTCGCGCAACTCGGGATAATCCCGCAGCACTTCCTGCAACCGGTAGCACGGCACCTTGGCGGAGAGATGATGGACGTGATGGACACCGATGTTCCCGGTGAGCCAGTTCAGCACCGGCGGTAGATCGTAATAGGACGATCCGTGCAGGGCAGCGTGCTGGAATTCCCAGTCGGCATCCTTCGCCCATTCCGTTTCCTCGAACTGGTGCTGGACGTAGAACAGCCAGATGCCGGCCGAACCGGCGAGGATGACGATCGGCAGGTGGACCACCAGGAAAGCGCCTGGGCCGACGAACCAGATGAGGATGGCTGCCGCGACCGCGATGCCAAGATTGGTGGTCATCGACGACACCCAAGGGGTCAGGCCGCCGCGCATCATGCCGACGGGGAGCCTTTGCTCGAAGATGAACAGCCAGATCGGACCGAGCCCGAACATCACCAGCGGGTGGCGATAGAGACGGTAGGCGAGGCGGCCTCGCCACGACATCTGCCGGTATTCTGCAACGGTCAGCGTCCGGATGTCGCCCATGCCGCGTTCGTCAAGATTGCCGGCGCTGGCGTGGTGCGTCGCGTGGGCACGCCGCCAGCAATCGTAGGGCGTCAGCGTCAGGATGCCGAGCGCGCGGCCAATCCAGTCGTCGGCGTAGCGATTGGCGAAGAAGGAGCCGTGGCCGCAGTCGTGCTGGATCATGAAGATGCGCACCAGAAACCCGGCCGCGGGAAGGATGAGGACCAGTCCCCACCAATGGCCATAGGCATAGGCCGCCGAGGACAGTCCCCAGAGTATGGCGAATGGAATGAGGGTGATGGCGAGTTCGACGGCGCTGCGCCGCCTGTCGGGCTTCTTGTAGCGGGCGAGAATCTTCAGCCAGGCGCGCTTGCTGTTGGCCACCGCCTCAGGGGAAATCATGTTCATCAGGAAGCATAGGCGCGGTGCCTCGCCGCCGCAAGGCAACATCACGCAAAATTACTGTGCGTAATTGTCGCGTGGCTTGGCGGTCGAGCCAGCCAACCGCCAGCTCAACCTGCTGATGACGTCGACCGCTATTCGCGATCGAGGATAGGACAGCCGCGCTCGGTGCCAAAAGTCACGCGCACGCGGTCGCCACCCTGTCTGCCGCGGACCGTGATCTCCCGGCGGCCGATGGACTCAATTCTTGCGCGGCGGATGCCCATTCGCTCTGCCTTGTCGAGAGCCCGGTCTTCCGTGCAGCCTCGTTGACGCCGGTCGCGCCGATCGTCGCGACGGGGACCTTCGCAATCGTCGTAGGCGGGGTCGCAATCTTCCATGAGCTTCAGCCGCGGGCCATGTTTGCCCAATTGCAGCTGCAGATTGTCTGCTTGTGCAGGAAAGGCCGCCAAAGTTATGGCGCCGAGGCCGACAAGCGCCATCAGCGATGAGGTAATCGAAACCTTGCGCATTACGTCCTCCATTTGAACCAACCCATCTATCCTTAGATGGTTCGGCTCTCCCCGGCTATTGCCGATAGGAGGTTTGCTGCCAAGATCGATTGTTGCGTTACGGCCGGCGCCAGCCGATGTCACCGCGCTCCGCCCCATCGAGGCGGTCGAGCAGTTCTCTGAGCCGGTCGGGGATGTCGGCTTCGGTGCGGAAGGCCGGCAAGGTGCGCAGAAAGCGGGTCACCGCCTCGGCGCCGAACTGGCGCCTGATCTCGATGGCCAGCCCCTCTGCCTTTTCGCCCATGTTGCGGGTCATCATCTCAAAATCCTGTCTCGGCTTCGAAACTCCTGCAGCAAGAGAATGGTTCCCCCATCATGCCTGTGTGGCAAGCAAAGCCGGCGGTTAAGGTAAAATTTGAATTAAAGTCGAAATGTCTTGCCTGTCATTGTCCCGCCTTGGCCGGCGGCTTCCATAGTCGCTTACCCCTTGATTTTTGGCCGCCAAACATCGATATCGGGCACAAAATCCACATCATTCGAGATTGACGGGAAACGGCGATGAGCGACCAGGCAAAAGACGAACGCGCGCCCGATGAAGTCGAGGCGACCGAGCCCACAGCCGAGCGCACGGAAGGCAGCACCGACGGTGATTATGAAGCCCTTGTGCGGCTGCTGAAGGAAAATGAAGAGCTGAAGGACCGCGCGCTGCGCGTGGCGGCCGAGATGGAAAACCTGCGGCGCCGCACGGCGCGCGATGTGCACGATGCGCGCACCTACGCGGTCGCGAATTTCGCCCGCGACATGTTGTCGGTGTCGGACAATCTGCGCCGCGCGCTGGATGCGATTCCCGCCGAGGCCAAAGCATCGGGTGACGCCGGCTTCAAGGCGCTGATCGAAGGCGTCGACCTCACCGAGCGCGCCATGCTGTCGGCGCTGGAACGGCATGGGGTCAAGAAGCTCGCGCCTGAAGGCGAGAAGTTCGATCCCAATTTCCACCAGGCGATGTTCGAAGTGCCCAATCCGGATGTCCCGGCCAACACCGTGGTCCAGATCGTGCAGCCGGGCTATTCGATCGGCGACCGCGTGCTGCGCCCGGCCATGGTGGGCGTCGCCAAGGGCGGGCCAAAGTTCGTCGCCGCTGAAGCACCGGTTGAGCCGGGGCCGGTGAACGAACAGGCTGAGAAAGATGCGTGAGGCAGGGGATAGGCAGTAGGCAGTAGGAAACTAGGGCAGTCGTATCAATCGCGCGGCTTCGTGCTATTCATACTGCCTAATCCCTAATCCCTACTGCCTTGGCCTCATGAACCCTATCGCGCTTCTTGACTATGCCGGTGTCGCCGTCTTCGCGGCGACCGGGGCGCTGGCGGCTTCGCGTAAGCAAC
The DNA here is from genome assembly GCF_040319805.1 of Mesorhizobium sp. M0848. NCBI lineage: Bacteria > Pseudomonadati > Pseudomonadota > Alphaproteobacteria > Hyphomicrobiales > Phyllobacteriaceae > Mesorhizobium > Mesorhizobium sp. M0848. The sequence continues at coordinate 189,849 of NZ_JAMYOM010000008.1, read as the reverse complement.
TCGACATTATCGGCTTCCTGTTCCTGGCCAGCGTCACCGGGATAGGCGGTGGCACGCTTCGCGACGTTATCCTCAACCTGCCGGTTTTCTGGGTCGCCAACTCCGGCTATGTGCTGGTCTGCGCCGCGGTTGCGGTGCTGGTCTTCTTCAGCGCGCATCGTGTCGAATCGCGCTGGAAATGGCTGCTCTGGCTCGACGCCGTCGGGCTCGCCGCTTTTTCGGTGATGGGCGCGGCCAAGGGGCTTGCGATTACCGGTTCGCCGGTCGTCTCCGTCATCACCGGCGTGCTCACCGCCACTTTCGGCGGCATTCTGCGTGATCTCCTCGCCGGCGAGCCATCGGTGCTGCTCAGGCCCGAAATCTACGTTACGGCGGCCCTTGCGGGTGCCGGCCTTTACACGCTTGGCGAACTTGCCGGACTGCCGCCGCTCGCCTCGGACCTCGCCGGTTTTGCGGCGGCGTTCCTCGTGCGCGGTGGTGCGCTCAAATTCGGCTGGTCGTTTCCGTCCTACAAGAGCCGACCCGGCAGGCGGCCGGAAGATATTCCGTGAAGAGAGGGAATAGGGAATGGGGAATAGGGAATAGGGAATAGGGAATAGGGAATAGGGAATAATCAGTAGTCACAGGAGCTTAATCGTGGCGTCATCACTACTGCCTACTGCCTACTGCCTACTCAATCTCACGCCGCGAAGCGCTGGGCTTCGCCGCCATAATAGTTGACGTAGCGTGCGCCGATCTCCTTGACCGGCATCACGACGAACACATCGACCGTCGAGAATTCGCGATCGATGACGCAACCATCGCCGATGCGGGCACCGACGCGCAGATAGCCCTTGACCAAAGGCGGCATCGCGGCGATCGCCGCCTTGGCATTGACGGCCTCGATCGGCATCAGATCCATCGAGCAATAGCGCCCGGACACCGCGCGCACGTCCCAGGCCGAGTTCGTCCGGCAGTGGTGGGCTAGGTAGGTGAGCGCCTCGGCATGCGCCGCCGGCACGGTGCCGTGAAAGGACGCGCAGCCGGTCATCACACCGATTTCGTAATGGTTGATGTAAGCCCAGATGCCTTGCCACAACGCCTCGATGGTGCGCTTCGAGCGGTATTCCGGCAACACGCAGGAGCGGCCGAGTTCAAGGAAGCGCTGGCCGGGGTGGCGGGCGATGAGCTTGGTCAGCTCGAATTCACCTTCGGAATAGAAGCCACCGGCCGTGGCCGCGATTTCTTGCCGCAGCAGCCGATATGTGCCGACGATGCGGCGATGTTCGGGACCGGAAAGCGTGGTGTCCAAAACCAGCAGATGGTCGCAGAGCGGATCGAACCGATCGGCGTCCCGGCGGTCATGGGCCTGGAACAGGTCCTTCCTGGCGCCAAGTTCGTCGTAGAACACCCGGTAGCGCACTTCCTGCGCGGCCGCGATCTCGGCCTCGTTGCGAGCGAGCCGCACTTCAAGATTGCCTATACGGCCCAGCGCAGCGCCCTTTATGACGGAATCGACGTTACGTCCGGCAAGCAAGGCGCTGCTGGCGTTCGGCCGAGTGTCACATTCCGGCATAACTGTATGCACGAGTGATTCTCCTTCGAGCCATCCCTCTTGGCACGGGGATACGGTGTAGGTGCAACAGGATTGTGACAGTACCGTGATACGACGTCATGGGCAATACTTCGTCGGCTGGCGAATACGATCAACCGGCTACGTTTAAGTGATCGCCCGTGCCGAATGGCGGTGGAAAGCTCAGGCCGCGACGACCTGCCCCTCGACGGCATTGACCAGCGCCTCGGGGTCGAGCGGCTTGGTGACAAAGCCGCTGGCGCCATGGGCCAACACCGCGTGACGGGTCTTTTCCTGGCTGTCGGCCGACAGCACCATGATCGGCACCGGCCGCACTGCACTTTCTTCCTCATGGCGGCGGATGGCGGCAATCGCGTCCAGCCCGTCCATGACCGGCATGTGGAGATCCATCAAGACCACGTCGAAGCGGTCCTTGTGCGCGGCGCCGGTGACAGCCTCGACGGCGGCCTTGCCGTTGCCGACCACCTTGACGCGATGCCCGGCCTTCAGCAGCGTGGCGCGGGCCAGCATGGCGTTGATGTCATTGTCCTCGGCGATCAGCACCGACAGGCCGCGCTGGCGGTTGCCGATGGCGCGCAGCGTCGGCGCGCCGCGCCTTTCCGGCTGCGGCGGGCCGAGGCTCGGAGCATGGCTGCTCAACAGCACACGCAGAAGTGTTCCGCCACGCACCGGTCTGGCCAGGAAGGTTGCGTAGCCGCTGGCTCGGAACTCGCCAAGCATGCCGCGATCGGTCGGCGCGATCAGCGTGATCGCCTCACAGTCGGAGAAACCGCTTTGGCGCAGGCGCTTGAGCAGCCTTCCGTCGCCTTCTTCCATCGCTGCATCGACCAGGATCGCATCGCAGCCGGCGGCGAAACGCGCGGCCTGTGCGGCAGTGGTGGCGATGTCGACCGCGCCGCCATTGGCGCGGATGGTGCGGGCGATGGCGTCGGCCTCGACGGCGTTCTTCGACAGGATCACCGCGCGTCTGCCCGAGAGAGCATTCTGGTGGCCCTGCGGCGCTTCGGTGGCCGCTATCGCAGGGATTTCGAAGACGAACTCGGATCCCTGGCCGAGCCGGCTGGATACCGAGATCGTGCCGCCCATGGCGGCCACCAGGCGTCTGGAGATGGCAAGGCCGAGGCCGGCCCCGCCATGTGTGCGTGTCGACGTGCCGTCGGCCTGCTCGAACTCCTCGAAAATGCGCTCCAGGTCGGCATCACGCAGGCCCGGACCGGTATCGGCGATGGTGAAGCATATGCGGTCGCTGGTTTCGGTGCGTGCGCGTGCTATGCTCACCAGCACGCCGCCGCTGTCGGTGAACTTGATGGCGTTGCCGATGAGGTTGAGAAGCACCTGCCTCACCTTGCCCGGATCGGCGGTGATCAATTGCGGCACGTCGGGTTCGACATGGCAACCCAGCCCGATATCCTTGGCGAAAGCCCGCGCTGCCAGCAATTCGATGATGTTGTCGGCGATCTCGCGCACCGACATCGGCTGCGGCTCGGGGTCGAAACGCCCGGCTTCGATCTTGGAATAGTCGAGAAGATCCTCGATCAGGGCAAGCAATGCGCTGGCCGAGGTCGAGACGGCGCCGACATAGGTTTGCTGCTCCGGCGACAGGCTGGTGTCGGCCAGCAACCTGGCCATCCCCATGATGCCGTTCATCGGGGTGCGGATTTCATGGCTGACGGTGGCGAGGAAGCGCGATTTGGCCTGGCTGGCATATTCGGCCCGTTCGCGTGCGGTGATCAGCGAGGATTCGGCGCGTTTGCGGGCGGTGATGTCGCGGGCGATGGCGCGGTGCGAAACCGCGCCGCTGTCCTTGTCGCGCACCGACAGTTCGATCCAGGAGAACCAGCGCTGCCCGCTCGGCGTGCTGATAGAGACATCGGTGGAACTCAGGCACTCATGGTCGGAAAAGGCGGCATCGGGAACCATGCCGACCTCGATGCCCAGTTCTGCCAGGGTCTTGCCGGCAAGGTCGCGCTGGTCGATCTCGACGAGATCGGCGAAGACCTTGTTGGCATAGACGATGTAGCCATCGCGGTCGCGATGGATGACGAGATCGCCAAGCGCGTCGATCAGGCCGCGAAAGCGCTCATCGCTCTCCTGCATCTCCCACATGCGGTCGGCCAGCGTCTCGATCTCGGCGCGGCTGCGGGCAGTGGTTTCGTCAAGAAGGGCAGAGGTGCGATGTTCGCTCCGCCTGGCGCGCAGATGCAGGGCAAGACCGGCAAGACCGGTTGCCAGCAATGCGACGCTAATGAAGATTGGTGCCCCGGTCAGATGCGCCAGCCCGGCCACCACCACGATGGCGACGAATGTCAGAAAGGGCAGGCTTTCGCGCCTGGAGAATTCCGGCTCGGGCACCAGCGGCGGGAGCACCGCATCGACGTCGTCGCCAGTGTCCGCCTGTTGGCTGCCGGATTCCGCGATCATGCGAAATCCTTGCCAGACAGAGATTATGGAAAATTGCGGCGGATCGTTCGAATTTTAGCGGATGAGCGCTTTTTGCCGAGGCGCGGCGGGTTTGCCGCAGATCTGGCGATTCCATCCTTCCGGCAGTTGGGCGGAGTCACATACCCACGACGACGCGGCCGCGGATCTTGCCGTCGACGATGTCGCGCGCGGCATCGACGATGCCGTCGAACCCGATGGTGCTGGACAGGCTGGCGAGCTTCTGAAGATCGAGGTCGGTGCCGATGCGGCGCCATGCCTCGAGGCGGACTGCTTTCGGCGCCATCACTGAATCGATGCCGAGCAATGAGACGCCGCGCAGGATGAAGGGCGCGACGCTGGTCGGCAGGTCCATGCCGCCGGCCAGGCCGCAGGCGGCGACCGCGCCGCCATAGGAGGTCATCGAGAGCACATTGGCCAGCGTGTGGCTGCCAACTGCGTCGATGCCGCCGGCCCAGCGCTCCTTGGCCAGCGGCTTGGCCGGCTGGGCAAGCTCGTCGCGCGATATCACTTCGGCGGCGCCAAGGTCGATCAGATAGGGGCTTTCGGCATTGCGGCCGGTGGAAGCAATGACATGGTAGCCGAGGCTGGACAGGATCGAGACCGCGACCGAGCCGACACCGCCGGCCGCCCCCGTCACCACCACCGGGCCGCGATCGGGCAGGATGCCGTGCCGCTCCAGGGCCATGACGCAGAGCATGGCGGTATAGCCTGCGGTGCCGACGGCCATCGCGTCATGCGGGCTGATGCCTTGCGGCAGCGGCACCAGCCAGTCGCCTTTGACACGGGCGCGGCCAGCATAGGCGCCGAAATGGGTTTCGCCGACGCCCCAGCCGTTCAGGATGGCTTTGTCACCGGCGCGCCAGTCGGGATGGGAAGACGAGATGACGGTGCCGGCGAAATCGATGCCCGGCACCAGCGGCCAGCGGCGGATCACCGGCGCCTTGCCTGTGATCGCCAGGCCATCCTTGTAGTTCACCGTCGTTGCCTCGACCGCGATGGTGACATCGCCTTCCATCAGGTCGGCGTCGGTGAGATCGGTCACGGTTACCGACTGCTTTTTCTCGGCGTCACGCGAAACGAGGATGGCTTTGAAGGTTTCGGACATGTCTTTCTCCGCGATCGTGTTTGGCGACATGAACTGTGCGGCGATGGCGGCACGGGGTCAATCCTTCGAAGACTTGGCCTTCGAAGACTTGGCCTTGGAAGGCATGGCTTTGGAAGGCTTGGCGTTGGACGGCCCGGGCTCGCGCCGCCAGCCGAACAGCTCGTCGAAGACGACCAGTGCCGCGCCCACCGAGATGAAGGCGTCGGCAAGGTTGAAGACGGCGAACGACCAGACCGTCGTGTGGAACAGGATGTAGTCGATGACGTGGCCGTAGACGGCGCGGTCGATCAGGTTGCCGAGCGCGCCGCCGACGATCAGCGCAAAGCCGGTGCGGGCAAGGATCTGGGACGGCGCGATCCGCGTCGCCAGGAACAGCACGAAGGCAACGACGGCGAGCGAAATGACGATCAGCCCGGTGTCGCCGAAGGATGAGAACATCGAGAAGGCGATGCCGGTATTGTAGGTGCGAAACAGCGCCAGGAAGGGCAACAGATCAACCTTTTCCTGAAAAGGCAGACCGGCCTCGACCAGGTACTTTATCCACTGGTCGAGCGCGATGGCCGCGACGACGAGCAGTGCGTAGGGAGACCATGATCTCACGGGCAGGCAACCTTCATTGCTGGTCCAGGATTGGCTCGAGCTTCAGCGCGCCGCGCCGGATCTCGAACAGCATGATGCCGGTGGCGACGGCCAGATTGAGCGAATCGGCACGGCCCGCTTGCGGAATCCTGAGCAGCCTGTCGCAGCTCGCAGCCAGGCTTTCGGGCAGCCCCTGCTGCTCGTTGCCCATCATCAGCAGCACGGGCCCGCGGGAAAAATCGACCGAGCGGTAGTCGACGGCGCCTTTCAGGTGGGTTCCGGCGACGAGGCCTGAGAAGCCGCCCCGCCAGGCAAGGAAAGCCTCGGTTGTCGCCTTGGCTACCGGCACGGCAAAGATCGAACCCATGGTGGCGCGCACCGTCTCCACGGAGAATGGATCAGTGGTATCGCCGACCAGAATGACGCCTTTGGCGCCGACGGCATCGACGGTGCGGATGACGGTGCCGAGATTGCCGGGATCGCGTACCCGATCGAGTGCCACCCAGACGTCGCCATTGTCGGCGCGCACATCCTTCAAGGCGAGGAATTTCTGCGAAAAGACGCCCACCACCATTTGCGGATTGTCGCGGCGGGTGATGGCGACCAGCACCTTTTCCGACACTTCTAGCACCATGCCGCCTGCGGCAACGGTGCGTGCGGCCACCTTCTCCACCGCCGCATTGCCGCGCCCGGCTTTGGCGAAAACCAATGTCCTGATCTGCCAGCCGAGATCGAGCGCATCGATGACCAGCTTCAGCCCCTCGGCCATGAAGGCGTTCTGCTGGTCGCGGAACTTCTTCTGAGCGAGCGCCTTGATGTCCTTGACCAGCGGATTGGCGAGGCTGGTGACCTCCTTCACCTGGCCAGGTGCGCCTGCATGCCGCTCGTTCATTCAGCCACCCAACGCGAAAACAATGAGGTCGAGAGCGCCCGGCCGGCGGACTTTTCACGGATGATCAGCTCACCCGATTCAATCTTGCCGCCCATGCCGGCAAACGTATCGCGCATCAAGGCGTGGATGGCGAAGAAGGAGGCGCGGATGGAATAGGCGGTCAGCACCACGGCAAGCGGCTTCGGCGTCAGGATCGCCCGGCAAAGTTCGGTCAAATCAGGCAGGTCCTCGAACAATTGCCAGACCTCGCCCTTGGGGCCACGGCCATAGGCCGGCGGGTCGAACAGGATGATGTCGTAGCGGCTGCCGCGACGCTCCTCGCGCTCGGCGAATTTGACCGCGTCGTCGACGATCCAGCGGATCGGCTTGCTGCCGAGGCCGGCCATCTCCTGGTTTTCACGGGCCCAGCCAATTGCCTTCTTCGAGGCATCGACATGGGTGACCTCGGCGCCGGCGCGAGCCGCCACCAATGAGGCGAGACCGGTATAGCCGAACAGGTTCAGCACCTTGACCGGCCGCTTCGCCGCCGCGATCAGCCCGGCCATGTGATCCCAATGGGAGGCCTGCTCGGGAAAGACGCCGACATGACGAAACGAGGTGAAACGGCCGAGATAGTCGATGCCGTCATGCTTCATCGGCCAGGTCTCGCCGAGTGGCAGCTTGGGAAAACGCCAGCGGCCGATACCCTCCTCGTCGGTGTCGCCGGTGAAGACGGCGTCGGCGCGCTCCCATTCCTTTGCCGGCAAGGCCTTTTGCCAGATCGCCTGGCCCTCGGGCCGTACGATACGGTAGGGGCCATATTGTTCGAGCTTTTGGCCGGTGCCGCTGTCGAGGAGCGCATAATCGGCATTGGGCGCCACTTCCAGGATCACGGGAAGATGTTCGGCGGGCAGAGCGCCTTCGCGGCGGGCCAGGATGCGCGGCGCCGAGTTCGGTTCGGAACGACTTTCCGTCTTCGCCTCATGGCGCTCGCGCGGTGGCGCTTCCGGTCTGGCGGGAGCCTGGCCGGGACGCGGACGTGACACGTCCGCCGCACCCTTCGCGGATGGATGTGGACGGTTGTCGCGGCGTTTGTCGCGAAAAGACTTCAAGCGGGGGCAACTCCGAACGGGGTGGCCGCTTTTGACATAGGGCAACCGGCTTCGCAACCAAGTCCGACAGGTCGGCCTCTCCGGTTCAGGTTGGCCGCGATGGACCAATGTCAAAGAAACAGGCAAATCTACCGGATGTCCCGCTCCGAACGCCTGCTCGACCTGATCCAGTGCCTGCGCCGGCATCGCCGGCCGGTGAGCGGGCAAGCGCTGGCCGATGAACTCGGGATTTCGATCCGCACGCTCTACCGCGATATCGCCACGCTGCAGGGCCAGGGCGCGCCGATCGAGGGCGAGGCGGGTGTCGGTTATGTGCTCAAGCCCGGCTTCATGCTGCCGCCGCTGATGTTCAGCGACGAGGAGATCGAAGCCATCGTGCTCGGCTCGCGCTGGGTCGCCAAGCAGCCGGACCAGCGTCTTTCGGCCGCCGCTGCCAACGCGTTGGCCAAGATCGCGGCTGTCCTGCCGGACGATCTGCGCGAGGATCTCGACGCGAGCACACTGCTGGTCGGCCCTCCCGCCATGGCCATCGAGACCATCGACCTTGGCCTCGTACGGCAGGCCATCCGCAACGAGCGCAAGCTCGGCTTTCTTTACCGCGACGCGGGCGGCGCTGCGTCCGAGCGTGTCGTCTGGCCATTTGCGCTGGGCTTCTTCGACAAGGTGCGGGTGGTGGTGGCGTGGTGCGAGATGCGGCACGATTTCCGGCATTTTCGCACCGATCGCATCACCGAACTCCATGCAACAGACACGCGCTATCCGCGTCGTCGCCAGGCGCTGCTCAAGGAATGGCGGGCAACGCTCGACACGCCGCGTGGTTCGAGATGACTGCTGCCATAATCTGACAGTAGACCATCTTATGGTCGCCAAGTCGAAGCACCGAACCTTGGAGAGCAGTTATGGCCACCCCGAATTTCGTCATCCTCTATGTCGACCAGCCGCAGCAGAGCGGCGCCTTCTACAGCGGGCTGCTCGGCCGTGAGCCGGTCGAAAGTTCGCCGACCTTCGTGCTGTTCGTGCTCGATGCCGGCTTCAAGTTCGGCCTGTGGTCGCGCCACACGGCGGAGCCGGCAGCCGCCACGTCAGGCGGTGGCGCCGAAATCGTGTTTGCGCTGGATACGCCCGATGCGGTCGATGCCGCCCATGCCGACTGGTCCGGGCGCGGGCTGACAATCCTGCAGACGCCGACCGACATGGATTTCGGCCGTACTTTTGTCGCGCTCGATCCCGACAATCATCGCCTGCGCGTCTACTGGCTGTCCGATGGCGAACAGGCCAATGGTAACCATAAATGAGCGCGTATTGGATCGCCGTGGCGTCGGCCGAACATGTCCGGCGGGGCCGCGCAGCCGGCTTCATGCAGGTCAACCACGGCAAGGCGGCACCGCTGCGTCGCGTCAAGCCAGGCGATGGCATCGTCTACTATTCGCCGAACACTGTTTTGGGCGAGAAAGATGGCCTGCAGGCCTTCACGGCGATCGGCACGGTGCGGGAAGGCGAGCCCTATCAGGGCGATATGGGCGCTGGCTTCACGCCGTTCCGTCGCGATGTGGCGTGGGCCAAGGCCGAGGAAGCGCGGATCAAGCCGCTGCTCAACAAGCTCGAATTCACCGTCGGCAAGTCGAACTGGGGTTATCAGCTTCGCTTTGGCCTTTTCGAAATCGGGGATCAAGATTTTCGTGTTATAGCCGAGGCGATGGGCGCCGAGATGGGCGCAACGGCAACTAGGCCGTGAGCGCCTTGTAGACGGCAATGCCGGCGGCAAGATCCTCGAGCGCCGCGCCGACCGACTTGAACAGCGTGATCTCACCGGCGCTCTCGCGACCCTTCTTCTGCCCGCGCGCCAATTCGTGCAGATCGGCGACAATGGTTTCCGGCTTCAGCACGCCGGAGGCCAGCGGCTGGACGATGTCGCCGGCTTCCTTGGTGGCGCCGGCGCGGGTGTCGACATAGACGCGGGCAAGCCTGATCGCGTCGTCATCGCTCTCGCGCATCGTCGGCGTAAAGCCTCCGACCAGGTCGACATGGGTTCCCGGCTGCAACAGCGCACCCTTGATCAACGGCGTGGTGGTGATCGTCGCCGAGGAGACGATGTCGGCCTGCCCAAGCTCGGCATCGAGATCGCTCGCCGCGCTGGCTGCAAAACCCTCGGCGCGCAGGTCGGCGGCGACTTTCTCGGCATTGGCCGGAGTGCGGTTCCAGATGCGGATGGTCTTGATCGGCCGTACGGCCGAGTGCGCCTTGGCGAGGAAGGGCGACAGCGCGCCGGCGCCGACCACCAGCAGCCGCGAGGCATCGTCGCGGGCGAGATAGGAGGCCGCGAGCGCCGAAGCGCAGGCGGTGCGCCACTGTGTCAGCCGCTGGCCGTCGATCAAGGCCTCGGGTTCGCCGGTGGCGCCATTGAGCAGGAGATAGAGCCCCATCACCGCCGGCTTGCCGATGGCATTGTTGTCGGGGGACACGGTGACGATCTTGACGCCGACGTGACTGCCGGCCGATGTGCCCGCCCCGTTGAGATCGGTCCAGGCCGGCATCAAAAGCAGTGTGGAGGCGGCACCATCTGGCCGCTCGATCGTATGATGGTGCCTGACCGGCTGCACCGCACCGTCGCGAAACGCCGTGCGCAGCGTCTCGACCAATCCGGGAAAGGTCAGCGCATGGTCGACCTCTGCGGCCGAAATGGTCAGCATGAAAAACTCCGTAGGGACAAAGCCGCCTGCGGGCGGTTCAAGCGGTCGGCTTCGGCAATGCCGATCCTTGGGCGGACCCTTGGGCCGATCCCTGGGCCGGGCTTTGCGGTACCGCCGGCGCACGGCTGACCGCCTGGCGCAGGTTCTCGGCCTCGACGCCGCGCTGGCGCGCCAGCTTGCGATAGCGGCCCTGCTTGACCCAGGTTGCCAGGCTGCCGACGATCATGCCGATGGCGAGTGCCAGGAACAGGAAGATGAACAGCGGCAAAGTCAGGGTCAGCTTCGGATTGCCGGGGTTGAACGGATCCAGCGTGAAGGCGACCAGTTCGCGGTTGGCAACGGCGAGTGCGATCAGGATGATCGCCAGGGGCACGAAGATCGCGATGAGCATGAAGCGATTGAACATGATGTTTTCCGTCGGAAGCTGGCCTGTCCGAAAGGCCGTCAGGCGCTGACGTCGCGCCTACTTGCCGCCGTTCAGCCTTTCACGCAGTTCCTTACCAGTCTTGAAGAACGGCACCCATTTCTCCTCGACCTCGACGGATTCGCCGGTGCGCGGATTGCGGCCGGTGCGGGCGGGACGATTTTTCACCGAAAAAGCGCCGAAGCCACGCAACTCGACCCGGTTGCCTTCGGCAAGGGCATCGGTGATTTCATCGAAGATGGCGCCGACGATGTTTTCGACGTCGCGCAGGAAAAGATGCGGATTGCGCGTGGCAATAATCTGCACAAGTTCGGACTTGATCATGAGACGGGTCCCCGTGAAAGCAGTGCGGTCAAAATTATGAGGATGATTTTATTTGCTTTTTTCACTTGCCCCAAACGGCGTATCAAGGGTGCCAGACGGAAACGAGACCGTCAAGAAACAAGCGGTCGGCTCCGAGTTCATGGATGACGTCGCCGCTGTAGGCGGGCAGGCCGAGCGCACTGCTGATGGTTTGCGCCATCGCTTTCGAGAACAGGAAGCCGCCGCGCCGTTCGGTATCCTTCCATTCGACGACCTTGAGCTTGGCATCGACGCCCTTGGTGGCCAGCCAGTCGACCGCTACGGCCTCGCCGCCGACAGCGTCGATCAGCCCGTTGGCAACGCCTTGGCGCCCGGTGAATATCGAGCCGTCGGCAAGCATCAGCGCTTGTTCGCGGGTCATCTTGCGGCGTTCGGCGACGATGTCGACGAACCAGTTGTAACTGTCGAGGATGAGTTTGCGAACCATGGCGCGCTCGTCGTCATTGGTAGGCTTGAAGGGAGAGGGCGCGGCTTTCAGCGGCGAGGATTTCACCTCCTCCAGCTTGACGCCGAGCTTGTCCATCAGGCCGCTGACGTCGGGATACTGGATCAGCACGCCGATCGAGCCGACGATCGAGGTCTTGCGGGCAACGATGTGATCGGCGGCACTGGCGATCATATAGCCCGCCGATGCGGCGAGCGTGCCGACTTCCGCCACCACCGGCTTGTCGGCGGCCAGCTTGCGCACTTCTTCATAGATCGATTCACCGCCAACGGTGGTGCCGCCAGGCGAATCGATCGACAGGATCACCCCTTTCACCTTCGATGAAAGACGGATGGTTTCCAGGCGCTTGATCAGTTCCTCGTCCTCGGTGATCGTGCCTTCGATCTTGACCTTGGCAATATGGTCGACCGTCGAGCCGCCGAAATCGTCGCCATAGAACCAGGTTGAAAGCGCAATCACGCCAAGGGCCACGATGCCTATGGCGACAACGCGCCAGAATGTCAGCTTGCGCCGCAAACGGCGGCGGTCGATCAGGTCGTCGGCTCTCAGTGCCATGGTCAGCCTTTCAGTCGGCGGAAGGGGACGCTTTTAGACCATGATCCTCTCATCGGGAAGCAGTTCTCTTTCCGGCATTGTCTCAGTCTGAAGTTTGCGCAAACGGCTAATCCTTTGGCCGAGTTGCGCAAACGCCCTATATACAGGCAAAAGGCATAGGAGATTTCATGATCGCCAAACACACAACCGCCGAAGATATGGCTCGAACTGTAGGCGTCGACCCGAACACATTCCGCCAAGCGTTGCGTAATGTGAAGCACCCTCGGAAACGCAACACTGATTGGGAAGTGAAAATTGGCAGCCCATCGTATTCGGGAATGCGCACCGTTCTTGTTGGTCTCATACAGCGGAAGGCGGCCTGACGCCGACCGGATCTAAAGCCAAAAGCGTCCCGCCGACGTGATCGGCAACGCCGCATACACGATCGACCAGGCTGGCTAGGCGGGGCATCCGACATCTCCCCTCACGTTTTTGGGCAATCACCGCGAGGTCGGGCGGCGAGACAGGCGCTGATAAATTTTACGCCGCGTGTCTGTTTCTGCTATGGAGAACACGCAGTTGTGCGGACTTCGTTTTCGTCTGTACAAAGGCGGTTGTCACACTTTTGCAGTTTTCGTGGGCTTGTGCTTGCTTGAAAGCGCCGGCGTCCCACCTATAGGCGGTGCTCAAGGGCGGGCAGGGTTAGAAGAAAGCAGTGAATGTTAGCGCGACCTATTGAACCAACCAACGCCGAGGCGGTGTTGGCTCCCCCGGCGGGCGGTCGGACGCGCGGCGATGCTTTCGACCGTGCACAGCGTCATTCGCGCCGCGTGCGCGTTCTCAAATTTGCCGTGCCAGTGGCCGCGGCACTGATAGCGGTCGCTTTCCCGGTCTATTCCTATCTCGCCGCACCCGTCGCCGTGAAGGTTCAGGCGGAAGGCACTGCCTTTTCCAACGGCAAGCTGGTGATGGCCAATCCCAAGCTCAACGGTTTCACCAAGCAGAAGCAGCCTTATTCGATGACGGCGCTGCGTGCCATTCAGGATGTCAGCACGCAAGGTATCATCGAGTTGGAAGGCATCGACGCCAAGGTGCCGATCGCGCCCGACAATGTGGCGGCGGTCAAGGCCTCGCACGGCACCTACGATCGCGACGGCAATACGATGAACCTGACCAGCGACGTGACGATCACCACGACCGACGGCATGCAGGCCAAGTTCAAATCGGTCTTCCTCGACATGGGCAAAGGCACTATGAAGACGGGAGATCCCGTCGATGTCAGCCGTGGCGGGTCGCGGATCACGGCGGATACGATGTCGGTCCAGGACAATGGCAAGGTTCTGGTTTTCGAGAACAAAGTGCGCGTCAACATCGATTCCGCCGCCTTGAAGGCGGCACAGGGAAACAGCGGAGAAACCAATGCGGCTCAGTAGTTCGACGCGGCTCGCGGCTGCAACTTCAGCGTTGCTGCTGCTCGGACTCGTGCCGTCATGGGCGCAGACGACCAGTCAATCAGGCCTCAAACTGTCCGGCGACAAGCCGATCCAGATCGAGAGCGACAAGCTGGAAGTCCGCCAGGCCGACAGTGTCGCCATCTTCACGGGCAATGTCAGCGTCGTCCAGGGGCCGACATTGATGAAGGCCGGCAAGATGACGGTCTACTACGTCAAGGACCCCAACGCCGCTGCCAAGGGCACGGAGGCCGCGGGTGCGGCGATGACGGGCTCGGCCAACATCGATCACCTGGAGATCTCCGACAAGGTTTACATCAAGTCGGATGCGCAGGTCGCGACCGGCGATCAAGGCAGCTTCGATATGAAGAGCCAGGTGCTGGTGCTTTCGGGCAAAAAGGTCGTTCTGTCGCAAAACGACAATGTTCTGGTGGGCTGCAAGCTTACGGTGCAGATGAAAAGCGGACTGGCTCAGGTGGATCCATGTGCTGGGCAACGCGTCCAGATGTCGATCACGCCGCCGCCGAAATCGGGAGCGACGAACCCCTGATGGCCAGCCTGTCGTCGTTGACGGCGCGTCTTCCGGGACGGGCCGCCGGCAAGCTTTCGGCGCCGGCCACGGGGACCGTCGATGCGGGAAAGTTCAAGGGAACCCTGATCGCCAAGGGGCTGACCAAGAGCTACAAGGGCCGCAAGGTCGTCAGCGGCGTCACCATCGGCGTGCGCGCCGGCGAGGCCGTTGGACTGCTCGGCCCCAACGGCGCCGGCAAGACGACCTGTTTCTACATGGTTACCGGCCTCGTGCCGGTGGATGAAGGCACGATCGAGATCGACGGCTTCGACGTCACGTCGATGCCGATGTACCGTCGCGCACGCCTCGGCATCGGCTATCTGCCGCAGGAAGCGTCGATTTTCCGTGGGCTCAATGTCGAGCAGAATATCCGCGCGGTGCTGGAAGTGGTCGAAAAGGACCGCAAGGTGCGCGAGCGCAATCTCGACGAACTGCTCGAGGAATTCCACATCAGCCATCTGCGCAAGGCGCCATCCATGTCGCTTTCGGGCGGCGAGCGGCGACGCCTGGAAATCGCGCGAGCGCTGGCGACGCGTCCGGCCTACATGCTGCTCGACGAGCCTTTCGCCGGCATCGATCCGATCGCTGTCGCCGATATCCAGCAACTGGTGCGCCACCTGACAGCGCGCGGCATCGGCGTCCTCATCACAGATCATAATGTGCGCGAAACGCTCGGCCTGATCGACCGCGCCTACATCATCCATGCCGGCCAGGTGCTGACCCATGGCAGGGCCGACGAAGTGGTGGCAAACCCGGATGTGCGGCGACTTTACCTCGGCGAGGGTTTTACGCTCTGAACGGTTCGTCGTTTCACGGAAAACGCCAATCCGCTCCGTCTTTTCGTCTTGACGCAATTCCCAAGGGAAAGCGCTATGCGCTTTTCCGGGAAAACCGTTTCACACTTTTCCTGGAATTGCTCTGAGCGTGAAATTTGTTTCCTGACACGTGCGGTTCGCGCGGCGCTTTTTTCTCGATTTTGCTCCGGGATAACGCTCCGGTAAGCGCGTTTTGCTACCAATTGCCTTGACAAGCAAAAGCCGGGCCAGTTTTTATGGCCGGCTGCAAAATTCTTGCCCGGAAGTCGGGATGCGTAGACGAGGCGTTTGAAACCGAACCATGGCGTTGGCGGCCAAACTACAGCTACGACAATCGCAGTCGCTGGTGATGACGCCGCAGCTGATGCAGTCGATTCGGCTGCTGCAGTTCACCCATGTCGAGCTTGAGCATTTCATCGACGAGGAAATCGAGCGCAATCCGCTGCTGGAACGCGCCGAGCCGCAGGACGATGCCGCCAGCGACCAGGCGCAGAAGATCGAGGCGGAGCCGCAAGCCACCGCCGAAGGCGACTGGTTCGAAAACGAGACGCAGTGGAGCGCCGAGGCGATCTCGGACAAGCTCGACACGTCGCTGGAAAACCTGTTTCCCGACGACCCGGGCACCAGCGAGCGGCTCGGTCCCGACCTGACGGCACAATGGAAGTCGGCTTCGGGCAATGGCGCGGGTTCCTCATCCGAGTGGTTTGATGCGGGCGATATGGCGGCCGCGACGATCACGCTGCGCGACCATGTCGGTGAACAGGTGGCGCTAGCCTTCGCCGATCCGGCTGCACGGCTGATCGCCGCCGAACTCGCCGACGGCCTTGACGAGAGCGGCTATCTGCGTGCCGACCTGGCCGAGATCGCCGTTCGTCTCGGTGCGGATGCCGCCGCCGTCGCGAAGGTGCTGGCGGTGTGTCAGACCTTCGAGCCGGCCGGCCTGTTTGCCCGCGACCTAGCCGAATGCCTGTCGCTGCAACTTGCGGTGCGCAACCGGCTCGATCCGGCGATGAAGGCGCTGGTCGCCAATCTCGAACTCCTGGCACGGCGTGATTTTCACGCATTGAAACGGATCTGCGGTGTCGACGAGGAGGATCTCCTCGACATGCTGGCGGAGATCCGGGCGCTCGATCCCCGGCCGGGCATGGCGTTTTCGGGCGGCGCCAGCGACGCGATCGTCGCCGATGTCGAGGTGCGCGCGGCCAATGACGGCAGCTGGACGGTCGAGCTCAATGCCGAAACGCTGCCGCGGGTTTTGGTCGACCATATCTATTTCGCCCAGGTCTCACCGCAGGCCAAGAACCAGGCGGAAAAGGATTTTCTGGCCGAATGCCTGCAGAATGCAAACTGGCTGACGCGCAGCCTCGACCAGCGGGCAAAGACCATCCTCAAGGTCGCCTCGGAAATCGTTCGCCAGCAGGATGCCTTCCTCGTCCATGGCGTGCGGCAGCTGAAGCCGCTCAATCTGCGCACGGTGGCCGACGCCATCGGCATGCACGAATCGACGGTCAGCCGGGTCACAGCCAACAAATACATGCTGACGCCGCGCGGCGTGTTCGAGCTCCGGTATTTCTTCACCGCCTCGATCGCCGCCTCGGGCGGCGGCGATGCGCATTCCTCGGAAGCCGTGCGTGACCGCATCAAGCAGTTGATCGACGAGGAAAAACCCGTCGACGTGCTTTCCGACGACGCAATCGTCGACATGTTGCGTGAAAGTGGCGTCGACATTGCAAGGCGTACGGTCGCCAAGTACCGGGAAGGCATGAATATCCCCTCTTCGGTGCAGCGCCGACGCGAGAAACGGGCGATGGCCAGCGCCGGGCGCTGAGCGGGTCGATTTTCCACAGGCCGGCACTTCATTGACAAGCCGCGGTGAAGTGGCTAGAAGCCCGCCCGCATGAGACGGGCTAGATGCCCGCATGCGGATGGTCCGTCACGACGTTGGCCTCGGGACGGTCAAAGGGCGGCTTGTGATCAACCGGAAAGTTTGGATTTAAAATCGGCGCAAGTGACGCCGCAAAGCTTGTGCGCACGGATCACGAGTATAAACTCGGGCCAGTTTGAAGCCTGAGCAGGAAGGTCAGTTTTCAGATGAATCTGCGCATATCGGGAAAACACATGGACATCGGCGATGCGTTTCGGACACGCATCAATGATCGCGTCGGCGAAGCGATCGGCAAATATTTCGATCGCGGCTTTGCCGGACATGTCACGGTCATCAAATCGGGCTCGCGCTATTCGGCGGACTGCATGATCCGGCTGGATTCCGGCGCTTCGCTGCAGGCCACCGGCGATGCCCAGGATCCGACATTGGCCTTCGAGGCCGCGGCGGATCGTCTGGAAACCCGCCTGAGGCGCTACAAGCGCCGGCTGAAATCGCACAATTCGGGCGCCGCCAACGGCCAGCCGACCGACATAGCCTACACGGTGATGGCGCCGCTTGCCGATGACGACGAGGACATTCCGGAGAATTTCGCGCCGGCCATCGTCGCCGAATCAACCATGACGCTGAAGACCATGTCGGTGGCGTCGGCGGTCATCGAGCTCGACACCAAGGACAGCCCGGTCTTTGTCTTCCGCAATGCGGGAACCGACCATCTCAACATCGTCTATCGCCGACCCGATGGAAATATCGGCTGGATCGACCCGTCGACGACCAAGGTCGCGCAAGCGTGACGACAAAGGTCGCACGGACGTGACGACCACGGTCGCACTGGGATAAGAGCCGGCCGCACGAGGGGTGGGGACTGGTGACGGCAGGCGAACAAGGGATTTTCAAGCATGGATCTGAGCGATCTTATCAACGTTCCGGCGATACTGCCGGCGTTGAAGGCGAATTCCAAGAAGCAGCTGCTGCAATTGCTGTCCGAACGGGCAGCGGCGATTTCCGGCATTCCGGAGCGGGAGGTGTTCGACACCATCCTGCAGCGTGAGCGGCTGGGTTCGACCGGCGTCGGCAACGGCATCGCCATTCCGCACGGCAAGCTGGCCGGCGTGAAGCGCATCGCAGGTGTTTTCGCCCGGCTGGAGACGCCTGTCGATTTCGAATCGCTGGATGATCAGCCCGTCGATCTGGTGTTTCTGCTATTGGCGCCGGAAGGGGCGGGCGCCGACCACCTCAAGGCACTGTCGCGCATCGCGCGGGTCCTGCGCGATGCCGACACGGTGGCCAAGATCAGGGGTACGCGCGACGCCACGGCTATCCACGCGCTTTTATCGGACACCCAGGCTTCGCACGCGGCCTGAATTTCGAGAATGATATCGCCACAGGGCCGCCATGGGCGGCCCTTTTCCGTTTCAGCGGGAATCGCTGTCAGTGAATGGCGACGGTGGTCAGGTCGTTTTCCATGGCGCCGGCCAGAGCGCGGTCACGCGCATCGGAAAGCAGGATCGGCTGACCATTGGCGGCAAACAAGGCCCACAGTTCCATGCCGGGGGCGATTTCGCCGAGATTGGGGAAACGGCCGAGCAGTTCGTCGCTCGAGACCTTTCTGAGATAAGCGACCGAGCCTTCGCCGAGATGAGCGAATTCGCCATTGGTCATGGTGATGTTTTCAGTTCTGGTCATTTCAAAGCCTCCTTGGCGCGAGGACGCCGCTCAAGGCCATCCCGCATGAGAGCCATTCAATTTGCTGCATCGTGCTTTCGAAAAATCGGTGCCGATTTTCCGGCCGATGCAGTGGTAAAGATCAGTCTTTCACCGATATGTTTATTTTCCGTACCAGCCGTTCGGACTCCGGCCGATCGAGGTCGATCGACAAAAGACCGTTCTTCAACTCCGCCGCGATCACCCGCATGCCGTCGGCCAGCACGAAACAGCGCTGGAACTGGCGCGCGGCGATGCCGCGATGAAGAAATTCGCGCTCGGTGTCGTCGGTCTGACGGCCGCGCACGACCAGCTGGTTTTCCTCCGTGGTGACATCGAGATCGCTTTCGGCGAAACCGGCGACCGCCAATGTAATGCGCAACCTTTCGGTCTTGCCGTCGGCGCCGCTGAGGCGTTCGATGTTGTAGGGAGGGTAGCTGTCGCCGGATTTCGCCAAGCGTTCCAGGGTCTTTTCCATGGCGTCGAAACCAAGGAGAAGCGGGCTGGAAAAGGGCGTCATTCGGCTCATGTTACACTGTCCTCTCAAGAGCGACATAAAGCGGAAAAACCCAGATGGCATTTTTCCCGATGGCCTTGATATGGTCCGCCCCGCGACCAAGTTCAAGCCGTCAACAGACCCGCCCAAAAAGACCAGGCGTGGACTCACAGGAATGACCGACATGGCGCTTGAAATGGCGAGCAGATGCAAGGAGAAGCGCGCAGGTCGGGGATTGTCTTCCCCGGTCGAGCGGTTCGGCGTGGCAGCTCGCGGCCGCTTCGGCGTCATTTGGACGTTTCGATCGGATCGATGCAGGCCCACGACCTCGCCAAACAAGGAATTGAAATGCCCCAGTCACGCAAGATCATCATCGACACGGATCCCGGCCAGGATGATGCCGTCGCCATATTGCTGGCGCTCGGCAGCTCCGAACTGGAGATCGTCGGCATATCAGCCGTTGCCGGCAACGTGCCGCTGAAGCTTACCGAGAAGAATGCCCGCAAGATCTGCGAACTGGCCGGCCGCCCGGACATCAAGGTCTATGCCGGCGCCATCCGGCCCCTGATGCGCGAATTGGTCACCGCCGAGGAAGTGCATGGCAAGACCGGTCTCAACGGACCGCAACTGCCCGAACCGACGATGAAGCTGCAGGACCAGTACGCGGTCGATTTCATCGTCCAGACGCTGATGAGCGAAGAAAGCGGCACGATCACGCTTTGCGCGCTCGGCCCGCTCACCAACATTGCGCTGGCGCTGATCCGCGAGCCGCGCATCGCACCACGCATCAAGGAAATCGTGCTGATGGGCGGCGGCTTCTTCGAAGGCGGCAATGTCACCCCGACCGCCGAATTCAACATCTACGTCGATCCGCAGGCCGCCGACGTCGTGCTCAAATCGGGCATTCCGATCGTGATGATGCCCCTCGATGTCACCCATAAGGCGCTGACCACTGCCAAGCGCACGCAAACCTTCCGCGCGCTCGGCACCAAGGTCGGCACCGCCACCGCCGAGATGCTGGAATTCTTCGAGCGCTTCGACGAGGAGAAATACGGCACCGACGGCGGCCCGCTGCACGACCCTTGCGTCATCGCCTATCTGTTGAAGCCGGACCTGTTCAAGGGCCGCAATTGCAACGTCAGCGTGGAAACCGCCTCGGAACTGACCATGGGGATGACCGTGATCGACTGGTGGGGCGTCACCAAGCGGCCGAAGAACGCCATGGTGATGCGCGACATCGACCATGATGGGTTTTTCGCGTTGCTGGTGGAGAGGCTGGGGCGGCTTTAAAAGCTTCCCTTCTCCCCGTTTAAGGGGAGAAGGTCCCGGCAGGGGGATGAGGGGCGGCACAAACGTTAATATTTTGTCTGCAGACCCGGCGTTGCCCCTCACCCGATCGCTTCGCGACCACGCTCTCCCCGTAAACGGGGCGAGGGAAGAGGCGCACCTTACTTCGCCTTTGAAAACGCCAACCACAGGCCGCCGCCGACCATGAAGCTGCCGCTGATCCTCGACAAAAGTTTTATGCGGCCGGCCGACAACAGGCGCCCGGCGCGGCCGGCGGCCAGCGCATAGGTCGAATCCGAGAAGGCGGCGAAGATCATGGCGGTCAGGCCCATGATGGCGATCTGCAGCGAGTAGTTGCCTTGCGGCGAAATGAACTGCGGAAAGAAGGCGCCGAAAAAAATCAGCGTCTTGGGATTGCTGAGCGCCACCAGCAAGCCCTGCAGGAAGAAGCCGCCGCGTGGCTTTCTCGCTGTTCCATCGGCATTCAGCGTGCCTTTGGAACGGAACATCTGCACACCCATCCAGATCAGATAGGCGGCGCCGATCAGCCTGACCCACTCGAACCAGTGGCCCATGCCTGCGATCAGCGTGTTGAGGCCGATGCCGACGATGGCGATCATCACGGCAAGCCCGGCCTGCGTGCCGGCGACATTGGCGAGGCCGGCGCGCGAGCCATGGCGAATGCTGTTGGCGATGATCAGCGTGACCGTCGGACCGGGCACCAGGATGATAACGATGCAAGCGAGGACATAGGCAGCGTAGAGTTCGAACGACATGATTTTTCCCCAGGAATACCGCCGAGGCGGCGCGGTTGAGGGTAATCAATGCATAGCAGCGCAGCCGGTGCAAGCCGCTACCTAGCGCCCTGCGACACGCCAGTCCGCCCGGTTCAGGCGCCGGCCTGCCAGGGCAGTGTAGCCTCATAGGCCGCCGCCGCCTTGAGTACGGCGAGGTCGCCGCGCGGCCGCCCGATCAGCTGCATGCCCATCGGCCGGCCCCGGTCGTCGAAGCCGACCGGCACGTTGACCGCCGGGCAGCCGCCTAGGGTCGCGAAGGCGGAAACCTGCATCCAGCGGTGGTAGCTGTCCATTGCGCGTCCGGCGACCTCACGGGGCCAATGCGTGCCTATGTCGAAGGGGAAGACCTGCGCCGTCGGCAGCGCAATCAGGTCATAGCGGTCGAAGAGCGACAGCAGCTTGCGATGCCAGGATGTACGGGTCACGGAGGCGGCGCGGATCTGCGGCGCCGTCAGCCGCATGGCGTTCTCCACTTCCCAGATGGCTTCCGGCTTGAGCAGCCGGCGCTTCGCGGGATCGTCATAGTGGGTTTTGAGCGCGCAGCCGCTGCTGGCCTGGCGCAGCGTCACGAAGGCCTGCCACAGCGCTTCGAAATCGAAATCCGGCAGCAGGGGCTCGGTCGCGAAGGACGCTTCCGTAAAGCGGCCAAGTGCCGCCTCGCACAGGCCGAGAATGCCTGTTTCAACCGGCAGATGACCGTGGAGGTCACCGAGCCAGGCGATGCGGCCACCAGTTGCCGGTATTCCAAGCCCTTCGAGGAACGAGCCGGGTTTCTCGTAGGACAATGGCGCGTGCGGGTGGTAACCGGCCTGCACATCGAGCAGCAGCGCCATGTCACGGACGTTGCGGCCCATCGGCCCGTCGACGCCCATCTGCGCATGGAAGACTTCGAAATCGGGTCCGCCGGGAACAAGTCCTTGCGACGGGCGGAAGCCAAAAACATTGTTCCAGGCGGCCGGGTTGCGCAGCGAGCCGCCGAAGTCGCTGCCATCGGCGACGGGCACCATGTCGAGCGCCAGGGCCACCGCCGCGCCGCCGCTCGAGCCGCCGGCGGTCAGGGCCGGATCGAAGGCGTTCAGCGTCGGCCCGAACACGGCATTATAGGTGTTGGAACCAAGCCCGAATTCGGGGACGTTGGTCTTGCCGATGATGATGGCGCCGGCATTGCGGATGCGCTCGACGAAGAAGTCGTCTTCCTGCGGCACGAAATCGGCGAAGATCGGCGAGCCGAACGAGGTCCTGAGGCCCGTGGTCGAGGCGAGGTCCTTGATGGCCATCGGCAGGCCGAAGAGCGGGCCGGCTTCGGCTCGCGCCGGACTGGCATCGGCCGCATCGGCTTCGCGCAGGATGTCGCCGCGATCGCGCAAGGAGACGATGGCGTTGACCAGCGGATTGACCGCCTCGATGCGATCGAGGAATGCCGCCACCACCTCACGCACGGAAAGCTCTCTCTCCCGGATCGCGCCGGCGAGTTCGACCGCGGAAAGGCGGCAGATGTCGCTTGCCGGCGGCACGGCATGCTTCGTTTGAGGACGCAGCATTTTAACGGGTTTCCTGCAGCGCCTGATCGACGTCTTTGGCGAGCGGGATCGCCGGTTGGGCGCCAGGCTTCAGGCAGGCCAGCGAGCCGGCTGCGCCGGCGCGCGCCAGCGCCTGTTCGAGCGTGAGGCCCGACGACAGGCTGGCGGCGAAATAGCCGCAGAACGTATCGCCGGCGCCGACCGTGTCGACAGGCGTTATCTTGCGCGCAGGAACGGCCAGGTACTCGGTCGGTGTCGCCGCCATCACGCCGTCGCCGCCGAGTGTGACGACGACGGTGCGGCCGGTCTTTCCGGCAAAGTCGCGCATGCGGGCCGCCCGGTCGCGGCCTTGCAGCGACAGCGCTTCGCCATAGAGGTCGAACTCGGTTTCGTTGGCGACGACATAGTCGGCCTTGCCGAGAAAGCCGGCTGCTTGCCCCTGGAACGGCGCCGTGTTGAGCACGGTGATGGCGCCGGCCGCCCTTGCCTGGTCGAGGGCGGCATCGACGGTGGCCAGCGGAATCTCATTTTGCAGCAGCACGACGTCGCCTTTTTTCAGAAAGGCCTTGGAGAGATCGCCGGGCACCACGGAAGCGTTGGCGCCCGGCACCACGGCGATGATGTTCTCGCCGTCGTCGGCGACCATGATCAGTGCCGTGCCGGTCGAGGCGTGAGTCTCGGCAACGCCGGACAGGTCGACCTTGCCGTCGCGCAGCAATGCCAGTGCTTCGGCTGCGAAGCTGTCCCTGCCGACGGCGCCGACCATGCGCACCGAGGCGCCGGCGCGTGCGGCGGCCAGTGCCTGGTTGGCGCCCTTGCCCCCAGGCGCGGTGGTGAAGGCCGAGCCGCCTACCGTCTCGCCGGGGCTAGGCAAGCGGTCGACCTTGGCAATAAGGTCGAGGTTGATCGAACCGATGACGATAATCAAGCAAGGCCTCCTGGCAACGCAAATTCAAATGTCGGAGCATCCTTGTGCGTCCAAGCGAACGCAGGTCGTTCCGATTGCGCGGAAGCTAACCTGTAAGGCCGCGGCTTGCCAGACCACGCGCATGGTCCAGCCCGATTTGGGGTGTCGTGGCCTTATTCGCAGCGCACGGTGACCGTGCCCTGATAGTTGCCGGCGGGAAAGATACCGCTCGACCTGGTGGCGGTGAGGTCGACCTGCATCGTGTGGGTGCCGTTGGCAACCCTCTGCGGCACACTTCCGTTGACATCTGCCCCCGAGCCATCGAGGCGGAAGACCGAAGCGAAGGTCACGTTGGTGCCGCCGCCGCTCGGCGCGGACGAGAATGCGGCAGGCGCCGGCGCCGAAACCGAATAGCAGTCAAGCAAATTAAGTATCGAGCACAACAGGGAGCTTGCCACCACGGTGGCGCTGGCGCTCGATCCGCCTGCCTGTTTGGAGCCCAGTATGCTGATGGCGGGATTGGCCTTCATCGTTCCGGACGCCCCGACCATGATGGTGCAGGTGCCGATGATCGCCGCCTGCACCGGAAGGCAGGAACCGGCAAGTGCTGCCATCGCAAGCAGCGCGCGACTACTGCTTCTTCTTTTTCTTGCCATCACCACTTCCGGTCCTGATGCTCCAGCCTTCGTTGGCCCACCCCGGTGACGCGGCCGTGGAAGTGCTGGCAGCCACGCTCGCCGTCTGGCCGTCGGCGCCGAGGCCCATTTTGAGGAGCTTCAGTTCCAACTGCAGGCGCTCGACCTCAAGCTCATAGAGACGGCTGCAATCGACGCGCTTCGGCGTGCGCCCGATCGGGATCACCACCCGACCATAGGTGGCAACGCTGTTGTCCGACTGGCTGTTGCCTCTGATAACGCCGAGATCGACATAAGCGCCGGAACCGGAGACGGCGGAACGGCAAGTGGTACCGTCCGCGGCATGGACCTCGTCCTGGCCCTGGGGCAAGGTGACGCCGGGCAGGTTGAAGCCGCTCTCATTCTGGTTAAGGTTGTAGACGTCCTCGGCCCCGGCCGGCGACGCACCCGCCCAAGCAGCCGCGAGCGCCAGTGTCAGGACTTGCGGCGCCCAAAAAACTTTCCGCATATCTGTGCCCTTATCTGCGTCTGTTGATTGGGAAAGGGGATGCTTTCGGTACAGATACGCACTTTACGCTCGGCAGCGCCGTCAAAAGGCACAACCACAAGGACAGAACGGGAGGCCTGCGAAGCCAGCTGGAATATATCTGGAGAGATTCTGGCATCTACCGGCTGAAAATCCTGATCGTAGACATGGATTTCGACCCGGATCTTCCGGTCGTAGGGATTGGCGGGGAAGACGCGAACCGCGAAGACGTCGGTGAAGCTGTTGATCTCGCCACGCATCGGCGACATCGACTGGGCCTTGGCGGCAATGGGCGCCAATCCGACGGCCAGTGCCGTCGCCAGGATTCGAGCATGTTTCACGACCCCCTCCTTCGCTCGCGTCATTCGCAGCGCAGCGTTACCGTTGCCTGATAATTGCCGTTGGCGAAGCGATTGCTGCCGCCCTTGGTGCCGGCGAGGTGGACCGAAACGAGGTCGGCGCCGGGGGTGGTGATGCTGCTTGCCGAGCCGGTCTCACCGATGGCATGCGCGCCGGCGGCTGAGTAGGTGGGCGTCCAGGTCGTCGACGTGCTGTCTGCCGATGGCACCGTCATGGTGGTGACCGGGTCGACACTCAGCGACACACCTCCGGTCGTCGTCAGCGTCACGGTTCCAGCCGAGCCGCCGCTGTTGTGCGAACTGAGGGACTGGAGATCGGGGCTGGCCGTCATCGTGCCGTTGGTGGCAACGACAAGTGTGCAGGTGGGCGCGATCGTGCCATTGAAGATGACATTTTGCGTCGCGGCCAACGCGGCCTCGTCGATGCTGGCAACCAGCAGAGCTGCGCCGCAGGCGACGCGAAACAATGTCATCGGGACCTCCTATCAAGCCGGATCGTCCGGATTAATATGAGGGCATCATCACTTTATCGTGGTTAATTTAGAGTTACCTAAAATAATGGCTCAAAATAACTATTACAGGAACCGGAGGTTGCCCTCGGTTGCAAAGGTGAAAACCACAGTGGAAATCGCGCTTATACTTATTAACGCCGACATACCCATGGTTTTCCTCGTAATATCGAGAAAAATCGATATTACGATACCTGCCCGGCTTCCCAGCCCAGAATGGCGCGCTTGCGGGTCAGGCCCCAATGATAGCCGGTGAGGTCGCCTGATTTGCCGATGGCGCGGTGGCAGGGAACCACGAAAGAGAGGGGGTTGGCGCCGTTGGCCGCACCAACGGCACGGCTGGCTGACGGCGCGCCAATGCTGGCTGCAATCGAGGCATAGGTGCGGGCCTTGCCCATCGGGATCTTGAGCAGCGCCTCCCAGACACGAACCTGGAAATCGGTGCCGATCATGACGACATGCAGCGGCTGGTCGGGGCGCCACAGCGTCGGATCGAAGATGCGCGCGGCATAGGGGCCTGTAGCAGTCATGTCCTCGACATAAATGGCGTTCGGCCAGCGGCTGGACATGTCGGCAAAGGCGGCGCGCTCCTCGCCCGGATCATTGAAGGCGAGGCCTGCAAGCCCGCGGTCGGTGGCCATGATCAGGGCAGTGCCGAACGGCGAGGGATGGTAGCCGTAGCGGATGGTGAGCCCGGCGCCGCGTGTCTTGTAGTCGCCCGGCGACATCGCCTCATGCGTGACGAACAGGTCATGCAGCCGGCCCGGGCCGGACATGCCCAGTTCAAACGAGGTCTCGAGCAGCGGCATGCCGGAATCGAGCAGCCTGCGCGCATGGTCCAGTGTCACCGCCTGCAGGAACGCCTTGGGCGACAGGCCGGCCCAGCGGGTGAAGAGCTTTTGCAATCCGGTCGGCGTTTCGCCGACCTCCTCGGCCAACTCTTCGAGGGATGGCTGATCGCGGTAGTCGAGGCTGATCTTCTCGATGGCACGGCGCACGATTTCATAGTCGTTGCCTTGCGGCGTGATGTCCTTCTTGAGGACTGCTGTGTGGGTGCTCATGGAACTGTCTCCTTGAGCCGGAATATCGCCCCTCGGGGCGTCGATCGCCACCCGAAACTTGCCTTCTTGCGGCGTATACACAGATGGACACGGGATTCGAGCCCTGGAGTCGCTCGTGGCTGGCTCAGCGTGCCTTGGCGGTCGCCAGCGCCCGCGAAAAGGCGGTGGCAAAACTCTCGCGGGAATCGGGGTCCAGGAACGATCCGATCGGCACGTTCCGCCCTTGGCCTTCCACCGTCATCCCTGTGATGCCGATCTCGGCGTGACGGGCCACCGAAAGCCGGGCCCAGAACGGATTGAAGCGATGCGCTTCCGATTTCCCCGAGGGGGCTGTCTTGCGGATGTCGAGGCTGGTGCGCGAGACCGAGACTTCTTCGCGGGCACGAGCGGCACGATAGTTGATGCGAAAGGCGATGTAGACGGCGGCCACGTCGAGGCCGAAGAAGCCGAACACCGGCCAGGCGCCGCGCGACAGGAAAAACGCGCCTGTCACCAGCCAGCCGAACAGCAGCGCGCCCATCAGGATGAAGAAGCCTGTCCGGCCGAGAGACCGGTGCGGGGTGAGTAGCGCCTGAAAGAATGGCTCGTCGGCCTGGAACGAGGCGTTTGTGTCGCTCATGAGGGGATATTATAGGAGGGAAATGGCAAGTCCCAAGTCCAAAGATTCTTCCCTGTCCAAAAAAGAGCTGTTGCCCGCACGACGCGATGGGTCGAACGCCAAGCCGCGTCCGCGGCCGGTGCGAAGCGCGTCACGCTACAGCCCGGCCGAAGTGAACGAGATATTCCGGCGCTTTTCCGTCCAGCGGCCCGAGCCGAAGGGGGAGCTCGAACATGTCAACGCCTTCACGCTGCTGGTCGCGGTGGTGCTGTCGGCGCAAGCGACGGATGCCGGCGTCAACAAGGCGACGCGGGCGCTGTTCAAGGCCGCCGATACGCCGCACAAGATGCTGGCGCTGGGGGAGGCAATGGTCGGCCAATATATCCGCACCATCGGGCTGTGGCGCAACAAGGCGAAGAATGTGATTGCGCTGTCGCAGGCGCTGATCCGCGACCATGGCGGCGAGGTACCCGACAGTCGCGATGAATTGGTCAAGCTGCCCGGGGTCGGGCGCAAGACCGCCAATGTCGTGCTCAACATGGCCTTCGGCCAGCACACGATGGCGGTCGACACGCACATTCTGCGCATCGGCAACCGGCTCGGGCTGGCGCCCGGCAAGACACCGGAACAGGTCGAGCAGGGGTTGTTGAAGATCATTCCGGACGAATATATGCGCCATGCACATCACTGGCTGATCCTGCATGGCCGCTATGTCTGCAAGGCGCGCAAGCCGGATTGCCCGGCCTGCGTCATCGCCGACATCTGCAAGGCCGAGGTCAAGACGACCGATGTGCCGGCACCGCTGGTGCCGATCGCACCGCTCGATCCTGTCGAGGAGATCCAGGACCGAAGCGGAACGACGACGTAGTTCAACTCTCCTCCACAAACACCTGTTCGCGCTTTTTCTTGACCGCCGGCAGGAAGACGATGACGAGCACGGCGAGCGCGATGAGCAGCAGGCTGGCGCTGATCGGTCTGGTCAAGAAGGTGCTTGGGTCGCCGCGCGAGAGGATCATGGCGCGGCGCAGGTTTTCCTCGAGCAGCGGGCCGAGCACGAAGCCGAGCAGCAGCGGCGCCGGTTCGCAGCGCAGCTTGGTCAGGAGGTAGCCGAGGAAGCCGAAGAAGGCGACGGCGTAGAGGTCGTAGACGTTGCTGTTGACGCTGTAGACGCCGATCGAGCAGAACGCCATGATGATCGGGAAGAGCACGTAATAGGGGATCGTCAGCAGCTTCACCCAAAGCCCGATCAGCGGCAGGTTGAGGATGATCAGCATCAGATTGCCGATCCACATCGAGGCGATGATGCCCCAGAACAGCGCCGGCTGTTCGGTCGCGACATTGGGGCCGGGTACGATGCCCTGGATGATCATGGCGCCGATCATCAGCGCCATGACCGGGTTGGCCGGAATGCCGAGCGTCAGCATCGGGATGAAGGAGGTCTGCGCACCGGCATTGTTGGCCGATTCCGGTCCGGCGACGCCTTCGATGGCGCCCTTGCCGAACTCCTGCGGGTTTTTCGAGACGCGTTTTTCGACCGTGTAGGACGCAAAAGCTGCCAGGATCGCGCCGCCTCCCGGCAGGATGCCGAGCGCCGAACCGATGATTGTTCCGCGCACGATGGGCGCTGCCATGCGCCGAAAGTCCTCGCGGGTCGGCATAAGGCCGGTGACCTTGCGGATCATCACGGAACGCTCATCCTCGTTTTCGAGGTTGCGCAGGATCTCGGCGACGCCAAAGACGCCGACCGCCACCGCAACGAAATTCAATCCGTCGGCATATTCCCGGATTCCAAGCGTGAAGCGCGGCGTGCCGGTGTAGATGTCGGTGCCGACAATGCCGAGCAGCAGGCCGAGCACGACCATGGCCAGCGCCTTGACGATAGAGCCGTGGGCGAGCGCGACGGACGAAACCAAGCCGACGATCATCAGCGAAAAATACTCGGCCGCGCCGAATTTCAGCGCGATCGCCGTCAGCGGCGGGGCAAAGATGGCGACGAGGAACGTCGACACCGTGCCGGCAAAGAACGAGCCGATGGCCGCGATCGCGAGGGCCGCTCCGGCGCGGCCGTTCCTGGCCATCTGGTAGCCGTCGATCGCGGTGACGGCGGACGAGGATTCGCCCGGCATGTTGATGAGAATGGCGGTGGTCGAGCCGCCATATTGGGCACCGTAATAGATGCCGGCGAGCATGATGAGGGAGGAAACCGGGTCGCCGATCTGGAAGGTGATCGGCAAAAGCATGGCGATGGTCGCGGTGGCGCCGATGCCGGGCAGGACGCCGATCAGCGTGCCGAGAAGGACGCCGATCAGGCAGAAACCGAGGTTGGTCAGCGACGTCGCCGTCGAAAAACCGAGCGCGAGGTTGTCGAGCAGATCCATGCTCATCGCCTCACGACACCAACCATGGGGCCAGCCACGGGCCGAAGCGGCGGAACGGCAGGCCGAGCGCGTAGCTGAAGACGAGGTACGCAAACAATGTCAGGCCGGCCGACAGCACGAGCGCGGTCAACGGCTTCATGCGGCGGCTGGCAAACGACGCGATCAACGCCGTCAGGAAGATCGACGGGATGAAGCCGAGGCCGCGCACCGTCAGGCCGAAGAAGATCGGAGCAGGCAGGATGAGCAGCATGCCGCGCCACGCGATATGCCCGATCGCTTCGCCCTCGACGCGTACGGCCTGGACGAGAATGACGGCGCCAAGCAGGATCAGCACGATCGCCAGGACCAGCGGAAAATAGCCTGGACCCATGCGCAACGCGGTGCCGATTTCGAGGCCGAGCGATTGCAGCGCGAACCATGCGCCGAAACCGATGAACAGGGCGGCGCACAGGCCGTTGGCCCTGTCGATCGCGAAAGGTTTCATGATGGTTCTCCCAAGCCCGCAGTGGGTAGCGGATGCCAAGCGAATAGGGGCGCTGGTGGCGCCCCTATTCAAACCTCAGTCGGCGTACTGGCCGGCGGCTTCGATGATCGGCTTCCAGCGCGCGATCTCGCTTTCCAGCTTGGCCTTCAGTGCGGCGGGCGTCGCATCGGCCTCGGGCGACGGCTTGGTGCCGAGTTCGGCGAAGCGGGCGACGACGTTCTGGTCCTTCAGCGCGACCTGCAGCGATTTCGACAGGCGTTCGGTGATCCCGGCCGGCGTGCCCTTGGGTGCATAGAGACCGTGCCAGATGCCGACCTGCACTTCGGGAAGGCCGCCTTCCACCGTCGTGGGCACGTCTTTCAGCACATCGAGGCGCTCCGGCGAGGTGACGGCATAGGCCTTGATGGTGCCGCCCTGAATCTGCTTGGTGGTGTTGGTCGTCTGGTCGCACATGATGTCGACCTGGCCGCCGAGGAGATCGGTCATGGCCGGGCCGGTGCCCTTGTAGGGTACGGTGACCAGCGGCGTCTTGATGGCGCTCATGAACAGCATGCCGCATAGATGCGAGGCCGCACCGATGCCTGCATTGGCGACGGTTATGGAATCCTTGTTGGCCTTGGCGTACTCCACCAACCCCTTGAGGTCGGTCGGCTCCAGGTCCTTGCGGCCGACGATGGTCATCGGCACCTCGGTGACGAGGCCGACATATTCGAAGGCGTTCAGCGTGTCGTAGGCGAGCTTTCTGTACAGTGTCGCACTTGTCGCCATGCCGATATGATGGAGCAGCAGCGTATAGCCGTCAGGCTCGGCGTTGGCGACGCGGCCGGCACCCAGCGTGCCGCCGGCACCGCCGACATTTTCGACGATGACCTGCTGGCCGAGATCCTTCGACATCGCTTCGGCGACGAGGCGCGTGACCGTGTCGGTCGGGCCGCCGGCCGCAAACGGCACCACAACGGTGATGGTGCGTTCGGGATAGGTCTGCGCGCCGGCAGTGAACCCATAAAGCGTGACGGCCGCGGCAGCAGCCAGAGTGGCGACAAATCTTCTCATCGTGATCTCCTCCCAGTGTATCAATCTCCAACCGCTGCGCGGGGTCCCTCTCAGCACCGCCTGCGGATGAAGCAACAACTAGCGCAAGCTAGCAGATTGCAACCGGAGGCAAACGGCAAACTGCTGATCAGCCCTATCCTAGTAGCCGTAGCCGCGCGCCATCGCCGCCGCGAAGACCGGGATGAGCAGGAAGATGAAAGCTTCGGCGCGGATATAGGTCTTCACGGACGCAAGTTCGGTCGCCGGCACCTGGAACGAGGCATTGCCGCTCGCCTGCCTGTTCCAGGATATGAAGCGGACGGTCGGGATGATCGACAGCAGGCCGACCACGATGAACGCCGCTATCTTGGCCCAGAACACCCAGTTGTAGACGTAGAATTCCCAGCCCTTGAGGCCATAGAAGACGCGGCCGATGCCGACGACGATGATCAGCGCGGCGATGACGCCGTAATGGCGGTCGATGCCGGCGAGCCTCTTGAGCGTCGCAGCACCCAGATCGCCGCGGATCAGGACGAATTCGGCGCCGATGATTCCCGCCAGCGAAAACACCAGCAGATGATGGAAGATCGCAAGCGCAAGATCGGTGGTGTCCATGCTCTTCCCCGGGTTTGACGGCGCCAATGCGCGCTTGAAAGTCGCGCTGGCAGGTGTTGAAATCGGCCTGCGGTGAAAAATAACACCGTCTCGCAAAATTCCCATAGCGGCGCCTGGATGATGGGCCGTGTTGCCCTGGCCCCTTGCGCCGCATCGGCGATTTGCTAATCGCTGGCGATCCGTGCGAGGCAGATCCCATGAACAATCCACAAGCGACCAGCGCTCCTGTCATCGAAACGAAGCGAACCATCCTGCGGGCACACCGGCTGGACGATTTCGACGCCTATGCCGCGATGTGGACCGATCCAGTGGTCACCCGTTTCATCGGGGGCAAGCCGCGCACGCGCGAAGAGAGCTGGATGCGCTTCCTGCGTCACGCCGGCCTGTGGTCGCTGCTCGGCTATGGCTTCTGGGCGATCGAGGAGAAGGCGACCGGGCGCTTCATCGGCGAGGCCGGGTTTCACGATCTGAAGCGCGACATGGAACCATCGATCGAAGGCATTCCCGAGGCCGGGTGGGCGCTGGTTCCGGCCGTGCACGGGGCGGGCTTCGCCACCGAGGTGGTTGCCCGCGTCCTGGCGTGGGGCGAAGCGATTTTCGGGCGCGAGAAGACCGTCTGCATCATCGATCCGGAAAACGGCGCTTCGCTGAGGGTGGCTGCCAAGTGCGGTTACCGGGAAGTGGTGAAGACCACCTATCATGACACTCCGACAATCCTGCTGGCGCGGTGACCTGAGCGGCGAGGCTGCCCGCTGCCGGCGCCGGCATGATGGCGCCTGTCGCCAGCAATGATGACGAGGCGGGCCCCGCCAAGAACCGCCGTGTGGTTCTGGTCAAATTGATCGGAGCGAGCCTTCCAACCGGGACGCATTCTACGGCATGGCGTCCGCTGCCAGGCTTGCCCGCTCCAGCATGGAGGCGTCCTCGCCGAAGGCGCGGGTGGCGCGGGCCGCCGCCTCGAGCAGCGGACGCTTCATGCGCTGCAGAAATGCCGCGTCGACGCGCGTGCTGGGCCCAGCTAGGGTCAAGGCGCCGAGCAGGACGCCTCCTGGGCCGAACACCGGCGCCGACACGCCCCCCGTCTCGGGGTCCCGGTCGCCCACGGCGAGGCAGTTGCAGGTCTTGCGGATGGTCTCGTAGGGTTCGCCCTGCTGGCCCGAAAACGCTGCGAGCACGCGGCCGCCCGAGCCCAGCAGCAAAGGCAATACGTCGCCTTCGCGTATCGTGTAGCGGATCGGGTGCTTGGATTCGACGCGGTAGAGACAGGTGCGGACATCGCCCGAGCGAACATAGAAGGCAACGCTCTCCCAGCTTCGCTCGGAAAGATCGCGCATGATCGGCAGCAGGATATCGACCGCCACGACCGAACGCTGGTAGAGCGCACCGAGCCGAAAGGTCGCGGGTCCGACGCGGTAGCGCCCGTTGTCGAGGCGCTCGAGCAATCGTCCGCGCAAAAGGGAATTCGCAAGCCGCAGGATGGTGCTCTTGTAGAGGCCGGTGCGCGCCGCGATTTCGGCCAGGCTGAACGACCGGTCATCCGTGGTGAAGGCATCGAGGATGGCAATGGCCCGATCAAGCGCGGCAACACCGTCCGCCGAGGTGCGATCTATTTCCCCATTTGCCGATTTGCTTGGCGAGTCCATGGCGGTTCCAGTTTGAAGAAAGCCGAGCACGCGACTCTGTCGCGCCGCCAAATCGTTCTGTCCAGTAGAATATCGTTTCCGTTGACAGAACTCCGTAACATCTGCTTGAAATCGATGACGGGTCTGGATGCAGGCGCGTTTTGGCGGGCACCGGAGGAGGTGTCGTGATTTGGAGGAATCCCCATGCTGAACAGACGCAGATTTTTGATGAGCACCGCAGCCGTGGGTGCCGGGCTGATGACGTCGCATCTTTCTCCCGCTTTCGCCGAAGGCGCGCCCCAGATACAGCTCTTCGTGCCTGCCGCACCCGGTGGTGGCTGGGACCAGACGGCGCGCACGATCGACCAGGTGCTGCGCAGTGAAAAGCTCATCTCGGGTTCGCAGATCACCAATGTCGGCGGCGCCGGCGGCACTGTCGGGCTGCCGCAATTCATCAGCCAGTGGAACGGCAAAGGCAATTCCCTGATGGTTGCCGGCATGGTCATGGTTGGCGCCATCATTGCCAACAAGGCCGCGAACAATCTGACGCAAGTCACCCCGATCGCCCGCCTCACCGGCGAGTTCGAGGCCTTGGTCGTGCCGGCGGAGTCGCCGTTCAAGACGGCCGCTGATTTCGTCGCCGCGCTCAAGGCCGATCCGACAAAAGTTCCCGTCGCCGGCGGCTCCGCCGGCGGTTCGGATCACATCCTGTTCGGCTTGATTGCCAAGACGGTCGGCGTGCCGGCGACAAACCTGTCCTACGTGCCGTTCGCCGGCGGCGGTGAGGCATTGTCGGCGCTGCTCGGCAACCAGGTCGCGGCCGGCATCTCCGGCTTTGGCGAGTTCTCCGAGCAGGTCAAGGCGGGCGCGCTGCGGCTGCTCGCCATCTCGGCAGACAAGCGCCAGGACGGCATCGATGCGCCGACGCTGAAGGAGGCCGGCATCGATGTCGAGCTGTTCAACTGGCGCGGCGTCTTCGCACCGCCGGGCATTTCCGACGCCGACAAGGCGGCGATGGTCACAATGATCGAGACCATGGCCAAGAGCGATGCATGGGCAACCGAGTGCAAAAACCGCAACTGGACGCCCATCCTTTTGACTGGCGACGACTACGCAAAATTCCTCACCGAGGACACGGCCCGCATCACCGCGATCCTCAAGGATCTCGGCCTCGCCTGATGTCTTCAGGGGGCGGTTAGAGTGCCGCCCCCTTCCCATCTCGCCTGCCGCATGGACATATGATGCGGCGAAACTGCGGATGCGGTCGGCTGGAGGATGCCGGCCACCTTGGGAGGACACCGATGAGCACCAGCGACCCTCAGGCGGCGGCGCCGCGCCTTGCCATGCCCGAATTGTTGATCGGCGTCGGGCTTCTCGCCTGCGCCGGGGCCGTAGCCTGGCAGACCTTGGCGATCCCGGTGTCGCCGCTCTATTCCAAGGTCGGGCCGACCGTCTTTCCCTATATCACCATGACCGGCATGATCGTGCTTTCGCTGCTGCTCATCCTCGCAGCGCTGCGCGGCGGCTGGCAGCCGGAGGAAGAAAAGGAAACGCCGACCGACTGGAAGGCGATGGGCATCGTCGTTATCGGGCTGGTGGCAAACCTGGTGCTGATCCAGCCGCTCGGCTTTACCGCCGCCTCGGTCATTATGTTCGTTCTGGTCTGCTACGGCTTCGGCAGCAAGCGCACACTGCGTGACGCAGTGCTCGGCCTGATCCTGGCGCTGGCCGCCTATTTCGGCTTCGCCAGGGCGCTTGGCGTCAACATCGGTGCCGGTTTCATCGAGAACCAGCTGAACACGGTCATCGATGCGTTCATCACCGTGTTGAGGGGCTGACGCCATGGAAACGCTCGGACATCTCGCACATGGCTTCTCGGTCGCCTTCACCCCGGTCAACCTTCTGTGGTGCCTGCTTGGCACCACGCTTGGCACCGCCATCGGCGTGCTGCCCGGTCTTGGGCCGGCGCTGACCATCGCGCTGCTTTTGCCGATCACCTATCAGGTGGCGCCGGAGGCATCCTTCATCCTGTTCGCCGGCATCTACTACGGCGCCATGTACGGCGGTTCGACGACGTCGATCCTGCTCAACACGCCCGGCGAAAGCGCCACCATCGTCACTGCGTTGGAAGGCAACAGGATGGCGCGTTCCGGCCGTGGCGGTGCGGCGCTCGCCACGTCGGCGATCGGCTCGTTCGTCGCTGGCACGATCGGCACGATGGGCGTTGCCTTCCTGGCGCCGGTGGTGGTCAAATTCGCGCTGGCCTTCGGTCCGGCCGAATATTTCTCGCTGATGGTGCTGGCCTTCATCACCGTTTCGGCGGTGCTCGGCTCGTCGTCGGTGCGCGGCCTGACCAGCCTGTTCGCCGGCTTCGTCATCGGCATGATCGGCGTCGACCTGCAGACCGGCCAGCCGCGCTTCACCTTCGGCACGAACGAACTGCTCGATGGCGTCGATGTCATCATTGCCGCGGTCGGCCTGTTTGCCGTCGGCGAGACGCTCTACATGGCCTCGCGCCGCTATGCAGGCAAGGACGAGATCGTGCCGCTGAAGGGCTCGCTCTACATGACGGCGGCCGAATGGGGGCGTTCGTGGAAGCCGTGGCTGCGCGGCGCTGCTATCGGCTTCCCGATCGGCGCCATGCCGGCCGGCGGCGCCGAGATCCCGACATTCCTGTCCTACGCCATCGAAAAGAAGCTGTCGAAGCACAAGGAGGAGTTCGGCACGGTCGGCGCCATCGAAGGCGTCGCCGGCCCGGAAGCCGCCAACAATGCGTCTGCAGCCGGCGTGCTGGTGCCGATGCTGACGCTCGGCCTGCCAACGTCGGCGACGGCGGCGATCATGCTGTCGGCCTTCCAGAGCTACGGCATCAATCCCGGACCGCTGCTACTCACGACCCAGGGCGATCTCGTCTGGGGGCTGATCGCCAGCCTGTTCATCGCCAACGTCATCCTGGTCATCCTCAACCTGCCGTTGATCGGGCTGTGGGTGCGGTTGCTGAAAATCCCGGCGCCGCAGCTTTATGCCGGCATCCTGGTGTTCGCGACGGTCGGCACCTATGGTATTTCGCAGTCGCCCATCGACCTCGTCATCCTCTATCTGCTGGGAGCGGCCGGTTTCCTGATGCGGCGGTTCGATTTCCCGACCGCGCCTGTCATTATCGGCATGATCCTTGGGCCGCTCGCCGAAACCCAGTTCCGCCGGGCGATGACCATCTCGAATGGCGACTGGTCGGTGTTCTACACCCACAAGCTGTCGCTGACGCTGCTGACGCTCGCCTTCATCGGCCTCGCCGGCCCGCATATCTGGGCCTTCATCGAGCATCGGCGTCGGCGCGGACCGGAGCATGTGCCCGGCGATGCCTGATCGATCCATGATGCCATGACAGAACTGCTTTCCGGTATCCGCGTCCTTGACCTGACCAATGTGCTGGCCGGTCCCTACTGCGCCTATCAGCTGGCGCTGCTTGGCGCCGATGTGATCAAGGTCGAGGCGCCGCAAGGCGGCGACCTGGCCCGCCAGCTCGGCGGCTCGCCAAAGCTGAACAGCGCCGGCATGGGCGCATCGTTCCTGGCGCAGAACGCCGGCAAACGGTCGGTGGTGCTCGACCTCAAGAAGCAAGCCGATCGCGAGCGCTTTTTCGATCTGGTGGCCAGCGCCGATGCCCTGGTGGAGAATTTCCGCCCGGGCGTGATGGATCGGCTGGGGCTTGGCTACGAGGCGCTGAAGACGGTGCGTCCAGGCCTCGTCTATTGCGCGATATCGGGTTTCGGCCAGACCGGGCCGATGCGCGACAATCCCGCCTATGACCAGATAATCCAGGGCCTGTCGGGGATCATGAGTATCACCGGCACACCGGAAACGGCGCCGCTGCGGGTCGGCTATCCCGTGGCCGACACGCTTGGCGGACTGGTCGGCGCGTTCGCCATCGCCTCGGCGCTGGTGCGGCAGAAGACGAGCGGCGAGGGTGCCTTTCTCGACGTCTCGATGCTCGAATGCACACTTTCCGCGCTTGGCTGGCCGGTTTCCAACTATCTGACCGCAGGCATCGACCCCAAGCCGATGGGCAATGAGAACATGACGGCGGCACCCTCCGGTGCGTTTCGCACCGGCGACGGGCTCATCAACATCGCCGCCAACAAGCAGGAACAGTTCGTGACGCTGTGCCGGCTGATCGGCCGGCCGGAACTGGCCCTGGATGCCCGCTTTGCCGAGCGCGAGACGCGCAAGCGCAACCGTGCGGCGCTTAAAGTCGAGATCGAGCACGCCCTGGCGGGCGCGCCGGCTGCGGCCTGGGAAGAGATGCTCAATCGCGCCGGCGTGCCTGCCGGCAGGGTGCTGACGATCCCGCAAGTGCTGGCCGAGCCGCAAGTCCTCGAACGCCAGGTGACCGCGAATTTCGACGATGTGGCTGGTATGGACAAACCGCTGACCGTTCTGCGCGGCGGCTTCATGGTCGATGGCGAGGCGCCCTTGCCGACAAAGCCGCCGCCGGCGCTCGGCGAACATATGGGCGAGGTGTTCGCCGACCTGCCACCGCGCGTCAACACAAAGGCAAGCGCATGAGCGGCACGGAGAAGAAGACAGGCCGTGAGCGCGGCGAGGAATGGTGGCAGACCGACATCATCGAGATGCGGCCTGGTGTCATCCGGCTGCGCGGCTACGAGATCCAGGA
Organism: Mesorhizobium sp. M0848; assembly: GCF_040319805.1. Classification (NCBI taxonomy): domain Bacteria; kingdom Pseudomonadati; phylum Pseudomonadota; class Alphaproteobacteria; order Hyphomicrobiales; family Phyllobacteriaceae; genus Mesorhizobium; species Mesorhizobium sp. M0848. Next base: position 151,787 of record NZ_JAMYOM010000008.1, on the reverse strand, counting down.
TCTGATCGGCCGCGTCAGCTTCCCGGCGATGATCTGGCTGATGCTGCGCGGCGAACTGCCCAGCGAGGATCAGGCCGCGCTGCTCGGCATTGCGCTCGGTGCCGCCGTCGACCACGGACCGCAGGCGCCATCGATCGCCATCGCGCGCATGGCTGCAACCTGCGGCGTCGGTATCAACAGCGCCATGGCCTCGGCCATCAACGTTCTCGGCGACGTGCATGGAGGCGCCGGCGAGCAGGCGCTTTCCTTCTATGGTGACATTGCCGTGGCGATCGATGCCGGGATGACGCTGAATGAGGCGGTCTCGGCGCGGCTCGACCGGTTCTTCGCCGAGGAGAAGGGCTATGTGCCGGGACTCGGACATCGCTTCCATCCCGTCGACCCGCGCGCGCCGCGCTTGCTGGAACTGATCCGCGAATTCGCCGCACGCGGTGCCGTCAATGGACGTTTCGCCGACATCGCCGCTGCGATCGAGGCTGACGTCGAACGCCGCAAGGGGAAAAAAATACCGCTCAACATCGATGGCGCCACCGCCGTCATCTATGGCGAACTCGGTTTTCCGCCGCCGCTGACGCGAGGGCTTTTCGTGCTGTCGCGCTCGGTCGGCATCCTGGCGCATGCTTGGGAGCAGTCGCAGCAGGCCGAGCGAAACAAGGGGCCGCTGCCGCGCGAGTGGCTGTGGGCCTATACCGGCACGCCGGTGCGGCCGTTTCCCGAAAGCGATGACCCCGGCGAGTGAGGCTTTACGCCTTGTCCACCTGCATAGGCTGGGGAAGCTTCAGCGTCTTCACCAACGTTGAAAGATCCGGCTCGTCGATGAGCATGGCCGCATCGGCTGGTGCCAGCCAGGCCCGCTGGCGTCGTTTGGCTTCCTGCCAATCGGCCAGTTCCTCCGTTACCTCGAGCAGATAGACGATGACGTCGACGCGGACAAAGCGATTGGCCAGCCGCTTCCAGTAGGAATAGGTGCCTGCCGGCTGCTTCAGCGTCTTGCCGAGTACGCCGGCTTCCTCCTGCGCCTCGATGGTGGCCGCCTTGCGCCCGCTCTTGCCCTTCATCGGCCAGCCCTTGGGTACGATGAAGCGCCTGGTGGTGCGCGACGTAACCAGCATGACCTCGATGTCGCCGCGCGCGATCAGCCGAAAGGGAACAGCCGCCACCTGGCGGATTCTTTCGCCCTTTTTTGCCTTGCGTACGGCTTTCTTCTTGGTGGCTGCCATTCGTCAATCCAGTCGATGCAATGCCGCATAGCGCGACAAGGCGTCGTTGCAAAACCAAAACTTTCGCATGTGCCGCCAAAACTTTCGCATATGCCGAAAGACACTCGAAATACCTAAGTCGGCTAAATAAATGAAAAAGGCCTTGTTGTCAGCGGCAATTGCTCACGGCGGTGGTGCCGATTATCTGGGTCTGGCAGCTTGGCTTGAGCTGCTGCACGACCGGGGGCGGTTGCTGAACGATCTGGCGGTCCTGGGCGCGGTACTGCCGCTGTTGCTGCTGATATTGCTGCCGCTGTATCCTGTTTTGCAGGATTTGCAGGTCGTTCTGCCGGATCAGCGCATTGTTGCCGGTAGCGGAATTGAGCGCTTGTGCGGAAGCCGGCAGGCAAACGCCCGCCAGCACTGCCGTGGCCAGCATTGCCACTGTGAAGATCGTTGATGGCCGAAGTGCCGACATTCGCTCATTCCCGCGCAAAAAACTCTGCCCACTGATATAGGACGTTTGCGCGGCGATGCCATGGCCAGCGGGTCGAGCGACCAAATCTGCTTGTCACCCCCGAAGGTCGCTTCGCGGCGGCGGAGAATCTGCCTGGCAACCCCGCATTGCACTTGACGGAGGCCGTCGATTCGCCGCTCTATCGGGTCGGCGCCGGCCTTGAGCTGAATGGCGTCAATGGCGTCGGCATGTCCGTCAGGTATAATGGCGCCTTCGGCGAAACGGTTAAACAGAACGCGATCAGCGCGTCTCTCAAGGTCAGTTTCTAGCTGGCCCGAGGCGGAGCCGGGCGGGAGGGATCTTGATGAGGAAGTACGCGCATTTCGTGGCGATGCTGGGTGTTGCCTGCACCGTCGGCGTGGCGGCCGTGGCGGCACAAACCAAGAGCGACAGGGCGGTCGCGGCACCCGCTGCCGCGGATGCGCCGCAGTTGCCCGGCGGCGCGTCGGCACTGTCTGAAACCCACGGCGACTGGACGGTCAATTGCCAGATATCGGGCACGGCCAAGACCTGCAGCCTGTCGCATCAGCAATTCAACAAGCAAAGCAATCAGCGGCTGCTGGCGATAGAGCTGTCGAGCAAGACCGGCGAGGATGCCACGGGCACGCTTGCGTTGCCGTTCGGCCTGGCGCTGGCCAAGGGGGTCAGCCTGACCATCGACGATCAGAAGCTGGACGGCAGCCTGGCGTTCAACACCTGCCAGGTCGTCGGCTGTCTGGTGCCGGTGGTGTTCGATGCGACTGTCACGCCACTGCTGAAATCAGGCACCACACTGAAGATCGACGCTTTCGCGGCAGACACCGGACAAGCGGTGAGCTTTTCCATTCCGCTCAACGGCTTCGCCGGCGCGCTTGCCCGAACCGCCGAGCTTTTGACCAATTGATGTAGAGCCGCAGGACTTAAAGCGCGCCGCCTGAATGCCATCTCGCGGCAGGGCGGTGCGTCACTGCAGCAGAACGTCTTTCAGCTCAAACGACGATCGTTTTAAGCCTTTCGGCGATCAGGGCGGCGAGCCGCGCCGCCACATCATCCTTGCTCATCTCCGGCCATTCCTCGACGCCAGCCTTTGACACGATCCGCACCCGGTTGCGATCGCCGCCCATCACGCCCGAAGAACCGACGCCGCTTCCCTGCGACACGTCGTTGGCGACGATGAGATCGGCGCCTTTTTTCTTGAGTTTGGCCTCGGCGTTGCGCAGGAGATCCTGCGTCTCGGCGGCGAAGCCGATAACCAGGCCGGGTCGCTGGCTGTGATGGCCGACGCCGGCGAGAATGTCGGGATTCTCGACCATGCGCAGCACCGGCGGCCCTTCGCCGGCGACCTTCTTGATCTTCTCACCGGCTGAATTCTCGGTTCGCCAGTCGGCCACGGCGGCGACGAACACCGCCGCGTCTGCGGGCAGGAGCTGTTCCACCGCGTCGCGCATCTCTTGCGCACGTTCAACATGGATGGTCTTCACGCCTGCCGGATCGGCGATGCCGACAGGGCCGGAGACGAGGTGCACATCGGCGCCGAGCCTGGCCAGTGCCGCGGCGATGGCATGGCCCTGCTTGCCGGACGAACGGTTGGCGATGTAGCGCACCGGGTCGATCGGCTCATGCGTCGGGCCGGAGGTGACGATGATCTTGCGCCCCGACAGCGGATTGGGGCCGCCATCGAGCAGCGCCTCGATGGCGGCGACGATCTCCAGCGGCTCGGCCATGCGGCCTTCGCCCGCCTCATTGCTTTCGGCCATCTCGCCCCTGGCCGGGCCGATGAAGGCAATGCCATCCTTCTGCAGCGTCGCGCGGTTTCGGCGGGTGGCTGGATGCGCCCACATCCTGGGGTTCATGGCCGGCGCCATCAACACCGGCTTGTCGGTGGCGAGAAGCACGGTGGAGGCCAGATCGTTGGCGTGGCCGTTGGCGAGCTTGGCCACCAGGTCGGCGGTGGCGGGCGCCACGACCAGAAGGTCGGCCTCGCGCGACAGCCTGATATGGCCGACATCGTGCTCGTCCTGGCGGTCGAACAGTTCGGTGAAGACATGGTCGGCGGAAAGCGCGCCGACCGACAGAGTGGTGACGAATTCCTGTGCCGCCGATGTCATGATCACCCGCACCGCCGCACCACGCTCGCGCAGCCGGCGGATCAGATCGAGCGCCTTGTAGGCGGCGATGCCGCCGCCAATGATGAGCAGGATGCGCTTGCCGAAGAGGCTCATGCCCAAGACCAGTTCCTGTCCAGTGTCATGCCGGCTTCAGCGCCGGTTCGATATCGGTATGGATGAAATCATTGCCCTTGAAAAGCAGCGGCAGGTTTCGCGTCTTGGCCAAGGCGTAAGCGAAACAGTCGCCCATGTTGAGATCAGCACGATGATGAGATCCACGGCCATAGAGAGAGTAGGCAAGCCGTGCGACTTCAAGCTGCGCTAAATCAAAAGGAACTACCGTCAACTCGAGAAGATCGATTAGCAGTTTGAGTTCGTTGACGTTAACGCCATCACTCGACCGGCTCGCGACACAATGCGCCTCCAGCAGCGTCGCTGCGCTTACCAGTGCAACAGATGAGGTACCGAAAACGTCGACGAATGCAGCGGCATCCGGCTCCGAGCCTAGGATTGCGATCAACGCCGAGGTATCGACCGCGACTGTCACAGAAGTCCCTCGTCCCACATATGGTCAGTAATCGCTTTGAGATCAAAAGGGCGTTCCAGCTTCCGCCCGAGCGCCAAGATTTCGTCACGGGAAGCCTTCAGTCGCCACGCCCCATTCTCAAGCCTGGTTTTTGGGATTGCCGCCTCACGCAAGGCATCCCGCACTTCCTGCTCCATCGAAACGCCGCGCGCGGCGGCGCGCTCGCGGAGCACCTGCTTCACGTTGTCGTCAAGGTTGCGGACTGTTATCGTGCTCATGGTCTTGCTCCAAGCCGCTTAATATAGGCAACAAGCAGCGTGCATGCAATGACAGCATTGCTGTCATTGCCTGCACTCAGATGAGCTTCCAGGCGATGTAGACCAGCGTCAGCGCAATTACCCAGAGTGCCCAGCGGCCGGAGCGGCTGTAGCGCGCCTCGGCCTTGCCGATGGCGTCGGCGGTGGTCTCGTCGAAGCGCAGGCCGTGCTCGGCCATCAGGTCGATCTCGCGCGACAGCCGGTCGGTGCGCGCCGCAAGCTCGGGAATCTGGCGGGCCAGCGTGAGCAGCGCCCTGGCGCCGTCACGCGCATCGATCATCATGCCACGCGGCCCAAGATTGCCTGATATCCAGTCGCCGACCACCGGCTCGGCCGTCTTCCACATGTTGAAGGCCGGGTCGAGCGTGCGCGCCACGCCCTCGACCACCACCATGGTCTTCTGCAGCAGGATCAATTCGGGCCGCGTCGCCATGTCGAAGAGTTCGGTGACCTCGAACAGCAGCGTCAGAAGCTTGGCCATCGAGATGGTCTCGGCCGGCTGGCCATGGATCGGCTCGCCGATCGCCCGGATCGCCTGCGCGAAGGCTGCGACATTGTGCTGGCGCGGCACATAGCCGGCCTCGAAATGGACCTCGGCGACACGCAGATAGTCGCGCGTGATGAAGCCGTAGAGAATTTCGGCGAGGAAGCGGCGCTCCTTCTTGCCGAGCCTGCCGGCAATGCCGAGATCGACGGCGACGATGGTGCCGTTTGCCTCGACGAACAAATTGCCCGGATGCATGTCGGCATGGAAGAAGCCGTCGCGCAGGGTGTGGCGCAGGAACGACTGGATGAGGTTGGCTGCGATCGCCTTCAGATCGTGGCCGGCGGCCTCCAGGCCGGCAATGTCGTTCATCTTGACGCCGTCGACCCACTCCATGGTCAAGACGTCGCGGCCGGTGCGCTCCCAGTCGACGGACGGCACGCGAAAGCCGGGGTCGTCCCTGGTGCTTTCGCCGAGCTCCGAGAGAGCCGCCGCCTCGAGGCGAAGATCCATCTCGATCTTGGTGGTCTGTGCCAGCGTCTGGGTGACCTCGACCGGCCGCAGCCGGCGTGACGAGGGGATGTATTTCTCCTGCAGGCGAGCGGCGAGGAAATAGCTTTCGAGATCCTGGAAAAAACGGCGGCGCACGCCTGGCCGGATCACCTTGACCGCCACCTTGGTGGCAATGCCGTCATGGAGAGCGTCGGCGGCATGGACCTGGGCGATGGAGGCGGCGGCGACCGGGTCGCCGAATTGCGTATAGAGGGCGCCGATCTTGCGCCCGAGCGAAGCCTCGACCGCCGCGATGGCCTCGGCCCGGGGGAAGGTGTGCATCTTGTCCTGCAACGTGGCGAGATCGAGCGCCATGTCGTTGCCGACGACGTCGGGCCGCGTCGCCAGGAACTGGCCGAGCTTTACATAAGATGGACCGAGCCGGACGACCGCCTTGGCCAGCCGGTCGCTGCGCTCATAGGCCAGCGCGCGGCGGCGGGTGAGCAGCCGCGCCATCCGCCATCCGAACTTCGGCAGGCCGGACAGTTCCTCACCCGGCAGAGCGGCGACGACACCCTCGCGGACCAGCACCCAGCCGGCCCTTACGAGCCGGAATCCTGCACTGACATTGCTCATGGCAGCGCCAATCCTGCCGGCTCTTTGAACCGGCATAGCACGCGTCGATTATGAGAAATGCGGTCCGGCCTCAAAGCTTCCAGCCCGAATGAAGTGCTGCAATACCGCCGGAATAGTTGCGGAAGGAAACGCGGTCGAAGCCGGCGCGGGAAATCATCGTCGCGAAATTCTGCTGATTGGGAAACCTGGCGATCGATTCGACCAGATAGGAATAGGGCTCGCCGTCGCCAGTGACCATCTTGCCGATCTTGGGGATGGCGTTGAACGACCAGGCTTCATAGGCCTTGTCGAGCAGCGGCATCTCGACCTCGGAAAATTCCAGGCACAGGAAGCGCCCGCCGGGCTTCAGCACGCGAAACGCTTCGCCCAAGGCCGCCTCTATGCGCGGTACGTTGCGGATGCCGAAAGCGATAGTGTAGGCATCGAATGTGGCATCAGGGAAGGGCAGTTCCTCGGCATTGGCCCCGACGAAATCGGTGTTGCCGGACAGGCCTTTCTTTCCGGCCCGGTCGCGGCCGACAGCCAGCATCGAGCCATTGATGTCGAGCACGGTGGCATGGGCATTGCCGTGGCTGGCATCGACGATGCGGAAGGCGATGTCGCCGGTGCCGCCGGCAACGTCCAGCACGCGCCAACCAATCCTTTTGGGAGGATTGAGCCAGGTGACCATGGCGTCCTTCCACAGCCGGTGCAGGCCGGCCGACATCAGATCGTTCATCAGGTCGTAGCGGTTGGCGACCTTGTGGAAAACATCGTTGACCAGGGACTGCTTGTCGCCAGCCCCTACACGCTTGAAACCATAGGAGGTTTCCATGCCGCCCGCGGCCGTGGTTCTCTCAACTGACATTTTTTTGATCCGTCATAAAACCGGCGGGACCATAGCCGATCGATGGTGCGGGCGCTATTGTTTAAGGCGCGGTGTTCAGCCGCGCTTCCAGGTGGCGGGTTTTCGAGACCTGGACGGACCGACGGGATGATTGAATGCCTTTGAAAGCGGAACTGCACTGCCACATCGAAGGGGCAGCGGCGCCCGAACTCGTCGTCCGCCAGGCGCAGAAATACGGCAAGGACACCTCGCCCTATATCCAGAACGGTTCCTTCGTCTGGCACGATTTCACCTCCTTCCTGGCGGCTTATGATTTTTCCGCCGATCTGTTCCGGACCGAGGAGGACTATGCGCGGCTGGCCGACCACTATCTGACCAGTCTCGCTCGCGATGGCGCCATCTATTCCGAAGTGTTCACCTCGCCGGACCACGCGAAAAAGGCCGGGCTGTCGCCGAAAGCCTATACCGATGCGCTCGGCGAAGGCATGGCCCGCGCCAAGGCCAAGACCGGCATCGAGGGCCGCATGATCGTTACCGGCGTGCGCCATGTCGGCGTCGAGTCGATCGAGCAGGCGGCGCGCTTCGCGGCGCGCTGCGGGCATCCGCTGGTCACCGGTTTCGGCGTTGCCGGCGATGAGCGCATCGGCGATATGGAGGACTATGTCAGGGCTTTCGAGATCGCCCGCGAAGCCGGGCTCGGCATCACCATCCATGCCGGCGAACTGACGGGCTGGGAGACCGTCCAGGCGGCGCTCGATCATATCCGTCCGTCCCGCATCGGCCATGGCGTGCGCGCCATCGAGAACCCGGACCTCGTCCGGCGCATCGCCGACGAGGGCGTCGTGCTGGAATGCTGCCCCGGCTCCAACATCGCGCTCAAGGTGTTCGACAGTTTTGCCGACCATCCGTTTCCGTCCCTGCAGGCGGCAGGCTGCAAGGTGACGCTCAATTCCGATGATCCGCCGTATTTCTGGACCTCGCTGAAGCGCGAATACGACATTGCCGCCGAGCATTTCTCGATGAACGAAAAGGCGCTGGCCGCCGTTACCCGCACCGCCATCGAGGCCGCTTTCGTCGACAAAAAGACCAAGACCGCGCTTCTTGCCCGGTTGAACAGCGCGGCACGCTGATTTCTGCCGACAAAGCTGTGGTCGGTGCGGGCCAAGCGGTTCCTTGGCCGGCGCATTGTCGCTAGGGTTCGCCCAGGCAGCTTGAAGCGCGGCGCGTCCGAAAGGACTATGCGCGCACTTTCGGGCGCAGGCATCAGGAGAACACCATGAAGGGCGTCACCGTCGTCGACCATCCGCTTGTCCAGCACAAGCTGACCATCATGCGCAAGAAGGAAACTTCAACGGCGGGCTTCCGCCGGCTGCTGCGCGAAATATCGCTGTTGCTCGGCTACGAGGTCACCCGCAATCTCGAATTGACGACGACGACGATCGAAACGCCGATGGAAACCATGGAGGCGCCGACGCTGGAGGGCAAGAAGCTGGTCTTCGCCTCGGTGCTGCGCGCCGGCAACGGCTTGCTGGAAGGCCTGCTCGATTTGGTGCCGGCGGCGCGCGTCGCCCATGTCGGTCTCTATCGCGATCACGAGACACTGGAAGCGATCGAGTATTTCTTCAAGGCGCCGAGCGACCTCGCCGACCGGCTGGTGATCGTCGTCGATCCGATGCTGGCGACCGCCAATTCGGCGATCGCGGCGATCGACAAGCTGAAAGAGCGCGGCGCCACCAACATCCGCTTCCTCTGCCTGCTGGCAGCGCCCGAAGGCATCGAACGCTTCATCAAGGCGCATCCGGACGTTCCCGTCTTCACCGCTTCGATCGACCGCCAGCTCAACGAGAAGGGCTACATCATGCCGGGCCTCGGCGACGCCGGCGACCGCATGTACGGGACCAAGTAAACCAGGCAAAGTCACCTGGTACGATTTACCAAATGTTTACGCAAAGGCGCGGTTTTGGCGCGCGTTAAAGCGGCAAACACCATCCGGGCCTAACGATCGGCTGTCACTACGGCGCCGCGCGTCCATTTCGGACGCGCAAAGGACGCTGTAGCATTTTGATTTGCGCGTGAGCCTTTCCGAAATCGATCCCGATTTCCGGGGTCATGCGGCGAGGCCGATCCATGCTGCGCAAACTTCTCATCCTCGCCGTTTTCGCCGGTTCATCGGTATCGATACCGATTGTGTATCAGTCGAATCCGCAACTCGTCGAAAACCTGCTGAGGTCGGCGGTGCCGGGCAAACAAGCGGTCGAAGCCCAACCGGACGTCAATCTGGCATCGGTGCCCAACAAGCCCGCGGCACCGCTGCCGATGGGCCGCAAGGTGGTCGTCGCGGCAGACGAGCGCGGACATTTCTCATCGGCTTTCAAGTTCAACGGGCGCCAGGTCGACGGCATGATCGACACCGGCGCCACGCTGGTCGCCATCAACATTTCGACGGCACGCCGAATCGGCTTGTCGCTGAATGCTTCGGACTTCAGCCACGAGGTCAACACGGCCAACGGCACCATCAAGGCGGCCGTGGCCATGATCGACCGCCTGCAGATCGGCAACATCACGGTCAATGACGTCCAGACCATCGTGCTCGACGACAGGGCGCTGCGCACCAATCTGATCGGCATGAGCTTCCTCAACCGGCTCGACAAATACCAGGTCGAGAACGGCACGCTGCTGCTCGTCCAGTAAGGCCGTTCGTTTTCCGTAATTCCCAAGGAAAGCGCTATGCGCTTTTCCCGGGAAGCCGTTTCACACTTTTCCTGGAATTGCTTTAGCCGCGCGGCAGAATCCGCCGGATGACCGACTTGTCGGCGGGCGGCTTCGAGGCGCCGACCGTATAGGCCGAAAGCACGGTTGCGGCAGCGCTCTCGGCATCGGCCGATGAGCGGGCATGGACCAGCGCCAGCGGCTCGCCGGCCCCAACCTCCGCACCGACCGGCAACAGCCTGGTGATGCCGACCTCGGGGTCGATCTTATCGTTCGGCCGCGTGCGTCCACCTCCCAGGCCGACCACGGCGAGCCCGATATCGCGGGTAGCGATGCCGGTGACGAAGCCGTTTGCGGTCGCCTTGACGGCAAATTCGATCGCCGCCGCCGGCAGATACTTTTCCGGTTTCTCGATGAAATCGGCGGGGCCGCCAAGCGCGGCCACCATGCGTGCGAAAGTGGCGGCGGCGCGGCCGCTGGCGAGCGTTTCGGTGGCGCGCCGCATGCCATCCTGGTTGGACGACACCAGCCCGGCCGACTGCAGCATTTCGGCGGCCAGCGCCAGCGTCACATCCTCGAGCCGACGGTCACGATACCGGCCGGTGAGGAAATCAACGGCGTTGCGCACCTCGACGGCGTTGCCGGCGGCCGACGCCAGTGGCTCGTTCATGCCGGTGATCAACGCCGAAGCCTTCAGTCCGGCGCCGTTGGCGATCTCAACCAGGCTGTTGGCGAGTGCAGTGGCGTCGCGCGATTTTTCCATGAAGGCGCCGTTGCCGACCTTGACGTCGAGCACCAGCGATTGCAGCCCGGCCGCCAGCTTCTTCGACAGTATCGAAGCGGTGATCAGCGGCACCGATTCGACCGTGCCGGAGACGTCGCGAATCGCATAGAGCCGTCGATCGGCGGGCGCGAGGTCGGCGGTCTGGCCGATGATGGCACAGCCTGTTTCGAGCACCGCCTTGCGAAACAGCGCGACGTCGGGCTGGCTGATGTAGCCGGGGATGGCATCCATCTTGTCCAGCGTGCCGCCGGTGTGGCCAAGGCCACGGCCCGAGATCATCGGCACATAGGCGCCGCAGGCGGCGACGATCGGCGCCAGCATCAGCGAGACATTGTCGCCAACGCCGCCGGTCGAATGCTTGTCGGTGACCGGGCCGGGCAGGTCCGACCAGTCGAGCACGTCGCCGGAATCGCGCATCGCCAGCGTGAGCGCCACGGCCTCGTCGCGGCTCATGCCGTTGAAGAACACCGCCATGGCGAAGGCGCCAGCCTGGCCATCGGTAACGGCGCCTGACGTCACGCCCTCGACGAAGCCGGCGATCTCCTCTTCCGACAGCCTGAGGCCATCGCGCTTGCGGCGGATGATTTCCTGGGGAAGCATCAGATCTCCAGCAGTCCGTCGCGAAACACGCGCTGCAGGATCGTCGCCAGCCGCGCGCCGCCTACCGGTGCCATGTCCTTGGTCTCCTGGTGCGAAAGCTCGGCCCCGGTCATGCCGGCCGCCAAATTGGTGATGACCGAACAGGCGGCGACGCGCAGTCCGAGGAAGCGGGCGAGAATGACCTCCGGTACGGTCGACATGCCGACCGCATTGGCGCCCATGATGCGCGCCATGCGGATCTCGGCCGGCGTTTCGAAGCATGGGCCGGAGAACCACATATAGACGCCCTTGTGCAGGGTGGTGCCGGTCGCATTTGCCGCCCGTTCGATGGCCTGGCGGATGCCGGCATCATAGGCTTCAGTCAGGCCGACGAAACGCCGGTCGCTTGGTTCGCCGATCAGCGGGTTGGTGCCCGAGAAATTGATATGGTCCGATATCAGCATCACCGAGCCCGGCGGCATGTCCGGATCGACCGAGCCGGCGGCATTGGTGAGGATCAGCTTCGTGATGCCGATGCCGGCAAGCACTTCCAGCACCGGCCGCATCGCCGCGGCAACGCCGTGCTCGTAGTAATGGGCGCGGCCCGAAAGCATCAGCACCGGCACGCCGGCAAACAGCCCTGCCACCACTTCGCCGGCGTGCCCGGTGACACCGCTTCTGGGAAAACCGGGCAGGTCGGCATAGGAGATGCGGATCGGGTCCTCGATCTGGGCGACCAGACCGCCGAGGCCCGAACCGAGCACCAGTGCCGTGGCCGGCGCCAGGCCGTCCAGCCTTTCGACGAGATGATCCAGGGCTTTTTCCGTCATCGCTGCCAGCTGTTCATTTGAGCCCGTTGTTCATTTCAAAATATCGCCGCGGAAGCCGTAAGGCAGCATGTCGCCCATGGTCACGGTCTCGGCCACACCTGCATTGTCGCAGAGATAGAGCTTTGTTTCCGGCCGGCAGAATTCGGCCAGCCGCTGCCGGCAGCCGCCGCAAGGCGAGCATTTCGCCATGCGTTCGGCGATGACGGCGATTTCGACGATCTTGCCGCCGCCGCCCATAATGTAGTGGCCGAGCGCCGTGGTCTCGGCGCACCAGCCTTCCGGATAGGAGGCGACTTCGATGTTGGCGCCGGTAAAGACGCGCCCGTCTTCGGTTCGCAAGGCAGCGCCGACCGGAAACTTCGAATAGGGCGCGTAGGCCCTGGCCATGGCGGCCTTGGCGGCCTCGAACAGATCATGCGACATTCAGGTGTTCTCTCCGATGATCGTGTTCAAAACCCGGCGCAAAGCCGACCTGCCGCTCAACGTTCCTTGACATAAGGCACGCCGCCGGCGCGTGGCGGGATTGCCTTGCCGATGAAGCCGGCGAGCAGGATGACGGTGAGGATGTAGGGCAGCGCCTGCATGAACTGCGCCGGCACCTTGCCGATGATGGGCAGCGGTGATCCCTGCAGGCGGATCGACGCCGCGTCCAGGAAGCCGAACAGAAGGCAGGCGAACATGGCGTTGACCGGCTTCCACTTGGCGAAGATCAGGGCTGCCAGCGCGATATAGCCCTTGCCGGCGGTCATGTCCTTCACGAAGCCGCCATTTTGCACCATCGACAGGTAGGCGCCGGCAATGCCGGTGAGGATGCCGGTGCAGATCAGCGCCCTGTAGCGCAGCCAGGCGACCGATATGCCGGCAGTATCGACGGCGGCCGGGTTCTCGCCTACGGCGCGCAGCCTGAGGCCGAAACGGGTGCGAAACAGCACCCACCAGGTGAACGGCACCATCAGGAAGGCAAGATAGACCAGGATCGAGTGGCCCGACAGGAGCTCGGCATAGATCGGTCCGATGATCGGCACGCCGCGGATGGCCTCGGCGCCCGGCAAGGTGATGGCCTCGAAGCGCTCGCCCGGTTGCAGCGCCGGCGTGCGCCCGCCCTGCTGGAACCAGGCCTGGCCGAGGATGATGGTCGAGCCGGCGGCGATGAAATTGATCGCCACGCCGGAGACGATCTGGTTGCCGCGATGGGTGATCGAGGCAAAGCCGTGGATCATGGCGAAGGCGACCGAGATCAGGATCGCCATGCCGAGGCCGAGAAAGGCCGAATGGAACACGGAAGCGGCGGCCGCACCGGCGAAGGCGCCGACCAGCATCTTGCCTTCGAGGCCGATGTCGAAGATGCCGGCGCGTTCCGAATAGAGGCCGGCGAGGCAGGCAAGCAGCAGCGGCACCGAGAGGCGGATGGTGGAGTCCAATGTCTGGATGATCGCGTTGAACACATCCATCTCAGGCACCTTTCCCCTTGACCGCTTCCATGCCCACCGATCGCGGACTGAACGAGGCGAACAGCGCCTGGATGTAGGGTCGGAACATGTGCTCGAGGGCACCGGCAAACAGGATCACCAAGCCTTGAATGATGACGATCATATCGCGGCTGATTGCCGGCATCTCGAAGGCGAGCTCGGCGCCGCCCTGGTAGAGCATGCCGAACAGGATCGCCGCCAGCACGATGCCGACAGGGTGCAGGCGGCCCATCAGCGCCACGGCGATGCCGACGAAGCCGGCGCCGGAAACGAAGTCGATGGCGACATTGTGCTGATCGCCCATCACCGGATTGAGCGCCATCATGCCGGCCAGCCCGCCCGAGATCATCATGGCGGTGATGATGATGCGGGTTTCGGAAATGCCGGCATAGCGTGCCGCTTTCGGGCTGTGACCGTAGGTGCGCATTTCATAGCCGAGCTTGGTGCGCCAGATCAGCAGCCAGACCAGGAAGGCCATGACCAGCGCCAGGAGGAAGGTGACGTTGAGCGGCGCCGAACGGATCTTGGCGCCGAACAGCTCGATGATCCAGTTGAGCTTGGGCAATTCCGCGCCGGCGAGGAAGTTACGCGTCTGCGGCGCTTGCGAGGCGGCTGGCTTCAACGGGCCGACCAGCACGTAAACCATGATCGAGGCGGCGATGAAGTTGAACATGATGGTGGTGATGACGATGTGCGAACCACGCTTGGCCTGCAGATAGGCCGGGATGAGCGCCCACAATGCGCCGACCGTCGCCGCAGCAATGATCGCCAGCGGGAAGGTCAGCCACCATGGCAGTGTGCTGTCGAAGCTCAGGCAGACGATGGCGATGCCGAGGCCGGCGATGTAGGCCTGCCCTTCAGTGCCGATGTTGAACAGGCCGCAATGCGCGGCCACCGCCACCGAAAGCCCGGTGAAGATGAAGGTGGTGGCATAAAAGAGGGTGAAGGCGATGCCGGTGCCTTTGCCGAAGGCGCCTTCGACCAGGATGACGGCTGCGCGCAACGGATTCTCGCCGACCAGAAGCACGACGAAGCCGGCGACGACGAAGGCGACGAACAGATTGATCAGCGGGATCAGGCCATAGTCGGCCCAGGCCGGCAGTTTGGCGTAAGGCGCGCTCATTCGGCGGCCTCCTGGTGCTCGATGCCGGCCATCAGCAGGCCGAGCTCGCCCTCGGTCGCTTCGGGGCCGCGTTCGCCGACGATGCGGCCCGCAAACATCACCAGGATACGGTCGGACAGCGAACGGATCTCGTCAAGCTCGACCGACACCACCAGCACCGCCTTGCCCTGGTCGCGCATGGCGATCAGGCGCTTGTGGATGAATTCGATGGCGCCGACATCGACGCCGCGTGTCGGCTGGCCAACGATCAGAACACCCGGGTCCTGTTCCATCTCCCGCGCCAGCACGATCTTCTGCTGGTTGCCACCGGAGAAATTGGCGGTCTTCAGGCGCGGATTGCCGGGGCGGATGTCGTATTTCTCGATCTTGTCCCTGGCGTCGGCCATAATGGCGTCAACGTTGAGGAACGGCCCCTTCAAATAGCGGGGATCGTCGTGATAGCCGAGGATAGAATTCTCGTTCTCCTCGAAGGCCAGCACCAGCCCGACGTGATGGCGGTCCTCCGGCACATGCGCCAGGCCACGGTCGCGCAATTCGCCGGGATCTGCCGCACCGGTCAGGTCGATCGGTTTGCCGTCGAGCATGACCGAGCCGGACACCGCGCGCCTGATGCCGGAAATCGCCTCGAGCAGTTCGGATTGTCCGTTGCCGGCGACACCGGCGATGCCGACGATCTCGCCGGCCCTGATATCGAAGGAGATGTCGTCGACCATGGTGACGCCGCGCGTATCCCTGACCGTCAGGTTCTTGACAGCGAGCTTGACGGCGCCGGCCTCGGCCTCGCCCTTCTCGACCCGCAAGAGCACGCGCCGCCCGACCATCAGCTCGGCCAGTTCCTCGACAGTCGTCTTCCTGGTCTCGCGCGTCGCCACCATCGTGCCCTGGCGCATCACCGACACGGTGTCGGTGATGGCCATGATCTCGCGCAATTTGTGGGTGATCAGCACCACCGTCTTGCCCTGGTCCTTCAACTGCCCGAGGATGCGGAACAGGTGATCGGCCTCGGCCGGTGTCAGCACGCCCGTAGGCTCGTCGAGGATCAGGATCTCGGCGCCGCGATAGAGTGCTTTGAGGATCTCCACCCGCTGCTGCAGGCCGACCGGCAGTTCCTCGATGATTGCATCGGGATCGACTTCCAGCCCGTATTCACGCTCCAGCCGCTCCAGTTCGGAGCGCGCCTTGGCGATGCTCTTCTTCAGCAGCGCATCGCTTTCGGCGCCGAGGATGACGTTCTCCAGCACCGTGAAATTGTCGACCAGCATAAAGTGCTGATGCACCATGCCGATGCCGAGCGCGATGGCGTCATTGGGGGTTTTGATCGAGGCCGGCTGGCCGCCAACGCGGATCTCGCCGCTGTCGGCCTGGTAGAAGCCGTAGAGGATCGACATCAGCGTCGACTTGCCAGCTCCGTTCTCGCCGACAATGCCGTGGATCGTGCCGCGACCGATCTCAAGATTGATGTCCCGGTTGGCGCGCACCGCACCAAAACTCTTGTTGATGCCGATCAACTCGATTGCGGCTTGCGCCATGCAGCCTGTCCCACTCTTATTTTTTTATCGCTTGGTCAAAACGCCTAGCATGACGCTCCGCCCGTGCCAATTGGCGGAGCCGGTTCACTCTCGACAAATCCCGGTGCGCTTGTCAATTTGCAACGTGGCCGGGGCCTTCACATTCGCTAGTATGACGGCGCCGAAATTCGCATCACGGCGCAAAACATCGCGGTGAACGACATCGCGGTGAACGACATCGCGGCGAACGACATCGCCGTGAAGACTGGGGAATTCACATGATCACGCCCGCCGACCGGCTGACGACGCTGGAAATACGCGCCGCCGAGCAGGAGAAGACCATCGAGGAACTGTCCGGCCAGATCGCCGAGCAGTGGAAAGTGATCGAGCGCATGCAGCGCAAGCTCGACGCGCTGACGGATCGCTTCCTGGCGCTGGAGGAGCAGACAGGAGATGAGGTGCCGGTAACCAAGCCACCGCACTGGTGAGGAAAGGGAAGGTGCACGCCGTGGTCAGTGAAAGCGATCGCATCGCGCGGGCCGGCGAATATGTGCTCGGTCTTATGAACGACAAAGACCGCGAACGGGCCGAACGTGACCTGGAGGTCGATCCCGCCTTCCGCGACGCGGTCGTGCGACTTGCCGAGCAGATGTATTTCTTCGACCGTTACGGAAAACGCGGCCTGCTGCCTGGCAGGCATTGGGAACTGGTTACCCAACGCCTAGCCGAGTTACCTCAGATGCGCAGCGTCGAGCTCGGCGGCAATGAGGTCAAACCGCGCACGGTGATCCGAAGCCTGTCCCGGCCACCATACGGCATTGGCGTGCACGCGCTTGGCGGCCGGCGCGGAGTTGTCGTTGCCGCCGGGCTGATGGTGGCGTTCGCGCTGGGCTGTGTCGTCGCGAAGCTGCTATAGGCGAGGCCGGCGCGACATCAGCGCCATCGTCTCGCCGTCCGAGCCGCTTATCTCAACGGTATTCCAGCCGAGAGCCGCGTAGAAATCACGCGCATCCCACGTGTAGAGATGGAGCATCTCGACGCCCCGTGACGCCGCATGGGCTTCCGTTGCCTTGACCAGCGCGGTGGCGATGCCTCGGCGTCGATACCTTGCATCGACAACCAACCCGGCCAGCCATGGCGTCAGATCATGTGCGGGCTCCAGTTCGTGGCGGACCAGCAGGCATGTCCCGACCGGGGTGTCGCCGATCCGGGCCACGAATGCCGCCTCGAAGCCGTCACCGGCGATCAAGTCGCGAAGCCCTGCCGCATCTTCACCGAGGGTCCTTCCGGTTCCCGCGAAAAAGGCAGCCAGGCGCAGTTGCGCGACAGCTGCTATGTCGTGCTCGCCCATGGGTTCGATCGTCGGCTGCATCCGTATCCCCAAACGGTGTCCGGCACGGAGCGAAGGTTTCGCTCGAACCCGTATAAGGCAAAACCGCCGGGCTGGCGCCCGGCGGTTTGCAGATCATGGCTGTGTGTTCGTGCCGCTCAATAGGGGCAAGCGTTGTCAGCCGTATAGTCGTGTACTTCGACCTTGCCGGCAATGATGTCGGCCTTGGCTTTTTCGACGGCCGCCTTCATCTCTTCCGTCACCAGCGCCTTGTTGTTGTCGTCCATGGCGTAGTCGACGCCGCCTTCCTTGAGGCCCAGATTCTCGACTCCGCCTTTGAAGGTGCCGTTCTTGCCGTCCATGAAGGCGGTGTAGACGGCGACGTCGACGCGCTTCAGCATCGAGGTCAGCACCTTGCCCGGCTGCAGGCCGTTCTGGTTGGAATCGACGCCGATGCCGAGCTTGCCGGCATCTGCCGCCGCCTGCAGCACGCCGACGCCGGTGCCGCCTGCCGCGGCATAGACCACGTCGGAGCCTTGGTCGATCTGCGTCTTGGCGATCTCGCCGCCCTTGGCCGGATCGTTCCAGGCAGCCGGCGTATCGCCCGTCATGTTCTGGATGACGTCGGTCGCGCCCGCTGACTTGGCGCCGCCGACATAGCCGCATTCGAACTTGCGGATCAGCGGGATATCCATGCCGCCGACGAAGGAGACCTTCTTCGACTTCGAAGCCATGGCCGCCAGGACGCCGACGAGGTAGGAGCCCTCCTGTTCCTTGAACTTCAGCGACCGCACGTTCGGCAGATCGACCTGGTCGTCGATGATGGCGAAGTTCAGGTCGGGATATTCGGCGGCGACCTTGGCCAGCGCGTCCGTCCAGGCAAAGCCGGCCATGACGATCGGGTTGCGGCCGTCCTCGGCGAAGCGGCGCAGCGCCTGCTCACGCTGCGAGGCATTGGAGACCTCGAATTCGACGTAGGCCGTACCGGTTTCCGTCTTGAATTTTTCGGCGCCGTTGTAGGCAGCCTCGTTGAAGGATTTGTCGAACTTGCCGCCGAGATCATAGAGGATGGCCGGCTGGACATCCGCGGCGAAAGCCGGAAGAACCATTGCGGTTGCGGCCAGGAGGCCGAGAACGATACGTTTCATGTGATCCACACCCTGTCGGTTATTTTTTCCGTTACGCGCCGCATGCCGGCCCGGTTCTCCGGCAGGCATACGACGTCAGCCAGGAGTGTACTCCCTCCCGCTCGGCGGCAATCTGGCATGGCCCGAAACAAAATTCACGCGGAATTTTGACCTTTTGGAAAAGCTTGGTGCGGGCAAGCCGCACCGCAGCTTGTCCTTGCGCCAAGTGTCAGGCGGAGGCGGCGGCAGGGATGGCGCAAGCGACGCCAGTGCCTTTGAGGTTGCACGTGCCGTAAGGATTCTTCGCCAGATATTGCTGGTGATCGGATTCTGCGAAGTAGAATTCGGCCGCCGGCGCGATCTCGGTGGTGATCCTGCCGTGGCCGGCACCGCGCAGCGAGGTCTCATACGCATCGCGCGAGGCGCTCGCCGCCGACAATTGCGCCTCGTCGCTCGTGTAGATCGCGGAGCGATAGGCGGTGCCGACATCATTGCCCTGGCGCATGCCTTGCGTGGGGTCGTGGCTTTCCCAGAACAGCTTCAGAAGCCCAGCATAGGAGACGATCTCGGGGTCATGGACCACCAGCACCACTTCGGCATGACCGGTAAGCCCGGTGCAGGTCTCCTGATAGGTCGGATTGGGGGTGAAGCCGCCGGCATAGCCAGCCGCGGTGACCCAGACGCCTTCGATCTGCCAGAACAGCCGCTCCGCACCCCAGAAGCAGCCCAGTCCGAACATCGCCGTCTCCAGCCTCTCGGGATAAGGACCCTTGAGCGGTCTTTTCAAGACCTTGTGTCTGGATGCGGTCGGGATCGCCCTGGCGCGGCCCGGCAGGGCCTCGGAGGGCTTCGGCATATTGAGCTTCTTGTTCAGCATGTCGCTGAGAAAGAACATGCGCGGCTCCTCTCCGGGTGAAACGCAAGAAGCCGCATGACGGCGGCTTTGTTTGAGCATCGGATTTCCCAAAACCGGCAACCGCTTTTGGGTCCGATGCTCTAGGTGGCGGCGAACTGCCCAGCACGCGGTGGCCGCCTGTAGCCTATCGCATAGAGCAGGAAAGCCAGCACCGCGAATACGGCGAAGCCCGGCTGGTTCAGCACCCAGGCGATGGCGCCGTCCCACAGCAGCGGGCTGGCCTTGGTTCGGATGAAGGTTTCGAAGGCGGCCCGCGTGTCAGGGGAGACCGCCAGCCAACTGGTGTTGAGCGGGGTCAGCACCAGAACGGAGGCCGCCACGGTGCGTGTCGCGTCGAGCACCGCCATGATGACGGAAATCGACAGCGCGATCATTGCGGCAAGACGAAAGACGAAGCGAAACATCAGAACTCTCCTCCGGGCTGGTCCCTATCGAGGGGCCTTTCAGAGATAGAATGCGCATGGCTGGATCGCAATCGCCATACGCGAATTTGCAGACTCCAAACTCAGGTCAACAGAAGGCCGGACGACAGTCGGCCGGGTGGCTTTTCATTGACATATGAGGGCAGCTATGCTAACAATTTCGGCATGGTGCTGACTTGCGCCGACGACCCGCCGCACAGGCGGGTTTTTGCGTTTGGTGCCTTGCAAACCGACGTGCCGGCGAAGTCTCTAAAGCCCGGGTGAACCCGGATTCGTTGCCCTGCGCGAACTATGCGGCCGGCTTCCTTTTGCGCCGATGGACACGCCAGACGGCAAAAACGCCGCCGCCTATGGCGCCGATCGCCAGGCCGGCCAGGCCGGTGAACACGGCGAAATAGCCGCAGGCGCCCTCGAAACAGCTCATCTCGGTGGCATCAGCGATCACCGAGCCGATGGCGAATCCGCCCACGGCGCCGATGACCGCGCCCAGGACGATGCCGAGCAGCGCGGCGACGACCGAGACGAAGACAGGCGGGCTTTCGGTTTCCGGATTGACATAAACGGCATCGGCTTCGGATCCACGGCGCAGCAGATAGATGCAGAGAACGCCGATGGCGATTTGAGCAGCCATGATGGCAAGCGCCTGGCCCGAAAAGACGAAATCCGAAATCGTCAGTGCACAGGCCTGCCAGGTCACCAGCCAGACGATTGTGGCGACCTGCCAGATGATGAACCGTCGCGGGAAGCGGGCCGAGCGGCCGAAGGCGAGGCCGAGCAGGTAAAGCCCCCACAGGATGGTGACGATATCGATGACGAGCCCGCCATAGATAAGGTAAAACACGCTGTCTGGCAGGCCGGTGGCGCCGACCGCGGGCCAGACGGAGATCAGGCCGTAGACCGACCACGCCATGACGAAGACAAGCCAGCCCACCGGCACGAAAGACAGCCCGCTGTCCGGCCGCCTGACTGGCGTCTGTCCATTGCTCGATGTCATGTCCGCACAATGCCCCCGCAAAGCCTCGGCACCCGACAGGCAACTCCGGGGGAAGTCAAGGGCGGCCGGCCCCGCGGTCCTGCCTGTGCACACCATTGCAGCGGCGGCGCCTGTAAAAACGGGCATGCCGGCCGCCTTGTGAAACACTGTGTGGCCGGCAAAGCGAATAGACTGCCGTTATGGCTTGGCATTCGGCGCCGGATCGACTAGATGAGCCCCGCGCCTGTTGCTTCGGCTCAGGTGCGGGGAAGGGCGTTCGCTGGTTGGCGGCGCCGGCGCGGATTTCCACGCCTCAGCCCCAAGGGAGGTGCATCTCCCCAACCCGCACGGCGAAACCGGCCGACGCGACATGCATGGACGGAGAGGTGGCCGAGTGGTTGAAGGCGCACGCCTGGAAAGTGTGTTTACGGGAGACCGTAACGCGGGTTCGAATCCCGCTCTCTCCGCCAATTTGCACCCCAGCCGGAGTTGCCTGGAGCCGGCGCCCAGGGCACACGGACCAAGGCAATCCTCGTCGAGCGCCACGGAGGCCCCGACGTTCTGCAGCTTGCGGAGATCGGCTTGGCGCCGCCATCGCGTAGCGAGGTCCAGATCCGTCACACAATCATTGGGGTCAATTTCATCGACGTCTATTGCAGGACCGGCTATTTCGACCTCCTGCAGCCGCCAGGCGTTCCGGGCATGGAAGCCGCCGGTCTCATCGCAGCGGCCGGCCCGGAGGTTTCAGGCTTTTCAGTCGGCGACCGCATTGCCTATGCATGCCCGCCGGTCGGCGCCTACTGGCGCAGGCTGCCGACGCTCATCGCGATCTCGAGGCCAGGAGGACAACCAGGGCGCTTGTGCTGAAGGTGTGATAGTGTTGCCCCGGTGCTGTCATATTCTGAACAGGGCCGAATACCGGAGAATGGCAGCAAAACGGTCGATCATCTCGCCCTAGGCCGTGAACTCATAAATTGGGGAGACCGGGATCGGTGGGAACGGACGCCGACTTCCTGTACCGAGCTGCTTGGATAGGCGCCATGGTCGCCAAGGTCTGACGATCCTTATTTCAACCGTACTCAGTCGCGGTAGCGCAGCGTTTCCAGCACGAGTGCGAAAGCCGGCGAGGGTTGGCGCCGGCTTGGATAGTACAGGTGATATCCCGGCCGGAGTGGGCACCAGTCCTCAAGAACACGCACCAGGCGACCCTCTTCAAGGGGGGAGGTCACCAGGTCCTCGGGCAGGTAGGCGAGCCCGAATCCCTCAAGGCTGGCCTGACGGATCATCGCGAGGGTGTTGAACGCTGCGTGTCCTTGAACGCGCACCTTCAGCTCCCGCCCCTCCTTGCGAAACTCCCACGGTGCAAAGCCGCCATGTGTGGGCAGTCGCAGAGGTATGCACGCGTGATCGGCAAGGTCTGCGGGCGTGACCGGACGGGAGCGGCTTACGAAGTATGAAGGCGCTGCCACAACCGCCATGCGGAAGTCTGGTCCGATGCGCGCCGAGATCATGTCCTTGTCCACCTGTTCGCCAAGCCGCACACCCGCGTCGAAGCGATCGGCCGCAATGTCTGCCAAGCCGTAGTCATGGATGATCTCGACCCTGATGTCGGGATAGTCGCGCATGAGCCCGACCATGGCAGGCCAGATGATAGTCTCGCCGGCATGCTCCACGGTGGTGATCCGGACTGTGCCGGCCGGCTTGTCGCGCAGGGCGCTGAGGGCGGCAATTTCGCTTGCGATCTCATCGAACTTGGGAGCGATGCTTCGGAACAGACGATCCCCCGCTTCGGTGAGCGAGACGCTGCGGGTCGTGCGGGTCAGCAGCCTAACGCCGAGGCGCTCTTCCAGCGTCCGGATCGAATAGCTCAGAGCCGACTGCGACACCCCGAGCTTGGCGGCCGCCTTGGTGAAGCTGCGCTCGCGGGCGACGGCGATGAAGGTCAGGAAGTCATCCAGACTGTCGCGACGCATTCATCAACCCCACTTCTAAGCCCATGCAGATTATACCATCTAATTGCACGCCGCTAAAGGAGCTAACTTCCTGACCTCAAGGCCAGACGGTCCGGAGCAACTCTCCGCGCAATGCCTACCGTCCAACTGGCCACCGAAGGAGAACAAAATGAAGAAGGTAATCGTGGGCGCGCTCGCCGCCCTCACCATGATCGTGAGCCCTGCCGCCTTTGCTCAGGAAGCGACGGGCGCCGTCCCCCGCGCCTACATGATCGGCAGCTATGACATCAAGGATAAGGCGGTGTTTCAGCAGTACATCGAAGCCGCCTCGCCGCTCGTCACCAAGTATGGCGGCCGGGTGATCGTCTACAACCCCAATGTCACTGCCATCGAAGGAAGCTCGAGATCGGTGATAGCCATCGCCGAGTTCCCGAGCCTTGCTGACGCCCAGCGCTACTACAACTCGCCGGAATACACGGCGGCCCGGCAGTTTTTCACCAAATCGACCGAAGGATTTCGCATCATCACCGAAGGCGCCGGCCTTCCGCAGTGACGCAGTCCGCTGGCGGATGGATACCGGCATGGGCGGCGTCAGCCCCTGCTGGCCATCGCGTCCGAATTCGAGGCCGAGCTGCGGCCTAGAGAACAGGAGCCCAATATGAGTGTTTGGTTCATCACCGGGGCAGGCCGGGGCCTCGGTCTGGATATCGCCAAGGCCGCATTGGCGGCGGGCCACAAGGTGGTGGCAACCGGCCGCAACACGGAAAAGGTCGCAAGGGCCGTCGGAAAGTCCGAGAACGTCCTTATCGTCAAGCTGGACGTGACGAGCGCGGCCGACGCCGAAGCCGCTGCCCAGGCAACGCTTGACCGGTTTGGCCGCATCGACGTGCTGGTCAACAATGCGGCGAGTTTCTTTGCCGGGTATTTCGAAGAGCTGACCGCGGAACAGATGCAACTGCAGCTCAGCACCAGCCTCGTCGGTCCCATGAACGTGACGCGGGCCTTTCTGCCAGCGATGCGCAAGCAGCGGTCCGGCAGGGTCATTTCGATCTCTTCGACGGCCGGGCTAATGGGCTTCGAGTTCTGCACGGCCTATTCAGCCTCGAAGTTCGGCCTCGACGGCTGGATGGAGGCGCTGCAGACCGAAGTTGTGCCGTTCGGCATCGAGACGATGAGTCGTGAACCCGGGCTTTTTCCGCACCGAGCTTCTCACGGAAGAGTCGACCAACTATGCCGCGCCTTCCGTCGAGGACTACAACGAACGGCGGACGGCGCAGATCGCTTTCTGGCGTTCTCAAAACGGCAAGCAAGGGGGTGACCCCGCAAAGCTTGCGCACGCACTGATCACGCTCGCGGCTGGGGACGTGCTGCCCCATCGTTTCCTTGCCGGTGCCGATGCCATTGCGACGGCAGAGCAGAAGATTGCCATTCTGCAGCAGCAGATCGATGCCTATCGCGAGCTCTCGAGTTCCCTCGCCATCGACGAGAATGGCCATAACTAAGCGACCCCTGCGGAACATCCGTACTTGCGGTGCTGGTGGCTGAACACCACTGGCACTGCAATTCCGAGGTGAAGACTTCGTGGCTGCGGCAGCCCCAAAACGGCCACCTGTGGATTGATCAAATACGTCCGCTAAGAGGTCGATTGTCGACTGGCGGCTTTCCTATTGCAGCGGAATCTGATTCCAGACTCTGCATGAGCCGATATGACCTGACCGACTCCGAATGGCACGTGATCGAGCCACTTTTGCCCAAAAGGCCACGAGGGGTGCCGCGTGTCGATGATCGGCGCGTGCTAAACGGCATCTTCTGGGTGCTGCGATCCGGTGCGCCTTGGCGGGATCTACCAGAGCGGTATGGTCCACGCACCACCTGTTACAATCGCTTCGTCCGATGGCGGAAAGCAGGCGTGTGGGACCGCCTCATGGACGCTATCACCAAAGTCCATGACGACAAGGTGCAGATGATCGACACCTCTATTGTTCGCGTCCACCAGCAGGGCGCGACGGCAAAAAAGGGGGATCGAGATCATTGTCTCGGTCGTTCCCGAGGCGGGCTGACAACCAAAATCCATGCTCTTGTCGACGCCAAAGGCATGCCGATCAAATTGATGCTCACGGCAGGTCAGATGAGTGATATTGCCTCGGCAGCGGACCTGATCACGGATCTGCCGGAGGGTGCCATGCTACTCGCCGACAAGGGCTATGATGCCAACGCCTTGCGTAATGCGGTCAGCAAGCGAAAAGCATGGGCCAACATCCCGCCCAAGGCCAACCGCAAGGACCCAATCTGCTTCAGCCCCTTCTTGTATAAGGCCGCAACTTGGTTGAGCGCTTCTTCAACAAAGCCAAGCAGTTCCGCCGCATCGCAACCCGCTACGACAAGTTGGCTGAGAACTATCTTACCGCGCTCAAACTCGTCGCAATCCGCATCTGGCTACGCGGTAATGAGTCTACGTCCTAGATCACCGCTTCCTCGAGGAACGGCTCGTTGCGCTCTATGCGCTCGTAACAGAACGGCGACAGATCGAGCGTCTGGAAAGCCCCGTGAACGATGAGTTCTGAAACTCCCCGGCCCACGGCTGGCGACTGTTGCAGCCCGTGCCCCGAAAAGCCGTTGGCAAACATGAAATTGGTTACCTGCGGGTGGAAGCCGACGATGCCGTTGTGGTCGAGCATGTTGTACTCGTAGTGGCCGGTCCAACTGGTCTGGACCTTGAGGGCATCGAAGGCCGGGACGCGATGCCAGAGCGCCGGCCAGATATATTCGTCGAACTCTTCATACTGCATTTCGAAGTCGTCGTAGCCGGCCGGCCCGTCGCCCTGCGGGGTGTTGCCGGTGAGAAAAAGCTCGCCTTCCGGGCGCACGAATGTACCGGAAAGGTCGATGACGTTAGGCATCCGGCCAGGGATCGGATTGGCGCTGGCGAAGACGAAGCTGTAGCGCTTGTACGGCGCGACCGGGATCGACAGGCCGGCCATGGCTGCGACCTGTTGCGCGCGCGGACCCGCGGCGTTGACCAATGTTCCGCAGGCGATCGTCTGGCCGGTCGCGAGGCGCACTGAGATGACCCGCCCGTTGGCGATGCCAAGCTCCGTCACGGCATTATCGATATACTCGACACCGCTGGCGCGGGCGGCTCGGCGGAAACCGTTCATCAGCCCCATGGAATCGAACCAGCCCTCTTCCCGGGCCCCCCAGGAACCGCCGCCGAGATCATCCACGTTGAGCCAGGGAAAGCGATCCTTCAGCGGGCCCGGCTTGAGGAAGACAGTGTGAGCCCCGAGACTTCGCTGCAGGTCGACGCGCTCGCGGGCCGCTTCGACGCCGTCCGGGGAGCAGCAGTAGAGATAGCCGTGCTCACGAAAGCCGAGATCGGGCGCCGGCTCGTCCTTGTAGAAGGGTGCCATGCGCTCCTGGAAGGTGCGGATGACCTCGATGCCGAACTGGCTGATCTTCACATTGATCGGATTGGAATATTGCTGCCGGATCGCGCTGGTGGACAGCGCTGTCGATGAAAACTCGTAACTGCTATCGCGCTCGACCACGAGGATCGATGCACCGCTGCCCAGCGCCTGGCTCAGCCAGTAGGCCGTGGACGAGCCGACAACCGCTCCGCCGACGATGACGATGTCGTAGGCGTTGCGCGATGGCGCTTTGTAAGGCGGGATCGCCATGGCTCCGACTCCAAGCTACTGGTTGAACAAAGCGATCAGGGCATCCGAGCCCCGCGCAAGAAGGCCAAGGTCCGAACCGACGGCAACCATGGTGAAGCCTTCGGCAAGGTAGCGGTCGGCATCGGCCCTCGCCGGCGCCAGGATGCCGCTTGCCTTGCCTGCCGCCGTTGCGGCCTGACGCACGGACGAGATTGCCTCCTGGACATGTGCCGCGCCGGGATTGCCCATCGCGCCCATATTGGTGGAAAGATCGCCGGGACCGACGAAGAGAACGTCGACGCCGTCGACCGCCGCGATCTCGGCGGCATTCGCCACGCCCAATTCATCCTCAATCTGCACGGCGAGAAGCTGCTGCTCACGCGCCTTGGCGTGGTAGCCGGCGATGCGGCCGAAGGCGTTGGCGCGGTGACCGACCGAGAAGCCGCGAAATCCGCCGGGCGCATAGGTCATGGCCGCGACGATGGCGCGGGCCTGATCGGCGGTCCGTACATTGGGGATCATCAGGCTGCGTGCGCCGATATCCAGCGCCTGCTTGATCAGATTGGGATCGTCGGAGGGCAGCCTGACGACAGCCTCGCTGTCGAAGCCGCCCATCACCTGAAGCTGCGCCATGATGCTGCGCAGATGGTTGGGGCTGTGCTCGCCGTCGATCAGCACCCAATCGGCTCCGGAGCCGGCGACGATCTCCGTGGTGAGCGCCGAAGCCAGCGAGCACCAGATGCCGATGTGAGCCTGGCCAGCCGCTGTGGCAGCTTTCAGCGTGTTGAGGCGTTCTTGCATCTTGCGATCATCTCCAAATCATCTGGACTGAAATTTGTATGATGTCCTATATCATATGGCTACAAAACGGTGCAAGATGGGATGTGCGGACTTTCGAATGGGAGCTGGAGAATGAGGATCGGGTTCATCGGGCTTGGCGTCATGGGAGCACCGATGGCGCGCCACCTGGCCGATGCCGGGCATGAGATCGTCACCGTTCTCAATCGCTCCCCTCTACCGCAGGGCCTGACCGCATCGGTCGTCGCGTCCGCCGCCGAAGTGGCACGGCGGTCCGAGATCATCATCACCATGCTGCCCGACACGCCTGACGTCGAACGCGTCCTGTTGGGCGAGGACGGCGTCCTGGAAGGACTGTCAGCCGGCAAGCTGGTCGTCGACATGAGCTCGATCAGCCCCATCGCCACGGCGGCGTTCGCGGCGAAACTGCGAGAGAAGGGAGCCGGCTACCTCGACGCCCCGGTCTCGGGCGGCGAGGTCGGCGCCAAGGCGGCAAGCCTCACCATCATGGTCGGCGGCCCGGCCGCCGAGTTCGAGCGGGCGCTGCCGATCTTTGAGACACTCGGCAAGAACGTCACTTCGATCGGCGAGCAGAATGGCGCCGGGCAGACCTGCAAGATCGCCAACCAGATCATCGTCGCGCTCAACATCGAGGCCGTGGCCGAAGCGCTTGTCTTCGCCAGCAAGGCCGGGTGCGACCCGACGAAGGTGCGCGGCGCCCTGATGGGTGGCTTCGCCGCTTCACGCGTCCTGGAAGTGCATGGCCAGCGCATGATCGACCGGACCTTCGCCCCAGGCTTCCGCATCAAGCTCCACCAGAAGGATCTCAACCTGGCGCTTGACAGTGCCCGCGTCCTTGGCGTGGCGCTGCCGAACACCGCCATGGCGCAGCAACTGATGAATGCCTGTTCAGGCCATCCAGGCGGCGCCGAGGCCGATCACTCGTCTCTCGTCCGGGCGCTGGAGATCCTGAGCGGCCACGAACTGTCAAAAGAAAAGGAGTAACCGATGCGCGGAACCGGCAAGGCCGAGATCTTCGTGATGCTGGCCCATCCCGTGGCCCATGCCAAGAGCCCCGGCATATTCAACGAGATCTTCGAGCAGAAGGGCCTCGACAGCCTCATGGTGCCCTTGAGCTGCCGCCCGGAGGATTTCGAGACCTTCTGGGCCGGCATCACGGCAGCCGAGAATATCAGGGGCGTGATCATTTCGGTGCCGTACAAGGTTGCCGTCTACCACAAATGCTCCGCCGCGCATGACCGCGCCGCGCGGGTGGAAAGCGCCAACTCGGTGCGACGGCTGCCGGATGGCAGCTGGTATGCCGACAATTTCGACGGCGTCGGCTTCATCGATGCGCTCAAGGCAAACGGACATCAGATCGCCGGCCGCCGCATTCTTCAAGTCGGTGCCGGCGGCGCCGGTGCCTCGCTCGCCTATTGTCTCGCGGAAGCCGGCGCCGACGAAATCCGCCTTACCGACATCGATACGGCGCGTGCCGAGAAACTGGCGGCGCTGGTTGGCCGCGCGTTCCCGAAATGCCGCATCCAGGTCGGAGGGGCCGAGCCTTCCGGCATGCATATGGCGATCAACGCCACACCTGTCGGCATGCATGCCGGCGATCCGCTGCCGCTTGACGTCAGCCGGCTGACCCCGGATATGACGGTCGTGGACATCATCATGGAGCCTGCGGAAACCGCTCTGCTGCGGGCGGCCAAGGGGGTCGGCTGCCGCGTTCAACCGGGACGCCCGATGATGGATTTCCAGGTCCGGGCGATGTCCGAATTCTTCGACATCGAAGGCAAGGACCGTGGCCATGGCTGAGACACCGACTGCCGTCGTCATCGGCGGCACGTCCGGCATCGGACGCGCTATCGCGCAGCGCTTCGCCGAAGACGGTTATCATGTGGTCGTCTCCGGCCGGGATGCGACGAGGGGCAATGAGGCGGCCGGCTCCTGCCAGGCGGCAGGCGCGCCGCGTGCGCTGTTTGTCCAGACAGATGTCGCAGATAGCGGCTCAGTCGAGGCTCTGGCACGGATTGTCAGCGACGGGTTCGGCACGCCTCACGTCGTCGTCAACTGCGCCGGCATCTTGCAGAGCGGCAAGTACGTCCTTGATCAGGATCTGGACGAGGACGAGAAGATGTGGCGGGTGAATTATCGCGGCACGCTGTTGGGGTGCCAGGTGTTTGGCCGGCTGATGTCGGCCGCCCGGCGAGGCGCGATCCTGAATGTCGGCTCGCTCGCCTCTTTCGCGCCGCTGTCGCTGCCGGCCTACACGCCGGGAAAGCATGCGGTCCTGGCCCTGACCCAGATCCTCGCCGCCGAACTCGGCCCGCATGGCGTTCGCGTCAATGCGGTCGCGCCCGGCTATACACTTTCCGATGGTTTGAAGACCAAGATCGCCAAGGGTGAACGCAACCCCGAAGCCATACAGGCCACCACGGCACTGCGACGCTTCGTCGAGCCGCGCGATGTCGCCGAGGCGGCATTGTTCCTCTGCTCGGAGCGCGCCGCTTCGATTACCGGCGTCACCTTGCCGGTCGACGCCGGCTGGCTGGTTCAGGCGCCTTACGCACAATATCTGCAGGGAAATCCCATCCGGCAAACGCCGGCTATCTGACAAGGATAATCCAGTGAGCAATATCCGGCCAGTGAGCGACATCCAGCGCTTCGACTTCGATACCCGCATCCACCACGGCGTCATCCATAACGGCACGCTCTACCTCACCGGCCAGGTCGCGAGGCCCGGCCAGTCCGCGGCCGACCAGATGCGCGAGGTGCTCGGCAAGATCGATGCGCTGCTTGGCAAGGCGGGCACGGACAAGACCCGCATCCTTCATGTGCAGATGTGGCTGGACGACATCAGGGATTTCGACGAAGTCAACGCGGTGTGGGACGCCTGGATGCCCGGGGAGCACGCACCGGCGCGCTCATCGGGCGAAGGACGGATGGCGAAGCCCGGAATGCTGGTCGAACTGATCGTCACCGCGGCGGTTTGAATGGTCCTGCCGGTTCGGGCATCATCCCGAATCTGGCGAGAGGGAGACTGATGACGAAGCGCAAGCCGCTTTCCACCGTCGTGGCGGAGAGCCTGTCCGAGAAGATCCGTTCCGGACAGCTGCTGCCCGGCGCGCAATTGCCGACAGAGGCGGAGCTTTGCGCCGAGTACGATGTCAGCCGCACGGTGGTGCGGGAAGCTGTGGCGCGACTACGTTCCGAAGGCCTGGTGGTGCCGCAGCAGGGGCGCGGCATGTTCGTCAGCGAGACGCCGGCGCCGCGCAACTTCTCGATACCGGACGAAGCGCTCAGGACCTTGCCGGAAACCATTGCGCTGCTCGAGCTGAGGTTGAGCGTCGAGGTGGAGTCGGCGGGATTGTGCGCGGAACGGCGCACCGATGCGGAAGCCAGCGTGATCCGCACCTTGATGGAACAGGTCGACGCCCAGCAGGCCGATCCCGCCGTCGTCCAGATCCACTACGACTATGATTTCCACCTGGCGATCGCCAAGGCGGCACGAAATGAATTCATCCACGGTTTCCTAGGCTATCTCGGGCCGATGATCGTGCCGCGCTTCCAGCTCGGCTATCTGGTCACGCCCGAACTCAAGGACAGCTACTACGCGCGCATACACAGCGAACATAAGACGATCGTCGACGCCATCGAAAGGCAGGATGGCCGCGCCGCCCGCCAGGCCATGCGCAAGCACCTGCACAACAGCCTCGGGCGGGTGCGCGCCCTGGCCCGAGCCTCTGGCGTGGAGGCAATCGAAGCCGAGCAGAAGGCGGCGGCGGCCTCACTTTTCACCGACATGAAAAGGCCTGTCTCGACAGGCGGATGAGGCCTCGGCGAATTCGATCGCATCGGCGCGCCTGAGCCGAAAATTAGACATCCGTTGCGAAAGCCGTGTTTTTTGTTCCGTCACCGGCTGCGCGGGTTTCCCAAGGGTTGAAGGCGCCAGCTTGCCAGCGTTTCCCTGGGTTTTCGGCTGCTGCGGTTAAACCAACACCCCAAGGGATTTTGGAGGCGTTCGAAATTTTCGAAAGTTTATCTTTCCTTTTTGCTGGTTTTCTTGGTTTCGCGGCATCGGCCCGGGCCGCAAACTGAAAACAGACAATCAGGAAAGTCCACGTGACGACAGCCTTCATCACCGGTGCGACGAGCGGCATAGGGCGGGCCATAGCGATCGCGCTGAGCGACGCCGGCTACGACGTCTATGCGGTCGGACGCAGCCAGGCCGCGCTCAAGGAGCTGCAGGCACAGCGGTCCGGCATCGTGCCGATTGCCGTCGACGTCACCGACCGCGAGGCCCTGGAAGCGGCCCTGGCGGATCTCACCATCGACGTGCTGATCAACAATGCCGGGGTCATGCCGCCGCTCGGCAACTTCGCCGATATGAAGATCGCTGACATCGACACCACGCTCGAGGTGAACCTCAGCGCGGCAATCCTGCTCACGCGCCTCGTCGTCCCGCAAATGCGCGAGCGGCAGTCCGGGCATGTATTGTTCACCGGCTCCACAGCGGGCCACGCGGCATACTCCAACGTTGCCGTCTATTCAGCGACCAAGGCGGCGATATCAGGCTTTGCAGCAGCGCTGCGCGCCGACCTCTCCCCATCAGGCGTACGCGTCACCGAGATCGTTGCCGGCCGTGTCGAGACGCAGCTCTACCAGGACATCCTCGACGCCAACGCGCGCGCAGCCATGTACGCCAGCAAAGTGGTGCAACCGGATGACGTGGCCAGGATGGTCGTCGCTGTGCTTGGGCTCCCCGCATGGGCCGACGTTACCCGTTTCGACATCATGCCGACTTGGCCAACCTCGCCAAGCGGTACCAAGTAAGGAAAACTGGGATGAAAGATCTTTCCGTTCTGATCGTTGGCGGTGGTGCCGGCCTCGGTGCCCTCTTAGCCGAGATGGCTGTCGAGGCCGGAGCGGCAAAGATCGGCATCATCGACATCAACCAGGAAGCCGCCGAGTCCGCGCTGGCGACCGCGAAGGCCAGCGGACTGCCTACCGCGACCGCCCTTTGCGACATCCAGGTAGGCCCAGAGTGCCACGCCGCATTCGAGGCGATCGTTTCGAAACTCGGGCGCGTCGACACGCTGATCAATTGCGCCGCGATCTACCCTCGCCGCCCGCTCCTCGAAATCACCGACGCCGACTGGGATGCCTCCAACGGCATCAACATCAAGGGCACCTACCACATGATGGTGGCGGCGGTTCGCCACATGCAATCGCAGGAGCCGAAGAGCCACGTCCGCGGGCGGATCGTGAACCTGACCTCGGTCGACGCCTTCAAGGCGCATCCGCAGAACGCTCATTATGCGGCGACCAAGGCCGCCGTCGTCAGCCTTACCCGATCCTTTGCCCATCACGTGGCGAAGGACGGCATTCTGGTGAATTCGGTGGCGCCGGCCGGCATGGCGACGGAGAAGGCAAAAGCGCTCGGCTTCCTGGAGGAACTGGCCAAGGCGAGCCCGCTCGGCCGCGGTGCCGAGCCAAAGGAAATTGCCGAATGGGTGCTGATGACGGGCAGCCCCAAGAACACTTACATGACCGGTGAAAACGTAATTGTTTCAGGCGGTTACATATACGCCTGAGCCTCTTTCGCCGCAGGCGACTGAACTCTGGCAGTGCATGACCGAGGCAGTGCATGACCGACCGGCCACAAGCAGGGAAAGGAACGGGATTTTCGATGACCGGCAAGCTGCGCCTTCCCTCGCTGAATGCTCTGCGCGTGTTCCACGCGGTCGCGCAGCACAAGAGCTTTCGGCAGGCGGCGGATGAATTGCTGGTCACGCCGCAGGCCGTCGGACAGCAGATCAAGCTTCTGGAGGATACGCTCCAGGTAACGCTGTTCGAGCGTAAGGGCCGGTCGATCGAACTGACCGAGTCGGCCATTCTTCTGTCGCACTATGTCAAAGCCGGCTTCAACGAGTTTGCCGAAGGCGTTCGCCGCGTCACCAAGTCGAACTATCGGGACCGCATCAACCTGAATGCAAGCCCATACTTCGCCACGCACTATCTCCTGCCGCGGCTTTCGTTGTTCCGGGAAATCTTGCCGGGCGCGGATCTGCGCCTGACGACGATGGTCGACCTGCCCGATTTCGGGCGCGACGATATCGATATGACGGTCCAGTGGGGCTACGGCAACTGGTCCGACTATGAAACCACGTTGCTGGTGCCGGACCCGAAGATCATCTGCTGCACGCCGGCGATCGGCGAAAGGATCAAGTCGGCGCATGATCTGACACAGTTCACGTTGCTCGACACCGTCAAGTCGAAGCGTCTGTGGCCGGACATATTGCGCCACCTTGGCGTGGAACTGACGGATGGCGACCGCAGCATCAGCTTCGACGACGCCGCGACCATGCGCCGGGCGACCTTGCAAGGCATAGGTGTGGGCTTGGTTTCCGTCATCGACGCCGAGGAAGATTTCCGAGCGGGCACGCTGGTCGCGCCGATCGGCCGCGACGCCATTGCCGATATGAAGCCAGAGGAAGTCCCGGGCTTCTATCTTGTCGTCCCGCGCGGACATCTGCGTGTGAAGGCGGTCGCCGCACTTCACCGATGGCTGGCTCAGCAGGACTGGCGCGGCGACCTCACGATTTCCTCGTTACCGAAACCGGCCCCGCTTTCCGACTAGAAGCGGCTTCGAGACCGAGGCCTGAAAGACGCTTTTTAGGCCTCCAACAACAAGAAACCAAACAACCTCAACAGTGGAGACGGAACATGAAAATGATGAAATGGGGGGCTTCGGCCCTGGCCCTTGGCCTCGTGCATTTTGCGGCGCCGGCGGAAGCCGCCGGCGGCAAGACGCTCGAAACCGTCAAGGCACGCGGCATGCTGAACTGCACCGGCCATGACGGCTCCTATCTCGGCTTCGCCGAGGTGGACGACAAGGGCAACTGGAAGGGCATGGACATCGACCTCTGCAAGGCGGTAGCCGCGGCCGTGTTCGGCGACCCGGCGAAGCTGAAGGTCGTTCCGATCAGCTGGGCCCAGCGCTGGCCGGCCTTGCAGTCCGGCGATGTCGACATCATCATCAAGGCCTCGGGCGGCACGCTCAGCCGCGACACCGAACTTGGGCTGCAGTTCTCCATGTCCTACTATCTCGGGACCACCAAGGTGATGGCGCACAAGGAGCTGAACCTCAAGTCGCTCAAGGATGCCGCAGGCGGCACGATCTGCATTCCCGCCGGCACCTCGCAGGAACAGCAGGTCGCTGCCTATACGGCCAAGCTCGGCATCAAGCTCGAACCGGTGCTCATCGAGAAGACCGAGGAGCTCGAGCAGGCCTATTTCTCGGGACGCTGCGATCTTTATGCGCAGTGGGGTCCGACACTGGCCATTGCGCGCATCGCCAAGAGCAAGGTCGACGACCACGTCATTCTGCCCGACGTGCTCGCCGTCGAGCCTGAAGTCATGATCATGCGGCAAGGCGACGACAACTGGGTCGACATCGCCAACTGGACGCTGAGCACGCTGATCTTTGCCGAGCAGGAAGGTATTACCTCGAAGAACGTCGACGAGATAAAGGCCAAGCCGACCTCACCGCAGGTCGCCAAATTCCTCGGCGTCACGCCAGGCATGGGCAAAGGTCTCGGGCTCTCCGACGACTGGGCCTACAAGGTGATCAAGAACGTCGGCAACTACGGCGAAATCTTCGATCGCGATCTCGGCAAGGACTCGCCCTACAAGATGGATCGCGAACTGACCAATTTGTGGAACAATGGCGGTGTCCTGTTCCCGCTGGTTGTCGATTGATCCGTTCTGAACGCATCTCGCTCCAGGTCCCGCCCGGCTCCCACCGGGCGGGACCGCGCGGCAATTCGGGAAGGATTTCTGAATGGTCAGCCTGCTGAGAAATCAAAAAGTCCGCAACGCACTGTTGCAGGTCCTGTATGTCGGCTCGATCGCCGCGATGGTGCTTGCCGGCATTGCGATCGCCAGACAGAACCTGGCGGCGCAGGGGATCACCTCCGGATTCGACTTCCTGTTCAAGTCCACGGGCTGGGACCTGAACTTCTCGCTGCTGCCCGCCACGGCGAACGATCCTTATTGGTGGTACTTCCTCATCGGGATCATCAATACGCTGTTTCTGGGAACCGTCGGCCTGACGCTGGCGACGATCGTGGGAACGATCGTCGGCCTGGCGCGAACATCCTCGAACGAATTGGCCCGGCTGCTCGGCCGCACCTATGTGGACATCTTCCGAAACATCCCGCTGATCCTCCAGGTTTTTTTCTGGTATGCCGTCATCACCCATCTGCCGACGCCGCGCGCCGCGCATGAGGGATGGGGCTTTCTCCTCACCAGCCGGGGGCTTTACATTCCGTTCCCCAATGTCAGCAGCGCCGCGCTCGCTGCGGCGACATTGGCTGTGATTGCCGCCATCGCGCTGCCGATCTGGCTGGGCAGGACATCGCGCCTCAGCCTGCCGGTCGGCCAGCGTGGCGGCATCCAGCTTGCCTGCGCGGCGGCGGCACTTGCCTGCGCGGCCGTCGTTCTGGTGGCCGGCCGCCTGGCCGACTTGCCGCTGCTCGATTTCCCGGCGCTGCAAGGTCTCAATCTGAGAGGCGGCCTGCGCATTCCGCCGGAATTTGCGACACTGGCCATCGCGATCGCCATCTATGGCGGCTCCTACATCGCCGAGATCGTGCGCGGCGGGTTCAAGGCTGTCGGCAAGGGCCAGGTCGAGGCGGCTCTTTCCCTGGGCCTCGGCCCGTGGCGGGTCTTCATGCTGGTGCGGCTGCCGCTGGCACTACGCGCCATGCTGCCAATCCTCGCCAACCAGTATGTCTGGCTGATGAAGGCGACCACAATGGGCATCGCGGTGGGCTTCACGGATTTCTTCATGATCGTGGCGCTGACGATCAACCATTCCGGCCAGACAATCGAAGCGATCGGCATCCTGATGGCTGGCTTCCTCGCCATCAACCTCAGCCTCGCCGCCATCTTCAACCGCATCAACAAAGCAATCGCCCTCAAGGGCAACCAGTTGAGGGGGTGAGGGATGGAAATGGTCGTTGTCGCCCCTCCTGCCCTTGGAAAGATCGAGGATCTGAGGCGGCGCTTCTTTGCGACACCCCTGCAGGCATTGCTGTCGCTGGCTTCCCTGGCGATCATGGTCTTCCTGGTCTGGAAGCTCCTGAATTGGGCGGTTTTCTCGGCCGTCTTCACGACGAGCGGCGGACCCGAAGCCTGTCAGGCGGCGGCGGGAGCCTGCTGGTCGGTCATTGCCGCGCGATGGCGCATCATCCTGTTCGGCCTCTATCCCTATGACGAGCAGTGGCGGTCGGCCCTGGCTTGCCTGACCGTCGTGGTCATGACGGTGCTAAGTTGCATTCCGGCCTTCTGGACGGGTCGCCGCATCGCACTCGTATGGGGAGCCGGAACGGCGCTTTTCTACGTGCTGATGAAGGGCGGCGTGCTTGGTCTGCCCTATGTCGGCGAGGAGGCCTGGGGCGGACTGGCGCTGACCCTGTTCATCTTCGTGACCACCTGCCTGATCGGCTTCCCGCTGGCAATCTGCCTGGCGCTGCTGCGCCGCTCCGGCCTGCCATGGATTTCCCGCACCACCGGCCTCATCATCGACGGGGTGCGTTCATTGCCTCTGATCTCGATCCTGTTCACCTTCGCCATCGTGCTGCCGTTCGCACTGCCGCAATGGCTGGTGGGCGACAAGCTGTACCGGGTGATCCTGGGCTCGGCCCTGTTTTTTTCCGCCTACCAGGCGGAGATCGTCAGAGGTGGGATGCAGGGCGTTCCCAGTGGGCAAGAAGAGGCAGCCAAGGCGCTTGGCATGCGCTACTGGCAGCGCGTCGGCCGCATTCTTCTACCGCAGGCCATGCGCAATGCACTGCCGGCGACGATCAACCAGTTCGTGATCTCGTTCAAGGAAACCTCGCTGGTGATCATCGTCGGCTTCTTCGAGATCCTGGCCTCCGGCAATGCCGCCTACGGCACCGGCGAGTGGCGCTTCGCCTATGTCGAGGTCTATGCCTTCATCGCCTTCATCTACTTCATCTTCGTGTTCAGCCTGTCCCGCTATGGCGCTTTTCTCGAGCGCCGTATGTCGGTCGGCGAACGATAGGGGGCGTTTACGTGATTTCAGGAAACCGATCCAGCGGCCCCGCGGTGCTGATCGAAAATCTCGACAAATATTACGGGACATTCCAGGCGCTGCGAAAGGTGAGCTTGTCCGTGGATCGCGGCGAGAGGATCGTCGTCTGCGGCCCGTCCGGCTCCGGCAAGTCCACCATGATCCGCTGCATCAACCGTCTGGAGCAGCACAATGGCGGCCGGATCACCGTGCTCGGCACCGAGCTCAACGACGATGTCGGCAACATCGACGGGATCAGGCGGGAAGTCGGCATGGTGTTCCAGCACTTCAACCTGTTTCCACACATGACGGTGCTGGAGAACTGCATGCTCGCGCCCATGATCGTGCGCAAGGTGCCGCGCGCGGATGCCGAGGCGACCGCCCGGCGCTATCTGGAGAAGGTACGCATTCCTGAACAGGCGATGAAGTATCCCGGTCAGTTGTCCGGCGGCCAGCAACAGCGGGTCGCGATAGCGCGTGCCCTTTGCATGCAGCCCGAGATCATGCTGTTCGATGAGCCGACCTCTGCGCTCGACCCGGAAATGATCGCGGAAGTGCTCGACGTCATAGTCACGCTCGCCTCCGAAGGCATGACAATGATCTGCGTCACGCATGAGATGGGTTTTGCGCGCCGGGTTGCCGACCGGGTAATTTTCATGGATGGAGGCGAGATCGTCGAACAGGCGCCTCCCGATGAATTCTTCACCTTTTCCCGCAACGAGCGCACGCGGCAGTTCCTGTCGCAAGTGCTTGGTCACTGATCGATGCAACGATCCCGCGTCAGGCCGCAGCCATGTCCGTGACTGATCCCGTCACCGTCTTGCGCGAGATGCTCGGACCGAAAGGCTGGCTTTCGGGCAGCGATGCCAGGCCCTATCAGCGCGATTCGCTCGATCGCTACGGCGTCGCGGCTCTGGGCGTAGCCAGGCCTGCGGACACCTCCGAAGTGGCCAGTGTCGTAAAGGCATGCCATGCGGCCGGACTGGCGGTCGTGCCGCAAGGCGGCAACACCGGGCTTTGCGGCGGCGCCGTCGCCGATCGGCCGGATGCGGTGATCGTTTCGCTTTCGCGCATGACGGCGATCGGCAAACCGGACTTGGACAGCGGCTCGATCCTCATCGAGGCGGGGGCCGTGCTTGCCGCGCTGCACGAGGCGCTGGAACCGCACGGCCTGATGTTTCCGATGCATCTCGGCGCGGAAGGCAGCGCCAGGATCGGCGGCCTGGTCGGCACCAATGCCGGCGGCAGCCAGGCATTCCGGTATGGCATGATGCAAGACCTCGTGCTTGGCCTGGAGGTCGTGACCCCTGACGGGGCGATATGGAACGGGCTGCGCGCGGTGCAGAAGGACAATGCCGGCTACCAGTTGCGCAAGCTCTATTGCGGCGCGGAAGGAACGCTTGGCATCGTGACGCGGGCGATCCTGCGGCTCTACCCGATGCCGCAGCGGCAGGCGAGCGCGCTTGTCGTCATGCCCGATTTCGCTGCCGCGGTTTCGTTCGGCACCTTTCTGCGGGGCGAGGCGGGGGAATTCCTGACCGGCCTCGAGTTCTTCTCCGACATCGGGCTGGGACTGGCCCTCAAACACCTGCCCGACCTAGCCTACCAGTTGGTCTATGTGCTGGTCGAACTGGCATCGGCCGTCCCCCGCGTTCCACTCGACGAGATACTGGCTTCGGCGCTGGAGTGGGGGATGGAGCAAGGCCTGGTGCTGGACGGAGCATTGGCGGCGACGGGCGCGCATCGCGCACAATTCTGGCGGCTGCGAGAGGAGCAGCCGGAAGGACAGAGGCTGGAAGGCGAGCAGCTGAAGCACGACATCTCGGTGCCTCCGGGCGCTATCGCCCGTTTCGTCGAGGCCGGCGCAGAGATCTGCGACGACATTCTTCCCGGCGTGCGGATAAACCCGTTCGGGCATCTCGGCGACGGCAACATCCACTACAATCTGTCGCCGCCGGAAGGCCGCGCCGATTTTGACGGCAAGGCCGGGCGGTTCGCCGAGGCGCTATCGTCGCTCGCCACGGAAATGGGCGGCAGTTTCGCGGCCGAGCATGGACTTGGCCGCGCCAAGGTCGCCATGGCCGACCGAAACCGCAGTCCGTTGGAGCGCGAACTCATGGCGCGGCTCAAGGATGCATTCGATCCACGGGGAACGATGAATCCGGGCGTGCTGGTGCACGCTGCTCGGCAAAGAAAAACTTTCGAATAGACGGCATTTCTTGATTTCGCCCCGAACCGCCTGCGTGCACCTATGAACCGAAGGCAGGCTCGATCGACCTGCCGCCAAAGTGAGGATGTCGAAGCATGATCCGCAATGGCGGCCGCCTTCTCGTCGAGTGCCTGATCGGGCTTGGCGCGACCAGGAGCTTCGGCGTGCCCGGAGAAAGTTATCTGGCCGTCCTGGACGCGCTGCACGACACGCAGGGAAAGCTGGACTACACGCTTTGCCGCAATGAAGGCGGCGCGGCGTTCATGGCCTCGGCCTACGGCAAGCTTACCGGCTCGCCAGGCATCTGTTTCGTGACGCGCGGCCCAGGCGCCACCAACGCCAGCATCGGCGTTC
Source organism: Mesorhizobium sp. M0848 (assembly GCF_040319805.1). Classification (NCBI taxonomy): domain Bacteria; kingdom Pseudomonadati; phylum Pseudomonadota; class Alphaproteobacteria; order Hyphomicrobiales; family Phyllobacteriaceae; genus Mesorhizobium; species Mesorhizobium sp. M0848. The sequence goes on along the minus strand of NZ_JAMYOM010000008.1, from coordinate 111,859 downwards.
ACACGGCCATGCAGGACAGTTCGCCGATGATCCTGTTCGTCGGCCAGGTCGGCACCGACATGAAGGGCCGCGAAGCCTTTCAGGAAATCGACTACCGGGCGGTGTTCGGCACGGTCGCCAAATGGGCGGTCGAGATCGACGATGTCGCGCGCCTGCCCGAGATTGTGGCGCGGGCATGGACGACCGCATTGACCGGACGACCTGGTCCCGTCGTGGTCGCGCTGCCCGAGGACATGCTGACCACCATGACCGAAGCGGCTCCGCTCAGCGCACCGGTGGCCATTTTCGAGCCGGCGCCGGCGCCGGAAGCGATCGCTTCGGCCTTCAGGCTGCTGGCCAAGGCCGAGAGGCCGGTCCTGCTCATGGGCGGCGCCAACTGGACCGTGGACGGACGCGCGGCGCTACAGGCTTTCGCAGAGGTTTCCGACATCCCTGTCGTGGCGGCCTTTCGCTATCAGGACCAGTTCGACAACCATTCGCCGGTCTTTGTCGGCGAGGCCGGCGTCGGCATGGTGGCGCATGTCAAAGCCCTGCTCCGCGACGCCGACGTGATCCTGGCCGTCAATGTGCGTTTCGGCGAGATGACCACGGACGGCTATACGCTGCTGTCCGTGCCGTTGCCGCGCCAGAAACTGATCCATGCCCATGGCTCCGATCGCGAGATCGGCAAGATCTATGTGCCGGCCATCGGTATCCATGCCGGGCCGAACGCTTTCGCCCGGGCGTTGACGCCCGTCAAAGGCGGCTGGGCGGACTGGCGCGCGACGGCCCGCAAAGCCTATGAAGGGACATTCGGCGCGCCCGTCCAGCCCGGCCCGGTGGACATGGTGGAGGTCAGCGCCTGGCTGCGCGAAAACCTGCCTCCCGACGTCATTCTCACCAACGGCGCCGGCAATTTCACCGTCTGGCCGAACAAGTTCTTCAAGTTCGGGCCGGACGCACGGCTGCTCGCCCCGCAGTCTGGCGCCATGGGCTACGGCCTGCCGGCGGCAATTGCCGCCAAGGTTGCGTTTCCAGAACGCACGGTCGTCTGCTTTGCCGGCGACGGCGACTTCCAGATGAATTGCCAGGAACTCGGAACCGCCATGCAGGCTGGCGCGCAGCCGATCGTGCTGATCCTCAACAACGGCATCTACGGCACGATCCGCGCCCATCAGGAGCGCCACTATCCGGCGCGCGTTTCGGGCACGTCGCTCGAAAACCCTGATTTCGTGACACTGGCAAAGGCCTATGGCTTCCATGCCGAGCGGATCGAGGCGACGCGCGATTTCGCGGCGGCGTTCGATCGGGCGCTCGGATCCGTGACGGGAGCGGTCCTCGACATCGCCATATCTCCCGAAGCGCTGACGCCCCGACAGACCCTTTCCCAGATGCGTGACGCCGCGCTCGCTTCCCAGAAGGCCAAGGCATGACCTCCAAAGACGACATCCGTCTCGGCGCGGACATCGGCGGCACGTTCACCGACGTCGCGCTCGACCTCAGGGGAACGATCTTCTCCACCAAGGTGTTGACCAATTATGCGGCGCCCGAGCAGGCGATCCTGGACGGCATTGCCGTCGTCACGCGCGATGCCGGTATCGCGCTTGCCGAGATCGGCATCATCATCCACGGCACGACGCTGGCGACGAATGCGCTCATCGAACGCCGTGGCGCCAGGACCGCGCTGGTCACCACCGAAGGGTTCCGCGATGTCATCGAGATGCGTACGGAAAACCGCTTCGAGCAGTATGACCTCGACCTGCAGCTGCCGGCGCCGCTAATCCCGCGCGAGCACCGTTTCACGGTAAAGGGCCGGATCGGCGCGGAAGGCCAGGAGCTTCAGCCGCTCGACGAAGCCGCCCTGGAAGGCATTGCCGACCGGATCGGGGCCGGCGGCTTCGGCTCCGTGGCGATCGGCTTCATCCACGCCTACACCAACCCTGATCATGAGCGCCGGGCACGCGCTATCCTGTCCCGCAAGCTTACCATCCCGATTTCGATCAGCGCCGAAGTCTCGCCGCAGATGCGCGAGTTCGAACGCTTCAACACGGTCTGCGCCAACGCCTATGTGCGGCCGCAGATGGCGGACTATCTCGCGCGTTTCCAGACCCGCTTGAAGGAGATGGGCGCCGAGTGCCCGGTCTTCATGATCCATTCGGGCGGCGGTCTGATCTCGGTGGAGACGGCCTCGGAATTTCCCGTGCGCCTCGTCGAGTCCGGCCCGGCCGGCGGCGCCATCTTCGCCGCCGACATCGCCAGGCGATTCGGCCTGGAAAAGGTCGTCTCCTATGACATGGGCGGCACCACTGCAAAGATCTGCCTGATCGAGGATTATGCGCCACGCACCGCCAGAACCTTCGAAGTGGCGCGTACCTATCGCTTCTGCAAAGGTTCCGGCATGCCGATCTCCATTCCCGTGATCGAGATGATCGAGATCGGCGCCGGCGGCGGCTCGATCGCCTGGGTCGACGCCATGGGCCGCATCCAGACCGGTCCCGAAAGTGCCGGATCGGAACCTGGCCCGGCCTGCTACGGCCGCGGCGGCAGGCGCCCGGCCATCACAGATGCCGACCTGGTGCTCGGCAAGCTCGATCCCGACAATTTCGCCGGCGGCGCCATCAGGCTGGACACGTCCGCATCCGAACAGGCGATCCTGCGCGATGTCGGCGAACGCCTGTCGCTCGATGCCATGGCGACGGCCTTCGGCATCTGCGAGGTGGTGGACGAGAACATGGCCAATGCCGCCCGCGTCCATGCCGTCGAAAACGGCAAAAACATTTCCGACAACGTGATGATCGCCTTCGGTGGCGCGGCCCCGCTTCACGCCGCGAGGCTTTGCGAGAAACTCGGTATCGACCAGTGCATCGTCCCCAAGGGCGCGGGCGTCGGATCGGCGATCGGCTTCCTCAAGGCTCCGTTCGGCTACGAAGCCCTGGCATCCCGGCTGACGCGGCTGTCGCAGTTCAAGCCGGCCGAGGCCAATGCTTTGCTCGACGACCTCAAAGTGTCAGCCGAAAGCTTCGTGCGGGCAGGGGCCAACGGTACGATCACATGCGAAATCACCGCCTTCATGCGCTACGCCGGCCAGGGCTGGGAAATCCCCGTGCCGCTGCCGGACAAGCCGTTCGGCAACGATGCCGCAACCACGCTCGAGGATTTGTTCCAGGCGAATTACCAACGCTTCTTCGGCCGCGCCATCGAAGGACTTGGCGGCCTGGAAATCGAGATCGTCACCTGGTCCGTGAAGGCGACGGATGTCCGGCCTGCTGTCGCCAGGCACGAGCTGATCACCGGCAAGCGGACCACTCAGCCGGCAACAAGCCGCGCGGTGTTCGATCCGGCCAGCGGTGCGCCACGGACCTATGGCATCGTCGAACGGGAGGGGCTGTGCACCGGCGATCGGGTGGCGGGCCCGGTCATCATCGTCGAACGCGAGACGTCCACCGTCGTCACCACGAGCTTCGACGCCGTCATCCAGAGCGACGGCGCAATCCTTCTGATCCGCAAAGGCAGCCAGGCATGAGCGACATCAGTGAAATCCGCATGCAGGTTATGTGGAACCGGTTGATCTCGGTGGTCGAGGAGCAGGCCCTCACCTTGCTGCGCACGGCTTTCTCGACATCGGTGCGCGAATCCGGCGACCTGTCGGCGGGCGTGTTCGATCCCCGCGGCCAGATGCTGGCACAGGCGGTGACGGGAACGCCCGGCCATGTCAACACCATGGCCGAGGCGGTGCTGCATTTCATGAATGAAATCCCGCGCGAAACCATGTTCGAGGGCGACACCTACGTCACCAATGACCCCTGGTTGGGCACGGGCCACCTGCACGACATCACCATGGTGTCGCCGTCGTTCCTGAACGGCGAATTGGTTGCGTTCTTCGCCTGCACTGCGCATGTGGTCGATGTCGGTGGGCGCGGCTTCGGCGCTGACGGCAAGTCGGTCTACGAGGAAGGTATCCAGATCCCGATCATGAAGTTCGCGGAGAAGGGCAAGGTCAATTTCGATCTCGTCAGGATCCTGCGCGCCAACGTCCGCGAGCCGAACCAGGTCGTCGGCGATTTCTATTCGCTCGCCGCCTGCAACGAAGTCGGCCACCGACGCCTCGTCGACATGATGAAGGAGATCGGCCTGGCATCGCTGGACGGGCTTGGCGAGTTCATCTTCTCGCGCACCCGCGACGCCATGGTCGAACGCATCAAGGCGATGCCCAAAGGCAGCTGGTCGAACGCGCTGGTGACCGACGGCTACGACAAGCCGGTGAAGCTCGCGGCGACCGTCACGGTTCGGGACGCCGGCATCGAGGTCGATTTCACCGGTACCGACCCGATGAGCCGATGGGGCATCAACTGCCCGATCATCTACAGCAAGGCCTATGCCTGCTACGCGTTGAAATGCGTGGTGGCGCCCGATATTCCTAACAATGCCGCGTCGCTCGCCTTCTTCACCGTGTCGTCTCCGGTCAACATCCTGAACGCCGTGCGGCCGGCGCCGGTGGCGCTCAGGCACATCTTCGGCCACATGGTTCCCGATCTGGTGCTCGGCGCGATTGCCAAGGCGATGCCCGGCAAGATCCTTGCCGAGGGCGCCGGCGCACTGTGGAACATCCATATCTCGGTTCGGCCGGTCTCCGGCGGTTCGGGCCGCCGCGCCGAGGTGCTGATGTTCAATTCCGGCGGCATGGGCGCGCGCCCCGGTCTCGACGGATTGTCGGCGACGGCCTTCCCCTCCGGCGTCCATACGATGCCGATCGAGGCAACGGAGCACACCGGCCCGATCGTCATCTGGCGCAAGGAGCTGCGGCCCGATTCCGGCGGCGACGGCGAGTTCCGCGGCGGGCTCGGGCAGGTTATCGAAATCGAGGCGATCGAGGGCCATGAATTCGACTTTTCGGCCATGTTCGACCGCGTCAATCATCCCGCCCACGGGCGCAACGGCGGCGGGCCTGGAGTGGCCGGCGTGGTCAGGCTGGACGATGGCACGCAGATGCGGCCCAAAGGCTGGCAGCATGTTCCGGCCGGCCGTCGGCTGATCCTCCAATTGCCGGGCGGTGGCGGCTATGGCGATCCGTCCAAGCGCAGCACCGAGGCGCGGGCGAACGACCGCTCCAAGGAATACATTTCGGAGAACGGCAAATGAGCTACATTGCCTCGCGCCTGTCTGCGGTGAAGCCTTCGGCGTCCATGGCTGCTTCGCAAGCAGCCAAGGCCCTGCGCGCCAAGGGCGTCGACGTGATCGATCTTGGCTTGGGCGAGCCGGATTTCCCGACACCGAGCCACATCATCGAAGCGGCGCATTTTGCCGCGAAGGCCGGCCAGACGCTATACACGGGTGCCGCCGGCACGGCCGAGGTGCGCGAAGCCGTGGCCGGCAAGTTCCGCCGCGAAAACGGACTGGACTACACGGCGGACGACGTCGTCGTGGCCAATGGCGCCAAGCAGATCATCTTCAACGCGCTGATGGCGACGCTGGAGTCTGGTGACGAAGCGATCCTGCCGGCGCCCTACTTCGTTTCCTATCCCGAGATGGTGAAGCTGCTCGGCGGCACGCCTGTCGTTATCGAGTGCCCGGAAACTTCGGGCTTCCGGCTGACGCCGGAGTTGCTCGAAAAAGCCATCACGCCAAGGACGAAATGGCTGTTCCTCAACATGCCCGGCAACCCCTCCGGCGCCATATATTCGCAATCGGACCTGCGGGCACTCGGAGCGGTTTTGGCAAGGCATCCGCAGGTGCTGGTGCTTTCCGACGAGATTTACGAGCACATCCTGTTCGACAGACGCGACTTCGTCTCCTTCGGCAAGGCTTGCCCGGAACTCAGGGACCGCACCCTGATCGTCAACGGCGTCTCCAAATCCTATGCGATGACCGGGTGGCGTGTCGGCTATGCCGCCGGGCCGGCGCCGCTCACCAGGGCGATGGCGACCATCCAGAGCCAGTCCTGCACGTCCGTCTGCTCGATCGCGCAAGCGGCGACGGTGGCCGCGCTCAACGGCCCTCAGGACGAGGTGGCACGCTTTCGGCAGGCGTTCGAGGCGCGCCGCGACCTTGTCGTGGACGGCATCAGGCGAATCAACGGTCTTACGCTTTCGCCACCGGAAGGCGCCTTCTATGCCTATATTGGCTGCGCCAGCCTGATCGGCCGCAGGACCCCAAAAGGCGTCGTGCTCGAGGACGACACGGCAGTGGCGAATTATCTCCTGAACGAAGGGCGCGTGGCCTCGGTGCCGGGCGCCGCCTATGGACTTTCACCCTATTTCCGCATCTCGACCGCGACCGGCGAAGAGGTGCTGACCGAAGCGATCGCGCGCATCAACGCCGCCGTCGCGCAAGTGGAGTAGATCATGCCGCATTACGAACGCATCCTGATCACCGGCGCGGCCGGCCGCCTCGGTTCGGAACTGCGAAAGGGGCTGGTGCCGCTGGCAAAAACGATCCGCCTGGCAGGCCGCGAACCGTTCGGCGATCTTGCTCCACACGAGGAAGAAGCGGTCTTCGACCTCGCCGATATGGAGGCGACGATTGCCGCCACCAAGGATTGCGACGCGATCGTGCATTTCGGCGGCGCACCACTCGAATGCGAATGGCAAACCATCCTGGACTCCAGCATCCGCGGCTCCTATCACATCTACGAGGGCGCCCGGAAACACGGCGTGAAACGAGTCATCTATGCCTCCTCCGTACATGCCGTCGGCTATCACGAGGTCGAGGCGCATATCGGCGTCGACGTGCCGGTCCGTCCCGACAGCCTCTATGGCGTGTCGAAGAACTTCGTCGAGAGCCTGAGCCGGCTTTACTGGGACAAGTTCGGCATCGAGACGGCGTGCCTGCGCATCTTTTCATCCTTCCCCGAACCGGCGGACCGTCGCATGCTATGGTCATACCTCTCCTTCGCCGACTGTGTGCGTCTGGTCGAGGCAGCTCTCACCGCGCCGCGCGTCGGCCATACGATCTCCTTCGGCCTTTCCGACAACAAGGTGAAAACGGTCGACAACAGCGGCGCCAACCATCTGGGGTTTTCTCCGCAGGATAGTGCCGAGCCGTTCCGCGCAGCGGTCGAGGCGAAGACGCAGATTCCGGATCCCAAGGCGCCATCGGTGAAGTATCTGGGCGGGTGGTTCTGCGAGCTTGGCCATCCGGACGACGAGCCGGCGTAGCTATCGAAATACCAATCCGCTAGATGGCGCAGACCGGAAGCCGAGATGCGGCAGGCGATGGATTCACGCATGGTGGCGGAGATCGAGCAGGTTGTCGGCGGTCGTCATCGGTTTTGGGATTCTCACCTGATCTGGTAGTGGGATCCAAATCACAGGAGATGGCATGCCGAACGATGTACTCGTGCGCGACAGCAATGGCGCTCAATTGAATGACGGCGATTCCGTCACGCTGATCAAAGACCTCAAAGTCAAAGGCACTTCGGAGACGATCAAGCGCGGCACGTTGGTGAAGGCCATCCGGCTGAACGGCAATCCCGGCGAGATCGAATGCAACACCAAGCAAGTGAAAGGCCTGGTGCTCAAGACGGAGTTCGTGAAGAAGGCGTAAGCCTCAAGGCGGCAAGCGATCTCGATGGCTCCTTCGGGATTCCGGAAAGCCTGCCGTCGCCAAGTGGGTCGCGGAGCCATTGAGCGTCCGGCACCCGACAGTTGCGCTGTAAAATTGATGATTTCGCCGACCAGGCACAAAAAACCGCCAAGACCTAAGTCTGGAACCTCCTGCCGCTCCGCGCGTTTCACGGCGTCCCGTTCGCGGACCCGCCCGGATATCTCTCCAAGCGCGCGAAAAAACCAGGAGCCCGCTTCATGCACGACAAGCTGTTTCATTCACCGGTCGCACTGTCGGTCGGCCTCGGCTTCAAGCGCGAGATTGCCTCGCTGGCCGAAATGCACGATTTCCTCACCAATTGGACCACCTCCCGCCGCGGCCCGCTCTACCGAAATGCGGTGAAGGCATGTGATCTGGCCGTTCCAGGTTATGTGAGCGTCGAGCAGGCGCGCCGGGCGTTGCTCGAATTCGCGCAAGCCGCGGGCATCCTGTGGCCGGACCTCGAGCCGGTGGCGGGCGTGCACGCCGTTGCGCGTGGTTATGGCGGCTACGCCGCCTGAAGATTGATGTTCCCCGTGGCGGCTGAAGCCATACCACCATAGAAAGCTCGGCTGGCCCCCAGCCGGGCTTTCCCGTTTCCGGCAGCTCGCAAGGAAATCGCAATCCTGTGGTTGGCCGTGTGCCTTGGGCGACAATGCCTGGGTGGAGTGTTGGGAAGAGCCCGCGCAAAAATCTTTATGACATTCCTATTTCTTTCCACTGCGCCCTGTCTCGAACCTTTATGGCGATCGGGTCCATATTCCTTTCAGAAAACACAACCGGTTCCGTCGCCAAAGATGCGACGGGCCACTTCCGATATATTGCGAACTCTCCTGTCAAATTCGCAAAGTGCAAAAGAACAAAAGGAATAAACACAATGGATATAGCCGTTATCGGGATCGGAATTTTGTTCTTCGCCTTTTGTTTCGCCTACATCAAAGCTTGTGACGCGCTCTAGAGCGAGGCTGAAAAAATGATCATCGACTATATTCTCGGTGGCGGCGTTACGCTGTTCCTGCTCGCCTACCTGACATACGCCCTCGTTCGTCCAGAACGCTTCTGAAGGCACGGAAAGCCCACAGCCATGACACTGAACGGTTGGATACAGATCCTGGTCTATTGCGGGATCGTCATATTGCTGGTGAAGCCGCTCGGCGGCTACATGCACCGCGTCTTCAACGGCGACCGCACGCTGCTTTCGCCGGTCCTTCGCCCGCTTGAGCGCGGGCTTTATCGTATCTGCGGAACCAGCGAACGCGAGGAACAGCACTGGACCACCTACGCGGTCGCCCTGCTGCTCTTCAACCTCGCCGGCTTCCTGGCGCTTTATGCCCTGCAGCGTCTGCAGGGCAGCCTGCCTTACAATCCTGCCGGCATGACAGCGGTTGAACCAGGGCTGGCCTTCGACACCGCCGCCAGCTTCATGACCAACACCAACTGGCAGAACTATGGTGGCGAGAGCACGATGTCCTATCTCGTGCAGATGGCCGGGCTGACGGTGCAGAACTTCGTTTCGGCGGCCACCGGCATTGCCATCGCCATCGCGCTGATCCGCGGCTTTGCACGGGCCTCCGGCAAGTCGATCGGCAATTTCTGGGTCGATATGACCCGCTCCACACTCTATCTGCTTCTGCCGTTCTGCATCGTGCTGACGCTGGTCTATGTCTGGCTCGGCATGCCGCAGACGCTCGGCGCCTACGTCAACGCCACGACGCTGGAAGGCGCGCAACAGACCATCGCCGTCGGCCCGGTCGCTTCGCAGGTGGCCATCAAGATGCTCGGCACCAATGGCGGTGGTTTCTTCAACGCCAATGCCGCGCACCCGTTCGAGAACCCCGACGCGATCTCCAACCTGATCCAGATGGTGTCGATCTTCGCCATCGGCGCCGCCTTGACCAATGTCTTCGGCCGCATGATCGGCAACCAGCGCCAGGGCTGGGCGATCCTCTCGGCCATGGGCGTCATGTTCATCGCCGGTGTCGCCATCTGCTATTGGGCGGAAGCCGCCGGCAACCCGCTGGTGCATGCGCTGGGCATCGACGGCGGCAACATGGAGGGCAAGGAGACGCGTTTCGGCACCGCCCTGTCGGCGCTGTTTGCCGTCATCACCACGGCCGCTTCCTGCGGCGCGGTGAACGCCATGCACGGCTCGTTCACCGCGCTCGGCGGCATGATCCCGATCATCAACATGCAGCTTGGCGAAGTCATCGTCGGCGGTGTCGGCGCGGGTCTCTACGGCATCCTGATGTACATCGTCGTTGCCGTCTTCATTGCCGGCCTGATGGTCGGCCGCACGCCCGAATATCTCGGCAAGAAGATCGAGGCCAAGGAGGTCAAGATGGCTATGTTGGCCATACTATGCCTGCCGCTGGCGATGCTGATCTTCACGGCCATCGCCGTCGTGCTGCCGACCGGCGTGGCGTCGATGGGCAATGCCGGCCCGCACGGCTTCTCCGAGGTTCTGTATGCCTACACTTCGGCGGCGGCCAACAACGGTTCGGCCTTTGGCGGCCTCAGCGGCAACACGCCCTGGTACAACATCACGATCGGCATCGGCATGCTGATGGGCCGCTTCCTGGTCATCATTCCGGCGCTGGCCATTGCCGGCTCGCTGGTGGCGAAGAAAACGGTTCCGGCTTCCGCCGGCACCTTCCCGACCGATGGCCCGCTGTTCGTCGGGCTGCTGGTCGGCGTCATCCTGATCGTCGGTGGCCTCACCTTCTTCCCGGCGCTCGCCGTCGGGCCGATCATCGAGCACCTGGCGATGGCTCACGGGCAGACCTTCTGAGACCGTCATGTCCTGGTTCAATGCCATGCGCCGCAAGGTCGGCCACAGGGACGATCACGGAAAGGAGGAGAGACCTCCTCCTTTCCCGACCCTGTCGACGTTTCTCGGCCTTGCGGCAGTCATGCTCGTCCTCTGGCTGCTGGCCTACAGGCCGCCGCATTTCCTTTCGGCATCCAATCATCGGGTGCCGTCCAACAACACCGAAGCCGGAGCTTCAAAATGAGCAACTCGAAATCAGCCAGCATCATGGATGCCCGCATCTTGGTTCCCGCCATTGGCGGCGCCTTCCGCAAGCTCGATCCGCGCACGCTGGCCAGGAACCCGGTGATGTTCGTCGTTGCCGTCGTCTCGGCGCTCACCACGGTGCTGTTCGTCAAGGACCTGGTCACCGGAGGCGGCAATCTCGGCTTCACGCTGCAGATCATCATCTGGCTTTGGTTTACCGTGCTGTTCGCCAACTTCGCCGAAGCGGTCGCAGAAGGCCGCGGCAAGGCGCAGGCGGATTCGCTGCGCAAGGCACGCACCGAGACCCAGGCCAAGCTTTTGACCGGTGAAGACCGCACCAAATACAAACTCGTGCCCGGCACCAGCCTCAAGGTCGGCGATGCCGTGCTGGTCGAGGCCGGCGACATCATCCCGTCCGACGGCGAAGTGATCGAAGGCGTTGCTTCGGTCAACGAGGCTGCGATCACGGGCGAATCCGCGCCGGTCATTCGCGAATCCGGTGGCGACCGTTCGGCGGTCACCGGTGGCACCCAGGTGCTGTCCGACTGGGTCCGCGTCCGCATCACCGCCGCCTCCGGCCATACCTTCCTCGACCGCATGATCTCACTGGTCGAAGGTGCCGAGCGCCAGAAGACGCCGAACGAGATCGCGCTCAACATCCTGCTCGTCGGCATGACGCTGATCTTCGTGCTGGCCACCGCGACGATCCCGAGTTTTGCCTCCTACTCGGGCGGCTATATCTCGGTGACCGTTCTGGTGGCGCTGTTCGTCACCTTGATCCCGACCACGATCGGCGCGCTGCTTTCGGCCATCGGCATCGCCGGTATGGACCGTCTGGTGCGATTCAACGTGCTGGCCATGTCGGGCCGCGCCGTGGAAGCCGCAGGCGACGTCGACACGCTGCTGCTCGACAAGACCGGCACGATCACACTAGGCAACCGCCAGGCGACGCAGTTTCGCCCGGTCAAGGGCGTCACCGAACAGGAACTGGCCGACGCGGCCCAGCTTGCCTCGCTCGCCGACGAGACGCCGGAAGGCCGCTCCATCGTCGTGCTGGCCAAGGAGAAATACGCCATCCGCGCCCGCGACATGGCAACGCTGCACGCCACTTTCGTGCCCTTCACAGCGCAGACCCGTATGAGCGGCGTCGACATCGATGGTTCATCGGTGCGCAAGGGCGCCGTCGATTCCGTGCTTGCCCATGTCAACCAGTCGGCAGCCGCCGCCCATGGCACGCGCCCAAGCAGCGAATCCATCCGCGATCTCCAGTCCATCGCCGACGAGATCGCCAAGTCCGGCGGCACGCCGCTGGCGGTCGAACGCGACGGGCGCCTGCTCGGCGTCGTCCACCTCAAGGACATCGTCAAGGGCGGCATCAGGGAGCGTTTCACCGAACTGCGCCGCATGGGCATCCGCACGGTGATGATCACCGGTGACAATCCGATGACGGCGGCGGCGATCGCCGCGGAAGCCGGCGTCGACGACTTCCTCGCTCAGGCCACACCGGAGGACAAGCTGAAGCTGATCCGCGACGAACAGGCCAAGGGCAAGCTGGTGGCCATGTGCGGCGACGGCACCAACGATGCACCCGCCCTTGCACAAGCCGATGTCGGCGTCGCCATGAACACCGGCACGGTTGCCGCCCGCGAGGCCGGCAACATGATCGATCTCGACAGCGATCCGACCAAGCTCATCGAGATCGTCGAGATCGGCAAGGCGCTCTTGATGACGCGGGGTTCGCTGACAACCTTCTCGATCGCCAACGATGTGGCCAAGTATTTCGCCATCATTCCGGCGATGTTCGCCGTCTTCTACGTCGCACCGGGACAGACGACCGGCCCGCTGCAGGCACTCAACGTCATGCATCTGGCGACGCCGCAAAGCGCCATCCTGTCGGCCATCATCTTCAACGCGCTGATCATCATCGCGCTGATCCCGCTGTCGCTGAAGGGCGTCAAATACCGCGCCATTGGCGCCGGCGCGCTGCTCAGCCGCAATCTTCTCGTCTACGGCCTCGGCGGCCTCATCGTGCCGTTCGTCGGCATCAAGGCGATCGACATGATCGTCACCGCGCTTGGCCTCGCTTAACTCTTTGTTTTAACGCAATTCCGGACGGAAAACCGCTTCACACTTTTCCTGGAATTGCTTTGAGGAACATCTCCATGCTCACCCAGCTAAGACCCGCGATCATCATGATCGTCTTCTTCACGGTCCTGACCGGCCTGATCTATCCGATCGGCATGACCGGCATCGCCCAGGCGATCTTCCCGCGCCAGGCCAATGGCAGCCTGATCGAGAAGGATGGCAAGGTTATCGGCTCCGAACTGATCGGCCAGGGCTTTGCCAGCGACAAGTATTTCCATGGCCGCCCCTCGGCCGCCGGCGACGGCTACAACGCCGCCGCTTCGAGCGGCAGCAATCTCGGCCCGACCAATCCCAAGCTGATCGACCGCATCAAGGGCGATGCGGAAAGACTGAAGGCGGAGAATCCGAACCAGCCCGTCCCGATGGACCTGGTGACGACGTCCGGCAGTGGCCTCGATCCCGATATCAGTCCCAAAGCAGCCTACTTCCAGGTCGCCAGGGTGGCCAAGGCCAGGGGGATCGATGAAGCCAAGGTCAAGGCGCTTGTCGACAGTCAGGTCGAGGGCAGGGAACTCGGCTTCATGGGCGAACCGGTGGTCAATGTGCTCGGTCTCAACCTTGCGCTGGACGCCGCGAAACAGTGAATGGTGCGGGCTGGGGATCGACAGTATCTCCGGCGCCATCCATGATCGGTCCCGATGCCGGACGACAGAAACAACGACGCCAGACCTTCTCCCGACGCACTGCTTGACCATGCCGAGCGGGAAGGTCGCGGCCGGCTGCGGATATTCCTGGGTGCCGCTCCCGGCGTAGGCAAGACCTATGAGATGCTGATGTCGGGCCGCGCCAGGCTGACCGACGGCGTGGATGTGGTGATCGGTGTCGTCGAGACGCATGGGCGCAAGGAGACACTGGCCCTGGTCGAGGGTTATGAGGTCATTGCCCGCCGCAAGGTCGACTACAAGGGGCGCATCCTCGACGAGATGGACATCGACGCCATCCTCGCCCGGCGCCCGGCGCTGGTTCTTGTCGACGAACTCGCCCACACCAATGCGCCCGGCAGCCGCCATCCCAAGCGCTATCTCGACGTCCAGGAAATCCTGACGCACGGCATCGACGTCTACACGACGCTCAACATCCAGCATGTCGAAAGCCTGAACGACGTTGTCGCCCAGATCACCAAGGTCAGGGTTCGCGAGACGGTTCCCGATTCCATCATCGACCAGGCCGACGATGTCGAGATCATCGATCTCACTCCCGACGACCTGATCAAGCGGCTCGAGGAAGGCAAGGTCTATTTCCCCAACACCGCGCAGCGCGCGATCGAGAACTATTTCTCGCCGGGCAATCTGACGGCGCTCAGGGAGCTGGCGCTGCGCCGCACCGCGCAGCGCGTCGACGACCAGTTGCTGATCCATATGCAGGCCCACGCCATTCCTGGACCGTGGGCTGCGGGGGAAAGGGTACTCGTCTGCGTCGACGCGCGTCCGGGCGGGGCGGCGCGTATTCGCTACGCGCGCAGGTTGGCCGACCGGCTCCGTGCCCCGTGGACGGCGCTGCATGTCGACAGCCCTCGCTCGGCCAGCATGCCCGAAGCGGACAAGGATCGGCTCGCTACGAACCTGCGGCTTGCCGAACAGCTCGGCGCCGAGGTGACCACCATTCCCGGTCAGAACATCGCGCAGGACATTGTTCGCCATGCGACGGCGAACAATTTCACCCATATCGTGGTCGGCAGGCCGACCCGGTCGCGCTGGCGGGAATTGATCGAAGGCTCGCTCACCTACGATCTCATCCGCAACGCCGGTGACATCAGCGTCCATGTCATTTCAGGAACCGAACGCAACGCCGAGGTGACGTCGAGGAGTGTCAAGGCGGCGGACGAGCAGTGGCAGTTCGAGATCTGGCCCTATCTCAAGGCCACGGCCTTTGTCATCGGTTCGCTCGCCTTCGCCGTCGTTCTCGACCAGTTTCTCGACGTTCGCAACCTGGCGATCATTCTTCTCATCGGCGTACTGGCATCGGCGGTAACCGGCGGTCTGTGGCCGGCTCTGTACGCTTGTTTCGCCAGCGCCCTTGCTTTCAATTATTTCTTCCTGGAGCCTCGTTATACGCTGACGATCCGGGATCCGGAGAGCATCGTCGCGCTTGGCGTCTTTCTCGTCGTTGCGGTCATCGCCAGCAATCTGACGGCGCGCGTGCAGCGCCAGGCGGTCGCCGCCCGCTCGCGGGCGCGGGCCACGGAAGACATCTACCTCTTTTCAAAGAAGCTCGCCGGCGCCGGCACGCTCGACGACGTCCTTTGGGCCACGGCCTTCCAGATCGCCTCGATGCTGAAGCTGCGGGTGGTGCTGCTTTTGCCGGAAGACGGGACCATCACCGTCAAGGCCGGCTATCCGCCCGACGACACGCTGGCCGAAGCCGACATCGCCGCCGCCCGCTGGGCCTGGGAGCACAATCGTGCCGCGGGTCGCGGCGCCGACACGCTTCCAGGCGCCAAGCGCCTCTATTTGCCCTTGCGGACGGGGCGCACGGCCATCGGGGTCGTCGGCCTGGACAACGACAAGCAGGGTCCGCTGCTGACGCCCGAGCAGCAGCGGCTGCTTGACGCACTGGCCGACCAGGCGGCGGTCGCCATCGAACGTATTCAATTGGTTGCCGACGTCGACCGTGCCAAGCTCGCGGCCGAGGCGGACAGGCTGCGCTCGGCGCTGCTCACCTCCATTTCCCATGATCTGAAAACGCCGCTCGCTGCCATCATGGGCGCGGCTGGCACGCTGCGGGATTTTTCAGTCGCGCTTCCCGAACCGGACCGGGCCGAACTGCTGTCGACGGTGCTGGACGAATCCGAGCGGTTGAACCGCTTCATCGCCAATCTGCTCGACATGACCAAGATCGAGTCCGGCGCGATGGAGCCGAACTACGCCTTTCACTATGTCGGCGACATCGTCGGCTCCGCCTTGCAAAGGGCCAGGAAAATCATTGGCGAGCACAAGATCGAGACCGACATCCCCAAGGATTTGCCGATGTTGAAGGTCGACCCGGTGCTGTTCGAGCAAGCGTTGTTCAATCTTCTCGACAATGCGGCGAAATATGCCCCGGCAGGCTCGACGATTCGCATGCAGGGTTGGACCGACAATGGCTCCGTCCTGCTGCAAATCATGGATGAAGGGCCAGGCATTCCTCCCGGCGATCTGGAACGGATTTTCGACACGTTCTATCGAGTGCGCAAGGGCGACCAGATCCGCGCCGGTACGGGGCTCGGCCTGTCGATCTGCCGCGGCTTCGTCGAAGCGATGGGTGGCACGATCATGGCGGCAAACCGGACCGACGGTTCGGGCGCGGTGTTCACCATCAAAATGCCCAGGCCGGCAAATCCGCCCAATTTCGACGCTTCGAATACCGACGACCACGATGTGGGTGACCTGGCATGACAAACTCGAACGTCAGAATATTGGTCGTCGATGACGAGCCGCCGATCCGCAAGCTGCTGCGCGTCGGGCTCGGCAGCCAAGGTTATGCGGTCAGCGAGGCGCCGAACGCGAAGGTGGCGATCGAGCTGATGGAGGCGGAGAAGCCGGACCTCGTCCTGCTCGACCTTGGGCTGCCCGGCATGAGCGGCCATGAACTGCTGCGCAAATGGCGCGACGATGGTCTCGACATTCCAGTGGTCATCCTGTCCAGCCGGACCGACGAGGCCGGCATCGTCCAGGCCCTGGAACTCGGCGCCGACGACTATGTCACCAAGCCTTTCGGCATGAATGAGCTGGTGGCGCGCATTCGCGTGGCGCTCCGCCACAAGTTCCAGCAGCAGGGCGAGAAGCCGATTTTCCAGACCGGCGATCTCAGCGTCGATCTGGTCAAGCGCATCGTCAAGGTCGAGGGCAAGGAGGTAAAGCTCTCGCCGAAGGAATACGACATCCTGCGCATGCTGGTGCAGCACGCCGGCAAGGTGCTGACCCATCATTTCCTGTTGAAGCAGGTCTGGGGCGACTCGACCGACGTGCAGTATCTCAGGGTCTATGTGCGGCAGCTCAGGCAGAAGATCGAGAAGAGCCCCGACCAGCCGCGCTACATCACCACCGAGACCGGCGTCGGCTACCGCCTGCGCGAGGTCGAGTGAGCAGGCCAGGTTTTAGCCGATAGCTTCCCGTGGCTGGCCAAGCGGTCTGGAAACCCGCAAGGCCGCGAGGCAGCCGACAATGCCGAGCGGCACGAAGGCAAGAAACAACCACGACGCGACATTCGCCGCCGCGTCGTGGTTCAGACCTTGCGAAAAGCCGCTGGCGTTGGCGACGATGCCGGCGAGTGCGGCGCCCACGGCATAGCCGATGCGCTGCATGGTCGGCACCGCCGCCGAGGCGATGGTCTGCTCGCCCTCCGGCGCGGAGGCCACGATGACGCGCGTGAGGAAGGGCCAGGCCACGCCGAAGCCGCCGCCTTGCAGCAGGGCGCAGATCAGGATCAGCGGAATGGAGCCCAGCGGTATCGCATACGCAAAGCCTGCGATGCCGGCCGCGATCATCACCGCGCCGCCGACGATGATCAGCCGCTCGCGCTGCGGCGGCGCGTTGGCGACCAGGATCGACAGGATCGACCAGGCGATCGATTCGGCGGCGATGATGTAGCCGGTGGTCAGCAGCGGAATGTCGTGAAGACTGGTCAGCAACAGCGGCCCGTAGACGCCGAAGGAACAGGTCGCCACCGAAAAGGCGGCAACCATGGTCATGCCGGCGCCGACCGGCGTGCGCCACGAGAACAGCCGCGCCGGAAACAGCCGCGAACGCGGCTTCAGCGCGTCGATGGTGAAGAACAGCACCAGGCCTATCAGGCCGAAGGCCATCAGCAGCGAAGAGCGCAGCAAGGCGATGTCGACGCCGGCCGAGGCAATCAACACCACGGCGACGGCAAGGCAGCCAAGGGCCGCGAACGGGAAGGGCGGCGCCTTGCCCGTGCTCGTCTTGGGTTTCGTCGCCTGCGGCGTGTCGAGCACGATGAAGCTTGCCAGCGCCATGGCAGTGCCGCCGAGAGTAAAGATGCCGAAGGCCCAGCGCCATGACAACAGCTCGGTCATGATCGCGCCGAGCAATGGTCCGCTGAAGGCGGCGACGCCCCAGATCGCCGACATGATGCCGAAAAGCTGCGGCCAGATGGCGCGCGAGAACAGTCGTTCGACCGAGACGAAGGCCAGCGACACCAGCGCACCGCCGCCAAGTCCTTCGATCAGGCGGCCGGCGAGGAACAGTGGCATGGAAGGCGAGGTGGCGCATATCAGCGCGCCTGCTGCGTAGAGCAGCGCGGCGACCACCATGTTGGTGCGCAAGGGGACATAACTCACCAGTCGTCCGGCGGCTGCGCCGGCAACGATGGCGCCGAGTTCGTAGATCGCCAGCGACCAGCCGACGAGCTGTACGCCCGCCAGTTCGCCGACCATGGCCGGCATCACCGTTGCCACCATCGTCTCGTTGGTGGCGTGCAGCAGGATGCCGAGGCTGATGAAGCAGAAGCGCGCCAGGTCGCCGCTTGCCCACAATAAGCGCCAGTCGACCCTGTTCGTGCTGATCTCGGTCATTTCCACCCCTGTCTTGCATATCTCGACGCCAGCGCAGCACGCCAGAAGCCAGTACGGGTTTCCGGCAGGACCATGCGAATCGACAGCGCCGGATCGAGGCGTTGTGGCGTTCGGGGCAGGCTTGTAAAACCTCAACCGGGGTTGAGCTCAAGCGGTTTTTTTGAAGATCGTTCGCGCGGCAGCCTTTCCGGTTGCGGGTTCGTTGCGCGATCAGTTCTCGGTGCTGCGCAGCTGGAATTGGCTGACGCCGATCGCGAGGTTCATGCCGGTCTGCGTCTGCAAGCTGAGCGGCTGCAAGGTGAAGGCCTGAGAGGAGCCGCCGACCAGCAGATTGGCGCCGGCGCCGACGGCGGCCGTCACCTCCGCGCTGGCGCCGATGTAGTCGCCGGCCAGCGCACCCGGCGCATAGATGTTCTTCAGCGGCGTCAGCACGATCCACTGCATGACCGTCTGCTTCGTCGTGCCGATGTCGAGGCCGTATTTGTTGACAGCGCCGAAATAGGCTTCCGGCGCGAAGCTTTTGTCGGCGGGGTTAAAGGTGCAGCTCAGATCCTTGCTCGAGCCGAAGATGAAGCCGGTGCCGCCGCCTATGGCGCAGTCAAGCGTACCGACTTCCATGCCTCGGTCCTGCGCCTGCACCGCTCCGGATAGCGTGGTGAACATGGCGGCAGCTATGGCTGTCTTCAGCATGATGGTTCCCCTCCAAAATCAAACGGCGCGGAACCATCCTATCTGGTTCCGCGCCGCGGAGTGAGGGGCATGGAGCGCACGGCTCCATGCAATCACTTGAATGAATGGATCAACTGGAGCGAGGTCACGGCCACGGCAAGGTTGACGCCGGTCTGCGCCTGGACGCTGAGCGGCTCCAGCATGAAGGCGCTGTCCAGGCCGCCAACCAGCAGATTGGCGCCGCCGCCGGTCACCACGCTCGCTTCGGCGTTGACACCGTAGTAGCTGCCGGCGAGATCGCCTCCGTCACTGTCCCGGGTCGCAGCCAGCACGGCCCAGACGAGCTGGCCCTGATGCGTCTGGCCGACATCGAGGCCGATCTTGGAAATGACGCCTGTGTAAACCTCGGACGGCCCGTGATGATGAGGCCGGAAGACACAGGACACGCCCTTGTTGGAAGCGACGATATAAGCGGTGCCGCCGTCGATGGTGCAATCGAGCGTGCCGAGTTGCAGCTTGCCGGCGCTGGCCGGAGCCACCGCGAACATCGTCGTGGCGAGGGCAGCGGCGCAGGCGAGTTTCTTGATCATGGGAGGGTCCTTTCGCAAAATACTTTCAACAACGGCTTGGGTGGGTAGACCGTTCCGCCGAAAACTTGGCGCGATCAAGGCAGGGGCCGAAAGCCTCCTGCCGGGGTTAATGCGCGGTTGCGAAGTGCGTCCTTTCGGACACGCAAAGAATCCCGCGGCACTTGGATGTCATGCGGATTTGTATGGGAAGCCGAAACCGAGATCAGCTGACGCGGGCGAGGCCATCCTTGGCCGGCTGGTAGGTAGGGTCGAGGCGAACGGCTTCCTTATAGGATTTCGCGGCCTTCGCCTTGTCGCCGCGCCGCTCATAGATCAGCGCCTGGTTGGACCAGGCCTCGGCATTCCTGCCGTCGAGCTTGATCGCCATGTTGAAATCGGAGAAGGCATTGTCTTCGTCGTTGGTCGCCAGATAGGAGAGGCCGCGGCCATTGTAGGGTTCGGCGGCGTCCGGCGCCAGCGAGATGGCGGTCGAGAAGTCCTCGATGGCGAATTTGTGCTGGCCCTGGCTCTGATAGATCAGGCCTCGATTGTGGTAGGCGCGCGCGTCGGTCGTATCGAGCTGGATCGCCTTCTGAAAGTCGTTGAAGGCGTCCTGGGTGCGACCCGCCTTGCGGTAGAGATTGCCGCGGCCGATATAGGCGGCGTCATAGTTCGAGTTGATCTGGATCGAACGGTTGTAGTCCGCCAGCGCGGCTTCCTGGTTGCCGAGGAAGCGCTGGATGAGCGCGCGATTCGAATAGGCCTGGAAGAAATTCGGATTGAGCTGGATGGCTTGATTGAAATCCTTGAGCGCCGCCTGGTACTGACCGCCACGGCCATAGGCCGAGCCGCGCACATTGTAGCCTTCGGGATCCTGGGGATTGCGCTGGATGACCCCCGACAGCGAGGAAATGTTCTCGCTCGACCCTTGCGCCTTGTCGATGTTGTTGAATTCACCGGTCGGGCCTGCCGTTTGGCAGCCGGCAAGCGCCAGTCCGGAGAGCAGGGCTGCTGTCAGGGCGAAACCACGCAATGCGGTCCCGCGCTCCACGCTTGTTGCGTTCATGTCTGCCCTGTCCTCACTTCAAGCCGCGTCGTTCAGGTCCGGCTCCCCCTCCGGACCGGTCACATCAAACAAAAAGGTGGCGGCGATTCCACATCGCGCCACCTCTGATATCCTTCGAAAAGGACGAAAAATTGGCGTTAGAACCGCGGCGGACGCGGAGCGCCACCTGCACCGCCGGCGGCGCCAGCAGCGACCGGGCGCGGCGTCATCGGCAGCAGGCCTTCGCGCTGGGCGCGCTTGCGGGCCAGCTTGCGGGCGCGGCGAACGGCTTCAGCCTTTTCGCGGGCGCGCTTCTCGGACGGCTTCTCGTAGTGACCGCGCATCTTCATTTCACGGAAAATGCCTTCGCGCTGCATCTTCTTCTTGAGAGCGCGAAGCGCCTGATCAACGTTATTGTCGCGGACGAGTACCTGCACGGGCAATCCTGTCTTTCGGGTTTGATATCAACAGGCAAGCGGCCATAGCCACTAGCCTCCGCGGCGGTTTACACCACGAATTGTGGCGGCTGATAGCAGAATCATGCCGCGCTGTCCACAGCGGAAATGAATTTGCGGGGCCAGCCGCCGTCTGTTTGCCTTGATATAAGGAGCCGACTAGGCCGTCGCGAGGTGCAGCAGCTCGAAATCCTCGAAGAACTCGCCGTAGTCGCAGGTGATCTCCTCGCCCACGGCGATGTCGCGGGTCGCGGTGGCCCCGCCATATTGCGAAAAATCCGTATTCGGATTGCTGGAATGGTTCATGAAGCGGCCATTGTCGACTTCATAGACCAGGAAACCTGGCCGGTCCGGGCTCGGATAGGCATAGCGGTCGAGCAGCTCCCTGAGATGCGGGGGTGCCGTCTCGTATTTGTCCATGGGGATCAGCCGGTCGAAATCCGGATCGAGCCGCCAGATCGAAGCGCCTTTCCTGATCGGCTCCGCGGCGAACACGCCGACACCTTCGATCGCACTCGCAGTCACATAGGTTCTGATCAGCATCATGGTTCCAGACCCCGCTTTTGGACATAAACGGAATCGCCAAATCGCGGCGAAAAATCAAGAGCGGCCGTTTGCCTGGCGGCTATGAACATGCGTCCCGCCGCTGGAATCTTCACGTCCGGTTGATCGACACGCCGCCATCGGCAAACAGAGCCGCTCCGGTGGTGAAGCTCGAGGCGTCGGAGGCGAGATAGAGTGCCGAGCGGGCGATCTCCTCCGGCATCGCGATACGCTTCAAAGCATGCAGGCCTTCGACGAAAACCCGTGATTCCGGGGTCTTGAAGGTTGCCGCCGGTGTGTCGGTGCCGCCGGGCAGCAGCGCGTTGACCCGCACGCCTTTCGGGCCGTATTCGGCGGCCAGCACCTGTGTCAGTCCGATCAGGCCGGCCTTGCTCGCGGCATAACTAGTCATGCCGGGCATGCCGACTGTGTGACCAACGAAGGTGGAGGTGAAGATCAGCGAACCGCCGCCGCGCTCGATCATTGCCGGCACCTGGTATTTGGCGCCGAGAAACGCGCTGGTGAGGTTGGTGTCGAGCGTCTCGCGCCATCCCTCCAGCGGCAGGTCCGAAATCGGCCCCATCCGGCCAACGGCGCCGGCATTGTTGAAGGCGATGTCGAGCCCGCCGAACTTTTCGACCGCCAGATCGACAAGGGCCTTTGCATAGGCTTCGTCCCTGACATCGCCGGCAAGCGCGATGGCCGCGCCATCATTGTCTTCTATCTCGGCGACGAGCGTATCGAGCTCGGCCTGACGGCGGGCGGCGACGATGACCTTGGCGCCTTCCTCGGCAAAGAGTTTTGCCGAGGCCCGGCCGATGCCGGAACTGGCGCCGGTGACGATGGCGATCTTGTTTGCGAGTGCGAACATTTTTGCATCCTTTTCTTCGCGCCGGCCTGACCGGCAGTTGGGGTGCTTGGTCGCAGATCGAGGCAAGGCGAGCCACCCGATACGTGCCAAGATGCTGGAAAGCGCCGACGCACCAGATGCGTCTTTTTCACCACGGCGCAAAACGGCAAGCGCCGTCGCAAACAGCGCAAGGGTGGAAGCGCTGTTTCGCTAGTGATACACCTCGCGCGCCGGGACCGAACGAACGCCGGCCGCCATTCGCGAAGCCTTTTTGGGGCGAGGTTGGGACGTTGAAGAAATATTCGGTATTCGCCATCGCCCGGGAAGCCATGCGCGGCCACAAGGGCTGGGAGGAACAGTGGTCCTCGCCTGAGCCCAGGAAAGAATACGACGTCATCATCGTCGGCGCCGGCGGCCATGGCCTGGCCACCGCCTATTACCTCGCCACGGTGCACGGCATCACCAATGTCGCGGTGCTGGAAAAGGGCTGGCTCGGCGGCGGCAACACCGGCCGCAACACCACCATCATCCGCTCCAACTATCTCTATGACGAGAGCGCCGGCATCTACGACCACGCGCTGAAGCTGTGGGACGGGCTCAGCCAGGAGCTCAATTACAACGTCATGTATTCGGCGCGGGGCGTCATGATGCTCGCGCACAATGTGCACGACGTGCAGGTGCTGAAGCGTCACGTGCACGCCAACCGGCTGAACGGCATCGACAATGAGTGGCTGACGCCGGAGCAGGCGAAGGAATTCTGCCCACCGCTCAACACCTCCAAGGAGGCGCGCTATCCGGTGGTCGGTGCGGCGCTGCAGAGGCGCGGCGGCACGGCCCGTCATGATGCCGTTGCCTGGGGCTATGCGCGCGGCGCCTCGGCGCGCGGCGTCCACATCATCCAGAATTGCGAGGTCACCGGGGTCAAGCGGGCGGCCAATGGCGCGGTGATGGGCGTCGACACGACGCGCGGCTTCATCGGCGCCAAGAAGGTGGGCGTCGTTGCCGCCGGCCATTCCTCCGTCATCATGAACATGGCCGGCGTGCGCATGCCGCTGGAAAGCTATCCGCTGCAAGCGCTGGTGTCGGAACCGGTCAAGCCGGTGGTTCCCTGCGTGGTGATGTCGAACACGGTGCACGCCTATATCTCGCAGTCCGACAAGGGCGAGCTGGTGATCGGCGCCGGCACCGACCAGTATGTCTCCTACTCGCAGACCGGCGGCTTGCACATATTGCAGCATACGCTCGACGCCATCTGCGAGATGTTCCCGATCTTCACGCGCATGAAGATGCTGCGCTCGTGGGGCGGCATCGTCGACGTCACGCCCGACCGCTCGCCGATCCTGGCCAAGACGCCGGTGCCCGGCCTCTATGTCAATTGCGGCTGGGGCACGGGCGGCTTCAAGGCGACGCCGGGATCGGGCCATGTCTTTGCCCATACGATCGCCAGGGACGATCCGCATCCGATCAACGCGCCCTTCACCATCGAGCGCTTCCGCACCGGACGGCTCATCGACGAGGCGGCGGCGGCGGCGGTGGCGCACTGATGATGGCGCAGATGGCTGTCGCGATGCCGCTGATGCTGGCGGGGGAACAAGTG
Source organism: Mesorhizobium sp. M0848 (assembly GCF_040319805.1). Classification (NCBI taxonomy): domain Bacteria; kingdom Pseudomonadati; phylum Pseudomonadota; class Alphaproteobacteria; order Hyphomicrobiales; family Phyllobacteriaceae; genus Mesorhizobium; species Mesorhizobium sp. M0848. The sequence goes on along the minus strand of NZ_JAMYOM010000008.1, from coordinate 87,901 downwards.
CTGGCGGGGGAACGGGGCATGTTCCATTTTCCCTCGCCGGACGAAGTGCGCACGCAGCCGATCAGCCGCACCGGCAACGAAACCGTCTGGCCGTTTTCGGTCGATGACGGCACGCTGGCCTGCGTCTGGAGTGGCGGCCAGAGAGTGGTGATGTTCTTCGAGGGACGACCCGAAGGACTCGACGAGGCCGAGACATTCCAGCCGCGTCAAGTCATCGTCACCACCGATCCGATGCAGCTCACCCTCGGCAACATGGCGTCCCGCGATCTGTTTCGTCCCGCTGCAAGCGTGGAAGAGCGCATCCGGCTCGTCGCACCGTTCGCGACCTTGGGACAGAAGCTTTGCGATCAACCGGCGGGCGCCCACGTCGGCCACGGCGAATTGTAGGAACCAGGACAATGCTTCTCATCCGCTGCCCCTATTGCGAGGAAGAGCGTCCGGAACTCGAGTTCCGCAACGCTGGCGAGGCGCACATCGCGCGCTCGGCCAATATGGCCGGCGAGAGCGACGACGATTTTGAAAAGTTCTTCTTCATCCGCTCCAACCCCAAGGGCATCATTTATGAGCGCTGGCGGCACATGCATGGCTGTGCGCGCTTCTTCAATGCCGTACGCGACACCGTCACCGACAAATTCGTCATGACCTACAAGGCCGGCGAGCCCAAACCCACCAAGCTGCCGAAAAACTCCAACGAAGTGGTTGCCAAATGAGCGGCGCGTTCCGCATTCCCGGCGCTGGCCGCTTCAGCCAAGCCAAGACCGCGCGGTTCAGCTTCGATGGCCAGTCCTATGCCGGCATCGAGGGCGACACGCTGGCCTCGGCGCTGCTCGCCAATGGCGTCCATCTCGTCGGCCGTTCGTTCAAGTACCACCGTCCGCGCGGCATCCTGTCGGCGGGCGCCGAGGAGCCGAACGCCCTGGTCGAAATCAGGCGCGACGCGGCACGCAAGACGCCGAACGTGCGGGCGACCGTGCAGGAGCTCTATGATGGGCTTGATGCGCAGTCGCAGAACCGCTGGCCGTCACTGTCCTTCGACCTCGGTGCGGTCAGCGATATCGCCTCGCCGCTGCTTTCGGCCGGCTTCTACTACAAGACCTTCATGTGGCCGAAAGCGGCGTGGAAGACGCTCTATGAGCCAAAGATCCGCGCCGCGGCCGGTCTTGGCGTTTCCCCGGACCAGCCGGATCCCGACCATTATTCATCGCGCTATGCGCATTGCGACGTGCTGGTGCTGGGCGGCGGTGCGGCAGGCATCGCGGCAGCGCTTGCGGCGGCCGAGACCGGCGTGCGCGTCATCCTCGCCGACGAGCAGGCCGAGTTCGGCGGCAGCCTGCGTTTCGAGAGCGGCGCGAAGATCGACGGCCAGGACGGTTTTGCCTGGGCGCAAGCTGCCGTGGCGAAGCTCGCCGCGATGGACAATGTCCGCGTGCTGTCGCGCACGACGGCGTTCGGCTACTATGCGCAGAATTTTATCGGGCTGGTCGAGCGTGTCAGCGAACATCTGAGGACCCCCGGCTACGATCTGGCGCGCGAGCGGCTTTGGCAGGTCCGGGCCAAGCGCGTGGTGCTGGCCTCCGGTGCGATCGAGCGCCACATGGTGTTTGCCGACAATGACCGGCCCGGCATCATGCTGGCGGGTGCCGCGCGCACCTATCTCAACCACTATGGCGTCGCCGTCGGCAGGAATGTCGGCGTCTACACCGCCAATGATTCCGCCTATGCAGCGGCGATCGACCTGAAGAAAGCCGGCGTCAACGTGGCGGCGATCGTCGATCTGCGCGACAATCCGACCGGACCGGTGATCGACGAGGCGAGGGCGCTCGGCATCGAGGTCAATTTCGGCCGCGCGGTGATCCGCGCCGGCGGCAAGCTCAGGGTCTCGTCGATGACCGTGCAGCCGAAGAATGGCGGCGGCGAACGCACCATCGCGGTCGATGCGATACTGATGTCGGCCGGCTGGACGCCGTCGGTGCATCTGTTCTCGCAGTCGCGCGGAAAGGTCGCCTTCAACGACGAGACCAAGCGCTTCGTGCCGGGCATCTATGCGCAGGACTGCGTCTCGGTCGGCGCCTGCAACGGCACCGACGGGCTGTCTGCGACGGTCGATGAGGCCTATGCGGCAGGCGCCAAGGCGGCCAGGGATGCGGGTGCCAAAACCGCCAAGGGCAGCAAGCCGAAGGTAGACGCCTCGGAGAGCTGGTCGCGCGGCATGCTGGGTGCAGCGCCCGGCGCCGGGTCGGATACGACGGTGAAGGCCTTCGTCGATTTCCAGAACGACGTCACCGCCAAGGACATCCGCCAGGCGGTGCACGAAGGCATGCGCTCGATCGAGCACGTCAAGCGCTTCACCACCAACGGCATGGCGACCGACCAGGGCAAAACCTCCAACATGCACGGCTTGGCGATTGCCGCCGAGACGCTGGGCAAGCCGATCCCGGAAGTCGGCCTGACCACGTTCCGGGCGCCCTATACGCCGGTCACCTTCGGCGCGATCGTCAGCCATGCGCGAGGTCCGCTGTTCGACCCGACACGCAGAACCGCGATCCATCCCTGGGCCGAGGCGCAAGGTGCCATGTTCGAGGATGTCGGCCAGTGGAAGCGCGCCTGGTATTTCCCCAAGGCGGGCGAGGACATGCACGCGGCGGTCGACCGCGAATGCGTCGCCGTGCGCAAGACGGCTGGCCTGTTCGATGCCTCGACGCTGGGCAAGATCGAAGTGGTCGGGCCGGACGCGGCCAAATTCATGGAGCTGCTCTACACCAACCCATGGGAGAAGCTGGAGCCCGGCCGCTGCCGCTACGGCATCATGCTGCGCGAGGACGGGTTCATCTATGATGACGGCGTCGTCGGCAGGCTGGCCCCCGACCGTTTCCACGTGACGACGACGACCGGCGGCGCGCCGCGCGTCATGAACCACATGGAGGACTATCTCCAGACCGAGTTCCCGCATCTCAATGTCTGGCTGACCTCGATCACCGAGCAATGGGCTGTTATCGCGGTGCAGGGACCCAAGTCGCGCGACATCATCGCGCCGCTGCTCGAAGGCATCGACATGTCGGACGAGGCGCTGCCGCACATGTCGGTGCGCGAAGGCAAGATCTGCGGCGTGCCGACGCGGCTGTTCCGCATGTCGTTCACCGGCGAGCGCGGCTTCGAGGTGAACGTGCCGGCCGACTATGGCCAGGCGGTCTGGGAAGCGCTGTGGGCCGAAGGCCAGAAGCATGGTGCGGCTGCTTATGGCACCGAGGCGATGCACGTGCTGCGCGCCGAAAAGGGCTACATCATCGTCGGCCAGGACACCGACGGCACGGTAACGCCGAACGACGCCGGCCTCGATTGGGCGGTCGGCAAGAAGAAGCCGGACTTCGTCGGCATCCGCGGCCTGACGCGGCCAGATCTGGTCGCCAAGGGCCGCAAGCAATTGGTCGGCCTGAAGACCAGGGATCCCAAGGTGGTGCTGGAAGAGGGCGCGCAGATCGTCGAGGACCCGAAGCAGGCGATCCCGATGAAGATGATCGGCCATGTCACCTCGAGCTACTGGTCGGAAAATTGCGGCCGCTCGATCGCTCTGGCGCTGGTCGCCGGCGGCCGCGACCGGATGGGCGAGACCCTCCATGTGCCGATGCCGAAGGGGGTGATCGAAGTGGAGGTTACCGGCATGGTGTTCTTCGACGAGACGGGAGGGCGCCTCAATGGCTAAGGCCGCTGCAAGAAAGACGGCTCCGGCTGCATCGCCTTCGGTCGAACGCCGTCCGGCGCTGGCTGGGCGCAGCACCACTGCCGCCAGCGTCAAGGTCGAGGTGCTGCCGCCGGCCGAGCGCGTTTCATTACGGGCGCCGGAGGCTTCGGTCGCAGCGCTTTCAAAGGCGCTCGGCGTGACCTTGCCGAACAAGCCGAAAACCGCTGCCGCGAACGGCGGGCGCACCGCTCTGTGGCTCGGCCCCGACGAATGGCTGGTCATCGATGAGGCCGACAACGATCCGCTCGCCGATTGCGCCAAAGTATCCGCGCTGCATTCGGCGGTCGGCGTCTCGCATCGCAACATCGCGATATCAGTGACGGGTGCCGGAGCGGCGGCGACCATCAATGCGGGCTGCCCGCAGGACCTGTCGCTCGACGCCTTCCCGGTGGGAGCAGCGTCGCGCACCATCCTGGGCAAGACCGAGATCGTGCTGCTGCGCACGGGTAACGACGCCTTCCGGGTCGAATGCTGGCGTTCCTTCTCGGACTATGTCTTTACTTTGCTGTCCGAGGGATCGCGCGACGCGGCGGTCTGAACTCGGAACGTTTTGCAGGGCACGCTCGTTCTGCATCCGCACGCCGAGGGAGAATGCCGATGCCGTCGAATTCCGCGCCGAAGTCGCCGGTCATAAAGACATCGGCTGTCCGCTCGCTCGAACACGAGCGGCACGAAGCGCCGAGCGCCGAAGACGAACTCGAGGAAGGCCTCGAAGACACGTTCCCGGCCAGCGATCCGATATCCATCACTGGAACGGCCATTCCTGGAGCTCCGGCAAAACCAGGCAAGGCCAAGACCGTGCCCGGGCGCAAGAGGCGCAAGCCGTAGTTTCCATCGGGCAAGATCTCATCGGGCCTTCTCAATCCCCTTGGACATGCTATTTAAAGCGCTTTGGGAGATGAAAATGCCGACAAAAGCGATCGTATGGGGCGAGAACGTCCACGAGCAGACCAATGAAGCCGTGCGCGACCTCTATCCCTTGGGGATGCACGGCACCATTGCCGCCGCCCTCAACCAGGACAAGGGCATCGAGGCGACCACCGCCACCTTGCAGGAACCCGAACATGGCCTGAGCGAGAAGCGCCTGGCGGCCACCGACGTGCTTTTGTGGTGGGGCCACGCGGCGCATGGCGAGGTCAAGGACGATATCGTCGAGCGGGTGCAGAAGCGGGTCTGGGAAGGGATGGGCCTGATCGTGCTCCATTCCGGCCACTACTCGAAGATATTCAAGCGGCTGATGGGCACGCCCTGTTCGCTGAAATGGCGCGAGGCGGGCGAGCGCGAGCGCGTCTGGGCGATCAACCGCGGCCACCCGATCGCGCAAGGCATCGGCGAGTGCCTGGAGATCGGCGAGACGGAAATGTATGGCGAGCCGTTCGCCGTGCCGGAGCCGCTCGAGACGGTGTTCGTCTCCTGGTACGAGGGTGGTGAGGTGTTCCGATCCGGGCTGACCTACCAGCGCGGTGCAGGACGGATCTTCTACTTCTCGCCCGGCCACGAGACCTATCCGATCTATCACAATGAGGGCGTGCAGCAGGTGCTGCGCAACGCCGTCCATTGGGCGCACAACCCGGCGCCGGCCTGGTCCGGCATCACCAACGCGCCGAACGTGCCGACGGATGCGGCCAAGGAGAAGATCGTGCAGAAGGGGCTGCGCCTGCATGCCGACGGCGACAACGGCCTGAGTTGATTCGGGCCTGAGCTGATCGGGGGCTTGAGTTGCTTAAGGCGTGAGTTGATTGGGGCTTGGGGCTAATGCACCGAATTCTTCTGCTCGGCACCGGCGGTATCGCCGGGCATCATGTCGAGGAGTTTGCCGAGATCCCGGGCTGCAGCATCGTCGCCTGTGTCGACCAGGTGCCCGGCCGCGCCGCAGCGTTTGCCGCCGTCAGCAAGATCGGCGAATCTTTCGAGAGCCTGGAGGCGGCGATCGCCTGGGGTCAGTTCGATGCCGCCATCAACGCGACGCCGGATGGTGCGCATATGGCGACGACGCTGGCGCTGCTTGCCCAGGGAAAGCATGTGTTTTGCGAAAAGCCGCTGGCGCCGAACCACGCCGACGCGCTTGATATGACCGAAGCGGCGAGGCTGCAGGGGTGGTCAACATGGTCAACCTGACCTATCGCAACTCACCGGCGATTCATGAAGCGCGGCGCATGGTGCTGGCCGGCGAGATCGGCGAGCTGCGCCATGTCGAGGCGAGCTACCGGCAAAGCTGGCTGGTCAGCCAGTCATGGGGCGACTGGCGGGTCGAGGACAAATGGCTGTGGCGCTTGTCCAGCCGGCACGGTTCAACCGGCGTGCTGGGCGACGTCGGCATCCACATCCTGGACTTCGCCACCTATGGCGCCGATCAGGACATCGTCAGCCTCCACGCCGATCTGGTGACGTTTCCGAAGGCCGAGGGCGAGCGCATCGGCGACTATCTGCTGGATGCCAATGACAGCGTGGCGATGACGGCCCGGCTCAGTTCCGGCGCGCTCGCCACGATCGCGGCGAGCCGCTACATGACCGGCCACGCCAACGATTTGTCGCTGGCCCTGCACGGCACCAAGGGCGCCATCAGGGTCGAGACCGACGGCAAGGCATCCAACCTGTCGGCCTGTCTCGGCGGCGATGTCGATCTTCAGCAATGGCGAACGCTGGCGCTGCCCAGTGTCAAGCGCAATGCGCGACGCTTTGCCGATGCGCTGGATACAGGCCGGAATCCGATCCGTCGTTCCGGCGTGCCGCCGACATGCAGAAGCTGATTGACGCGGCCTTCGAGAGTTCAGCGGCGAAGCTGCCGGTTTCGGTCAGCTGAAGTTTCCACCTGACCGGCTTGTGCCGGCCAGAAGTGATGTCCTGCAAATATCAGAACGAGCTCGGCACGATCCAAGGATTGATGTCGATGCCGAGGCGCGGACCTTTGCCTTCAGCGGTATTTTCCGTGGCGCCCTTCTTCTCGACCGAACCGGTCGAAGCGCAATCGAGCTTCACGTTGGTCTTGGTGTCAACGCAGGCCGCCACCGGCGCATGCTTGACGGGGTGGGTGGTGTTGGCGGCGAAGGCCGAGCCCGAAAGTGCCAGCACGGCGGCGAGGGTGAGGAGTATCTTTTTCATTGTCAGTCTCCGTTTTCGACGGGTGAATTTCTCTCGTACATGTACGATGCACTGTACATATACGCCCGTCGATCGCGAAGTTCAAGGAAAACCGTACGCGTACAATAAATTTTTTGTTAACCAAGAAACCCCCCAGGTCTGGAGGGGATACACAAACCAAAGGAAACGGCGTTCAGCAGTTGACCGGTGTCTCGGTCAGTGGCGGCACGTTTTGCGTGCTGAGCGTGGCAAGCGTGAAATCGCACATCCGCTTCACGAAGGCCTGCGGGTCGCCGAAGGGGTAGAACGGAAAGGTGATGAGCAGCGAGATCGTGCCGTGGCCGACCGCCCACAGCATGGTGGCGATGGCGCGCGGATCGCCCTGCAATTTGCCGGCGGCGACGCAGGCCTCGACCCTGCTGATCAGCACCTTCATAGCAGGGTTGCTCTCTTCCATTTCGTTGTAGCCTTCTGGCAGCTTGGTCTTTTCGGTCATGAACACGGTGCGGTATTCGTTGGGATTGCCGAGTCCGAAAGCGGCATATTCGGTCATCACCGCCTGCAAGGCCTCGATCGGATCGTCGGACGGATGCTCCTCGATGCGGCGGGCAAGCGTCTCGAATGCATCCTCGGCCAGAGCGAACAGGATGTCCTGCTTGTCGGCGAAGTAGGAATAGACCGACATCGGGGCGTAGCCGACCCGCTTGGCCAGCTTGCGGATGGTCAGGCCTTCATAGCCTTCCTCCTGGACGAGCTTGTGCGCGGCCTCGACCAGTTCGGAGCGCAGTTCGGCCTTTTGTTTCTCGCGGCGTGTCGGGACGCTCGGCGGCAAGATCTGGTGCCTTTGGTTGGTTGGTGTCTGGCTAAATTATATACGCTGTACGGAAACGGACAAGAGCGCGGGAGGTTCCCAAGCGGTATGCTTCGGATCGTGCCGACGCTTGTCGAAGTTGGCGGCACCCGTGATCAGCACCTTTGCTCCGTCAAAGCGGCCCATCACGCCTCCTTGTCGATCAGCTTCGCGGCAAGACGCGAAAGCAGCTTCACCGCCTCGCCATAGGTCCGGGCTTTTTCCGGATTGGAGGCGTTGCCGTCCAGCGCCCGCTTGTAGACGCCTTGGCAGATCGCGGCCAGCCGGAAGAAGGAAAAGGCCAGGAAGAACGTCCAGTTGCCGATACCGGTGAGCCCGCGCCGCCGGCAGTAGGCGGCGACGTAGTCCGTTTCGGAGGGCAGCCCGAGCGCCGCGCGGTTGATGCCGCCCAGGCCGCGAAAACCCGACGCGTGCGGCAGCCGCCATTGCATGCACTGATAGGCGATATCGGCGAAGGGGTAGCCTGATGTCGACAGTTCCCAGTCGAGCACCGCCAGAACTTTTGGCCGGTGGGGCGCGAAGATCAGATTGTCCAGCCGGTAATCGCCATGGACCAGGGAGACGCGGCCGTCATCCTCCGGTATGTGTGTCTCCAGCCAGGCAATCAACCGGTCCATATCGGCCACCGTGCCGGTCTCCGAGGCGCGGTACTGGCTGGTCCAGCGCGCCAGCTGGCGCTCGAAATAACTGCCCGGTCGGCCGAAATCGCCGAGCCCCACGGCCTCGACATCGACCTCGTGCAGCGCGGCAAGAGTGTCGTTCATGGCATCGTAGATGGCGGCGCGTTCATCGTTGTCGCGAGCCTCCGGCAGGGCCGGATCCCAGAAAATGCGGCCGTCCAGGAAATCCATCACGTAGAACATACGGCCGATGGGCGAGTCTTCCGCCGACAGATGCAGCATGGCAGGCACAGGCACGGCGGTGCCGGCAAGCGCGCTCATTACCCTGAATTCGCGATCGACCTGATGCGCCGATTTCAGCAATTGCCCCGGCGGCTTGGCGCGCAGCACATAACGGCCGCTTGCCGCCGTCAAAAGGTAGGTCGGGTTCGATTGGCCGGATTTGAACTTCTCAACTGCCTCAAGGCCGGAAAAGCCAGGTATGTTCGCCTCGAGGTAAGGCGCAAGCGCTGCCTGGTCCAGAACGGGATCACTCATGCCGTCTCGGGCTGGCGTTCGATCAAGGTCAGCGTCAACCAGCGCGCGGTCAGTGCCGGCTTCTTCGAACCCTCGATCTCGATCGTCACGTCATGCGCGGTCTGCACCCAGCCCGACGGCCTGACCTTGACGTCGGCCAGCACGAACCGCGTGCGGATGCGCGCGCCGGTCTTCACCGGCGCTAGGAAGCGCAGCGAATCGAAGCCGTGGTTGACGCCCATCTTGCCGTTTTCCAGCGGCGGCATGGTCTCGAAAGTCATCGCCGACAACAGCGACAGCGACAGGAAGCCGTGCGCGATGGTGCCGCCGAACGGCGTTTCGCGCATGGCCCGCTCCGGATCGCAGTGGATGAACTGGTGGTCGTCGGTGGCGTCGGCGAACTGATCGATCATGCGTTGCGTGACCGCCCGCCACGGCGACACGCCAACCTCCTTGCCGACACTGGCCAGAAGCACATCGAGACTGATCGGTTCCACGCTCATGTCCTCCAGTTCCCCCCGGCTTCTGTGGCCGGAAAATGTCATTCCTTGAACAAGGTCAGCCCATGCTGCACCGACTGTCCGCCGTCGATCGGCAGAATGGCGCCGGTGATGTAGCTGCCTGCACGGCTGCACAAATAGAGCGTTGCGCCGGCAATGTCATCCGGTGCGCCGATACGGCCGATCGGAACATGGCTGCCGACGTGCCTGGCCTGCTCATCCGTGCCCGTGGCGAATGCCGTCATCCGGCTCTGGAAGGGGCCGGGAGCGAAGGCATTGACGGTGATGCGGCGGCCGGCGAACTCGAGCGCAAGGGTGCGGGTCAGATGATGCACGGCTGCCTTGGACGCCGTGTAGGAATAGGCGTCGTCGGCCAGCGGCTGCGTGCCCATCACCGAACCGAGATTGATCACCCTGGCCGGATCGGCGTCGCTGGCGGCAGCGTCGAGCAGTGGCAGCAATTCGCGGGTCAGATGGAAGACCGCGGTGACATTGACGCCAAACACCTTGGCCCAAGCCGAATAGGGGAAGCTTTCCAGCGGCGCGCCCCAGGAGACGCCGGCATTGTTGACCAGAATATGCAGTTTCCCGGTCCGCGCCTTGACCGCGGCGACGAGTGCAGCGATGCCGGCTTCGCTAGAAACGTCCCCGGCGAAGCCCTCGGCCCGGCCCGGTGCACCAAGCTCGTTCAACTCTTCGGCGACCTGGATGCAATCCTCGCCCTTGCGCGACGCGATCATCACGCTGGCGCCGGCCCTGACCAGCCCGGTCGCCGCCATGCGGCCTATGCCGGTCGCGGCACCCGTCACCAGCGCGGTCTTGCCGGCCACCGAAAACAGCTCGTCCAGATAGCTCATCACAATCCTCCGCGCTCGGCATGCGGGCAAACAGTTCGCGTTGACAAGGCTATCCGAAGTACGGTCATCCTTGCCACTGACAAAATGCCTGGCATGCATGAAGGGTTAGCGACCGATGACGGAGATGAATCTCGGCATGACCGAGCGGCTGAAGCCGATCCACGCGCGCGTCGCGGCCATGGTTCGCGACGAGATCATGCCGCTCGACAGGGAATTCCTGAGCGAGGTGGGCAAGGCAGGCAACCGCTGGGTCTACAGTGCGCGCCAGAGCGAGATCCTCGAAGGGCTGAAGAAAACCGCAAGGGAGCGCGGCCTGTGGAATTTCTGGCTGACCGGCTCGGAACGCGGCTACGGCCTTTCCACCGTCGAATATGCCTATCTGGCCGAGGAGATGGGCAAGGCGCATCTTGGCGCCGAGACCTTCAACTGTTCGGCGCCCGACACCGGCAATATGGAGGTGCTGGAACGGTACGGCTCGGCCGACCACAAGAAAGAATGGCTGGAACCGCTGATCGAGGGCAAGATCCGCTCGGCCTATCTGATGACCGAGCCGGATGTCGCGTCGTCCGATGCCACCAACATTGCCATGCGCTGCGAACGCCAGGGCGACGACTACGTGCTCAACGGCGAGAAATGGTGGGCTTCGGGCGCCGGCGATCCGCGCTGCGCCATCTACATCGTCATGGTCAGGACCGGCGGCGATGACGAGCCGCAGCACCGCCGTCATTCGATGATCCTGGTGCCATCAGGCACAAGGGGTGTGACCAAGGTCCGGGCCATGCAGGTTTATGGCGATGACGACGCGCCGCACGGCCACATGCATCTTCGCTTCGACAATGTGCGGGTACCGACATCGAACCTGATCCTCGGCGAGGGCAGGGGGTTCGAGATCGCGCAAGGGCGGCTCGGTCCCGGCCGCATCCACCATTGCATGCGCGCCATCGGCCAGGCCGAGATGGCGCTCGAGATGCTGTGCCAGCGTTCCTTGCGCCGCGAGGCCTTCGGCCAGAAGCTGGCAAAGCTCGGCGCCAATTTCGACATCATCGCCGAATGCCGCATGGAGATCGAGATGGCCCGGCTGCTCTGCCTCAAGGCGGCGTGGATGATCGACCAGGGCGACGCCCGCGCCGCAGCCCCCTGGATCAGCCAGATCAAGGTGGTGGCACCCCGCGTCGCGCTCAAGGTCACCGACGAGGCGGTGCAGATGTTCGGCGCGCAAGGCATCAGCCAGGACACGCCGCTGGCGCGGTCGTGGACGCATCTGCGGACCTTGCGCCTTGCCGACGGGCCGGACGCCGTGCATCGCCGTCAGGTGGCGCGCACCGAGCTGAAGAAATACACGCAAGAAAAGGTCTGAGCGCCGGCATCGTCATCTGGCGATGCCGACAGTCCAAGCACGGAGTGTTCCAATGGCCGTCCCCTCCGAAATGAAGGCGCTGCTGCTGGTCGGCGACGGCTACACCAGGACGCCGAGCGGCAGTGTGCTGGAGGCGATGGAGCCGTATCTCGAGCCGGGCAACATCGCGGTGCCGACACCCGGACCGACGCAGGTGCTGATCAAGGTCAGCCTCGCCTCGATCAACCCCTCCGACATCGCCTTCGTCAAGGGCCAGTACGGCCAGCCGCGCGCCAAGGGACAGCCGGCCGGCTTCGAGGGCGTCGGCATCGTCGTCGCCAGCGGCGACGAGACCTATCCCCAAAGCCTGATCGGCAAGCGCGTCGCCTTTGCCACCGGCGTCACCAACTGGGGCTCGTGGGCCGACTATGCCGTCGCTGAAGCTGCTGCATGCATTCCGCTGCTCGACACGGTCCGCGACGAGGATGGGGCGGCGATGATCGTCAACCCGCTCACCGCGCTCGCCATGTTCGACGTCGTCAAGGAGGAAGGCGAGAAGGCCTTCGTCATGACCGCCGGCGCCAGCCAGCTCTGCAAGCTGATCATTGGCCTGGCCAGCGGAGAGGGCTTCCGGCCGATCGTCACCGTGCGCCGCGACGACCAGATCGCGGCGCTGAAAGCGCTCGGCGCGGCGCACGTCCTCAACGAAAAGGCGCCGGATTTCAAGGCAGCGCTGCGCGAGGTGATGAAGGCCGAACAGCCGCGCATCTTCCTCGACGCGGTGACCGGGCCGCTGGCTTCCGCCATCTTCGACGTCATGCCGAAGCGTTCGCGCTGGATCATCTATGGGCGGCTCGATCCCGAACACACTGTTATCCGCGAGCCCGGCCAACTGATCTTCCAGCACAAGCATATCGAAGGGTTTTGGCTGAGCGAGTGGATGCGCCAGTTCCGCGATCGCCGCGGCCCGGCGATCCTGGAAGCGCAGAAGCGTTTTTCCGATGGGCGCTGGTCGACCGACGTGACGGCGGTGGTGCCGCTTGCCGAGGCGATGGCGCGGGTGCCAGCGGAACTGGCCAAGCCGAACGGCAAGGTGTTCATCCGGCCTTAGGCCAATTCGAAAGATTCGAGCAGCTTGGACGGGAGGGGCCTCGGAGGGCTTTGCGGGCAGAGATTGCCGGTTATCCGCCGACGCGGGACCGTCAGGCCGATATCCTGGTCCATCAAGCCCCCTATGCCACGCCGCTGCGTCCGTGATATGCCGCCGCCATCGAATGCCGGGACAGGCTGGACTGAGCCTGTTCCGGGATTGTGTGGGGTGCCTTGATGACGATTTCCAAGCCGGTTTTCGACCGTTTGGGGTTTGGCCTGTGGATCGGAGCGTTCCTGGTCGTTCTTGCCATGGTCCTGTGGTCGCCGTACACGCGGACGGTATGGAAGGCCTATATAGATGGCAGCGAGGCGCTTCTGGCCGGTCTGCCACTCTACGACACCCAATCCGAGATGGGGTATCTCTACGCGCCGGCCTTCGCCGCGCTCTACACTCCAATAGTCAAGCTCGGTCCGCATCTGGGCGGCGTGATGTGGCACTCCCTCGGGTTTGCGGTGCTGACCTATGCCGCGATGCGGCAGGTGCGCAAGCTCGGTGGTGACGAGTTGATGTGGCTGCTTTCTTTCGGCCTCTTCCTCGCTGTGCCGATGGCGCTCGGCGCGATCCGCAACGGCCAGGCGACGATCCTTTTGACCGGCGCTTGCTGGCTTCTCACATTGTCGGCGCTGGAAGGACGACGGGCGGAGACGTTCTTCTGGGCTTCGCTCGCCATCATCGCCAAGCCGACCGCGATCATAATGCTGTTGTTGGTAGGAGCCCTTCGGCTTCGGTTGATACCGGTGCTGGTGCTGGCGGTGCTGTTCGTGCTCGCACTGCCTTACGCTTTTGCTCCCGCCGGCTATCTCAACGATCAGTATCGTGTCTTCGCCCAGATGCTGACCTCCATGGCCGTCGAGAACACCAGCCATTTCGTGTCCACCGATTTCACGGCACCGTTCACCACGATAGGGCTGCCGATACCGGAATTCGGCGCAACGATCGTGCGCATGGTCATGGCCCTGCTTACGCTTTCAGCCGTCATCTGGTTCGACCGCAGGCTCGAACAGGGAAAGGCGGCGCTGGCGATCTTCCTGACGGCCACCTTCTACATGTGCGTCTTCAACCCGCGCGTCGAACCCAACACCTTTGCCATGATCGCGGTACCAGCCGGTCTTGCCATCGCCCTGTTGTGGCGCGAAGAACGGGGCGGCGTCCTCGCCTCGGTGCTGTCGATGACGCTGTTCGTGACCGGGCTGAGCGGCGTCGAGCGCCATGTGCACGATTTCCTCTTCCCCTGGTTCCGGCCGGTCGCCGTCACTTTCATCGCCGGTTCGCTGATCTGGTGGTTCTGGGCCAAGGCACGGGAAAAGGTGGTGAATGCGGGAGTCGCGAATGGCTGAGTTGCGACAGAGCCTCGATATCGTTGCGCCATTCTTCAACGAGGCGGCATCGGCATCGGCCTTCGCGCGCCTGCTAGGCGAGCTCGAAGCGGCCGTGGCACAGCGCTTCGGCATGACCGTGCACAAGATCCTGGTCGATGACGGCAGCGGTGACGATGGCGCTGGACGATTTTCGCAAGCGCTGACGGGATCGTGGGAGATCGTCCGCCTCAGCCGCAATTTCGGCAAGGAAGTCGCTGTACTCGCCGGCCTCGACCAGTCGCGCGGCGACATGGTGCTGATCATGGACGCCGACCTCCAGCATTCCCTGGACATCAGCCTGAAGCTGATCGCCGAGCTGGTGGACCATCCGGACATCGACGTCGTCTTTGCCCAGAACGACCGCCGCGAGGCGAGCTGGCGGCGCAGCCAGCTTGCACGGCTTTTCTACAGCCTGATCAACAGCAGCCAGCGTTTCGATATTCCCGAAAATGCCGGCGACTTTCGCGTCATGCGCGGCGCTGTCGCGCGCGCTCTGACCAGCCTGCGTGACAAGCGTCGCTTCAACAAGGGCCTGTTTGCCTGGGCCGGCTTTCGCCAGAAGGCGTTGCCCTATTCGCCGGAAGGCCGCGCCAGCGGCACATCGAAATGGAGCCGGCTCAACCTCATCGCCTTCTCGCTGGAGGGGTTCACCTCGTTCTCCGTCATTCCGCTACGCCTGATCAGTCTTAGCGGGCTGCTCGCGGCGATGGCCGGCGCGCTCTATGGCGCCAAGGTGTTCTTCGAGGTGATCTTCTACGGCATTGCCGTTCCGGGCTACCCCAGCCTGCTGGTTGCCGTCGTTCTGCTCGGCGGCCTCAACCTGACCTTGCTTGGCCTGATCGGCGAATATGTCTGGGTGACGCTCAGCGAGAGCAAGGATCGGCCGGTCTATCTCGTGCGCGATGTCGTGCGCAGCGAGGCCCCCGCCGACCGGCCGGAGCCGGGCACTTCGAACAGATGACGCGGCGCATTCGCCTGATCGCTGACGATTACGGCCTGGCGCCTGGCGTTTCCGCCGGGATTCTCGATCTTCTCGATCGGGGGCGCCTGACCGGCACCAGCTGCATGACCGGCTTTCCCGAGTGGGCAAAGGAGGCAGAGCGCATAAAACCGCTGTGCGGCCGGGCCGCGGTTGGGCTGCACCTCACCTTGACCGACCAGTTGGCCGCCACCGGCCGGTCGGCCTTGGCGCCGGAAGGCCGGCTGCCACCGCTCCGCGCACTGGCCTTGCCTGTTCTGCGCGGCCGCATCGGCGACCGCCATGTCCATGCCGAGCTTGACGCCCAGTACGGCCGCTTCGTCGAGGCGCTTGGCCGCCGCCCCGATTTCGTCGACGGGCACCAGCATGTGCATTTCCTTCCCGTTGTGCGCACATGGCTGCGCACACGGTTTCCAGAAGGCGCCGACAGGCCGGCCCTGCGCGGCGCCCCGGCGCTGGCCGCAGGGTCGAAAGTCGCCGCCATTGCCGCGCTGGCTGCCGGGTTCAACCGCTCGATGCAGCGCGCGGGCTTCATCGTTTTCCAGCCGCTCGCCGGCATCTATGACTGGCGACAGCCCGAAAAGTTCGCTGCGGTTCTGCAGGCGGCCGTCGAAGGGTTGCCGGAGCGAGGGCTGTTCATGTGCCATCCCGGCCATGTCGACGAGACGCTGCGCGCGCGCGACACCATGCAAGATGTGCGCGAGGTGGAATTCGCGGCCCTCGCATCGGACGAATTCGGCGCTGGTCTGGCCCGCGCCGGCGTCGAGATCTTGGACGGCAAGAGATGAGCGAAGCCGATCGGCCCCAGCGTTCGGCCGGCAGCAAGATCGTCCGCTTCGCCATTGTCGGACTGGCGAACACGGCCATCGACCTTGCCAGCTTCTTCCTGCTGCTCAAGCTCGGGGTTCCGCCGGTGCCGGCCAACATCGCTGCCTGGTTCGTCGCCGTCACCTTTTCCTTCGCGGCGAACGGCTTGTGGTCGTTCGAGCGCAATCGAGCCATCCGGCTGCATGATGCGTTCCTTCGTTTCGCCACGCTTGGAGCGCTGATTTCGCTCGGTGTCTCCAGCCTCTCGATCGCGCTATTCGCCGGCATAATCGGGGTGTGGCCGGCGAAAATCGGGGGCGTCGTGGTGGCGGCGGTGCTGAATTTCCTCGCCGCGCGCTGGTCGATCGAAGGTCGGTTGCTGAGATAGCCGGAATTATTTTTCTTACGAAATTCCGGACGAAAAACCGCTACACACTTTCCTGGAATTTCTATTCTGCCGGCTCCACATTGGTGTAGGCGGCTTCCTCCAACTCGCGCTTCAGCCGGGCTTCCTCGTGGGTCTTCGGCGTGACGAAGCGGCCAAGCAGGAGATAGGCGACCGGCGTCAGGAACAGCGTCGAGACGGTGGCCAGCCCCAGGCCGCCGACGATGACCCAGCCGAGCGCGACGCGCGCCTCGGCACCGGCGCCGCTCGCCAGCACCAGCGGCAGGCCGCCGAGCACGGTGCAGATCATCGTCATCATCACCGGCCGCACGCGGATGATCGAGGCCTGTTCGATCGCCTCGCGCACGCCAAGCCCGCGGTCGCGCAACTGGTTGGCGAATTCGACGATCAGGATGCCGTTCTTGGCCATGACGCCGACCAAAAGCACCAGGCCGATCTGGCTGTAGGCGTTGAGACTGGTGCCCGAGAGGAGAAGCGCGAAAATCGCACAGGCCAGCCCGAGCGGCACCGTCGCCATGATGATGACGGCGCTGACAAAACTTTCGAACTGGGCGGCCAGCACCAAAAGGATGATGACCAGCGCGAAGCCGAAAATGGTGACCATGGCGCTGTTGGTCTCGCCTAGCGTCGCCGCCTCGGCCAGGGGCAGGATGCGGCTGCCTGGCGGCAGCAGCGGTGTGGCGATTTGCTCGGCGCGGGTGAGCGCGTCGCCAAGCGCGAAGTCGCCGCTGAGGTTGGAGGTGATCGCCACAGAGGGCTGCTGCTGTTCGCGCGACAGCGACGGTGGCACGGCGCGTTCGGTCAGCGTGGCGATGGTCGACATCGGCACGAAACGTCCGTCGGCTGTTTTCAGGAAGATGTTTTCCAGATCCGTCGGATCGTTGATCGGATTGGTGGTCGAGACCAGCTTCACGCCGTAGCTGCGGTCGGCGATGTAGACGTCGACGACGTCGTTGCCGTCGAGCATGGCCTGCAAGGTGTTGGCCAGTCCTGATATGTCGATGCCGAGGTCGGAGGCGCGCTCGCGGTCGATGGCCACGGCTAGCTGCGGCTGCGTCGGGTCGATCGACAGGCGCGGTGTCTGGAAGCGCGGGTCCTTCTGCATCTCGGCGATGATCTTCACGGCGGCATCGCCGAGTGCCTTGCGGTCGTTGCCGACCAGCGCGAACTGCAGGCCGTTGCCGGCGCCACGGATACCGAGGCTGTTGGGCTGCACCGGGAAGATGCGCACGCTCGGCACCTGCCTGGTCAGCTGGCTGATCTCGGCCATGATCTCCTGCTGGCTGCGGCTGCGCTCGTTCCACGGCGCCAGCGTCATCACCATGAAGCCGGAGTTGTAGGAGCCGTTCTGGCCGGCATTTTCGAAAGTGCTGCGGATCTCGCCGGAATCGCGCATCGGCTGGATCAGTCTCTCGATCTTCTGCATCTGCTGCGTTGTGTAGTCGAGGCTGACGCCTTGCGGGGCGCTGATGCGCAGAAGCACGGCGGCGCGGTCCTCGGTCGGCGTCAGCTCCTGGCGGATGGTGCCGAACAGCGTGAAGGCGGTGCCGGCGAACAGCACCGCGACCAGAAGCACGATCCATGGCGCGTCGAGGCAGGCGTGCAGGCTGCGCTTGTAGGCCGTATTGAGCGCGCCGCCGATGCGGGCGCCGATGCCATGGCCACCTTCGTGGTGGAGCGATGCGCTGGTCAGCATGCGCGAGGCGAGCATTGGGCACAGCGTCAGCGCCACCACGCAGGACAAGAGCACCGACATGGCAAGCACGAAGCCGAATTCGCGGAACAAGCCGCCGGTCTGGCCGGGCAGGAACGAGATCGGCACGAAGACGGCGACCAGCGTCAAGGTGGTGGCGATGACGGCGAAGAACACCTCCTGCGCGCCGAGCACGGCGGCGGCGCGCGGCCCCATGCCTTCGTTGCGTCGTCGCACGATGTTTTCGAGCACGACGATGGCGTCGTCGACGACCAGACCGGTCGCCAGCACCAGCGCGAGCAGGGTCAGGATGTTGACCGAGAAGCCGGCCAGATAGATGGCGGCGATGGTGCCGATCATGGCGACCGGCATCGACAGGCCGGGGATCAGCGTCGCACGCCAGTCGAGGAGAAACATGTAGATGACGATCAGCACCATGGTGACGGACAGGCCGAGCGCGATCTCGACCT
This sequence comes from Mesorhizobium sp. M0848, assembly GCF_040319805.1. NCBI lineage: Bacteria > Pseudomonadati > Pseudomonadota > Alphaproteobacteria > Hyphomicrobiales > Phyllobacteriaceae > Mesorhizobium > Mesorhizobium sp. M0848. The sequence continues at coordinate 69,515 of NZ_JAMYOM010000008.1, read as the reverse complement.
CGTGCACCGCCCCCTTGACGAAGACAGCGTCGTCGCTGGTGATCTTGATCGACATGCCCTCGGGCAGGTTTTCCTGCAGCTTGGCGACGGCGGCCTGGACGCCGGTCGAGATGTCCAGCGTGTTCGATTCCGCCTGGCGGATGATGCCGATGCCGATGCCGGTCTTGCCGTCCGAGCGCAACGTGGTCTGGCCGACGTCGGGGCCGAGCGTGACGGTGGCGACATCGCGGATGCGCGTCGTGCCGCCGACAATTATGTTTTCGAACTCTTCAGGCGTGGTCACGTCGGCAGTCGTGCGGACGATCAGGTCCTGGTTGGTCGTGGTGATCGAACCGGCGGGGGAATCGAAGGCGACCGAGGCAAGGGCGGCCCTGAGGTCGGCGACCGTGAAGCCGAGGCTGGCCAGCTTGTTCTGGTCGACATCGATGCGGAAGATCTTGTCGCGGTCGCCATAGACCTGAACGTCGGCAACGCCGGGCACGGCGGCCAGCTCGTCCTCGATCTGGTCCTGGACCACCACGGTCATGTCCTGGATCGACATGTTGTCCGAGGTCACCGCCAGTCGCATCACCGCGTCGGAATTGGCGTCGGCCTTGACGATGCGCGGCGGATCGGCGGTGTCCGGCATCTGGTTGGCGACGCGGCCGACGGCATCACGCACGTCCGAGGCGGCGACATTCAGATCGACGCCATCGTTGAACTCGATGGTGACGCGGCTCGAGCCGAATGAGGAAGACGACGAGATCGACTTGACGCCGGAGACGCGGGCGACGGCGCCCTCGATGGTGTCGGTCAGTTCGCGATCGACGGTCTCGGCCGCCGCGCCCTCGAAGGTGGTGGAAACGGTGACCACCGCGCGATCGACGTCCGGCAGTTCGCGGATCTCGACGCCGTAGAAGGCGGCCAGGCCGGCGACCGCAATCAGTGTGTTCAGCACGAAGGCCATCACCGGCCTGCGGATGAACAGGGCGGTGAAGCCGGTCTCGCTGGCAGTGTTGGCGGGGCTGGTCATGTGCCTGCGGCGGCGTCCGCGGCGCGCTGCTCTTCGCCGGCGAGGCGGACCGCGCCGCCCTCGCTGACGCTCTGGGTGCCTTCTGTGACCACCATGTCGCCATTGTCGATCTCGGCGTCGATCAGCACGGTCTCGGTGTTGCGCTGTACGATGCGCACCGGGACCCGCCTGGCCTTGCCGTCCTCGATCTGCCAGACATAGGCGCCGTCCGCCCCCCACAGGATCGCCAGCGGGCTGACGGCCGGATAGGTTTGCCCCGGAAATTTCATGGTGATGCCGAACGACATGCCGGCGCGCAGTGAATCCGCCGGGTTGGCGATCTTGGCCTTGACCAGCAGGGTGCGGCTCTTTTCATCGATGTGGTTGTCAATGGCCGAAACGGTGCCGCTATAAGCATTGCTGGGATTGGCGATCGGCGTCGCCGTCAATTGTGCACCGATCTTGACGGCGGCAGCGAAGCGCTCGGGCACCAGGAAGTCGACCAGGATCGAGGACCGGTCGTCGAGCGTGGCGATGGCCGACTGGTTGGTGACATAATTGCCGGCCGAGATCGGCAGGATGCCGACGGTGCCGGCGATCGGCGCCAGAATCGACCGGCGCTGCAGTGCGAGTTCCGCATCCTGAAGCGCCAGCTTGGCGCCCGCCAGCACCACCTCGGCGTCAGCCACTGCGACTGGTGTCGCGGCATTGGAGGCACGAAGCGACCTGACACGGTCGAGTTTGGCCTGCGCATCCTGCAAGGCGAGCTTGGCGCGGTCCTGAGAGATCACTTCGGTCTCGGAATCCAGGGTGGCGAGAATCTGTCCCTTATCGACATGGCTGCCGGATTCGACCAGCAGTTCGGCGAGGCGGCCGGAGCTGTAGGGATTGACGGCCACCGAGGCGTTGGCACGGCCGGTGCCGATTGCCTGCAGGCGGTCGTTGATAACAGCCGAAGTGGCCGCAAGGGCGACCACGTTCACCCGCTGGTTGCCGCTATTGCGGCCGTTTGACTGCTTCGCGTTGGCGGCGCCGGTCTCAGCCGGGGGCGTTGCCGCGGAGGCCCAGTCGATGCCCCAGCGTGCCAGCACGTCCGGCGCGCCGGGATAAAAGCGCAGCCAGGCGGCTGCCGCCACCACCAGCACCACAAGTGCAAAAAGTATCTGTTTCCAGGCGGCCATCGGCACTCCGGTTGGTAAAACAATCCTTCCGTCTACCGGTTTCCCGAAATGAAGCAGACGCAGCGAGGCTATTGTAAGGCAAAGAAGCCGCCTCGATATCGCGTCTTTATGACAATTCTCCGGGGGCTGCGCACATTAAATATATGTAACGTTGAGAAAATATGCATAACGCTTTGGATCATCACACAGGCACTAACGCAGACTTTCCATCTCGCGAATGCGTTTGGCGCCTTCTGCTTCCAGTTGCCTGGTGACGGCGCCGATCAGCGTTTCGGCGACGACGAAAAGGGCAGCCGAAGAGTCCCATGCCGACGGCACCGCGGTTCGTCCGGCGATAACATGACGAGCAAAGCGGGCGATCGGCGACAGCCACTGGTCGGTGAACAGCACGATCTGGACGCCACGCTGATGCGCCTTTTCGGCGAAGCGGACGAGGCTGTCCTGGTAGCGCCTGATGTCGAAGATCACCAGCACGTCGCGCTTGCCCATGTCGATCAATCGGTCGCGCCACATGCTCTCCTGCCCGGCGAGGTGAAAGACATCCGGCTGGATGACAGCGAGGTGGGCGGCCATGTAGCGCGCCAGCGGATCGGTGAAGCGGCCGCCGATCAGGAAGGTCTTGCCGCGCCGGTCCGCTAGCCGGGCGGCGATGTCGGCAAGCTGCCTGTCGGACAGGTGTCTGAACGTCTCGCGCATGTTGTCGAGCGTCGCTTCCAGCATCGGCGACACCGTCCCACCACCAGGCGAGGGCGGATTGAGCGTCCTTGTCGCCGGCGATTGCAGTTGCGCCGCCAGTTCGTCCTGCAGGCTCGACTGGAATTCCGGATAGTTCTGAAAACCCAGCCGGGCGACGAAACGCAGGATCGTCGGCGAGGAGACGCCCGCCGCGGCCGAGAATTCAGCGACCGTTTTCAGGCCGATCATCGGATAGTTGGCGATCAGTGTCTGGGCCGCGCGCCGTTCGCCGGCCGGCATCGTGCCGAGGCGATCGGCGATCAGTTCGGCAATGCTGGAAATCATGTTTTCCCCACCCCTGGCCCGGCCGAAGGCCTTTTCCGAGATCGCATTTGACAAAGCCGGACAAACTGTATGAAATCATCCACAGGGACGCAATGAGGCAAAATACGTAACATACGATACAGCGCTCCCCGGGGACGGCACAGTATGGAGAAAGCACGGCCCGCCAGCCTTGCATCGTCTGATACCGTAAGGGTGACGAACCCCGGCGGATCGAGCCCTTTCGTGCTGACTTGCGATCACGCCTCGAACTTCCTGCCGGCCGAATTCGGTACGCTCGGCCTTGCCGCCGAGGACCTGTCCCGTCACATCGCCTGGGATCCCGGCGCGCTGCCGGTTGCCCGCCGCATGGCGCAGGCGCTCGACGCGACGCTGGTGGAAACTCGTATTTCTCGCCTTGTCATCGACTGCAACCGGCCACTCGACGCGCCCGACCTGGTACCGCCGGTCAGTGAGACAACGGCCATACCGGGCAATGCCGGCCTGTCGGAGAGCGAGCGGGCGGCGCGTGTTGCCCTGTCATGGCAGCCGTTCCACAACACGATTGCCGGTATCATCGACAACAGGCTGTCACAGGGTCAGCAAACCCGGCTGGTTTCGGTCCACTCCTTCACGCCGGTCTACAAGTCCATGAGCCGGCCCTGGCATATCGGCATCATCCACGACGAGGATCGCCGGCTGGCGGCGCCGCTGATATCGGCGCTGAAGCGGCTTGCCGGCGTCACCGTCGGCGTCAACGAGCCTTATTCGCCTGATGACCGCGTCTATTTCACGCTGGAACGGCATGCGCGCTCGCGCGGCCTGCCCTGCGCGATGATCGAAATCCGCAACGACGAAATCGCCGGCGAGACCGGGCAGCGGAAATGGGCGGATCTGCTCACGGGCATTTTTTCGGATCTGGAGCCAGAGGAGGCCGGATATTCCAGATCGCATTCAGTCGGAAAGTCAGTTCAATCGGCCAATTAGAACCACAGGGGAATGAAAATGGCAGGACCGGATTATACGGACGTTGACAAGAAGGAGGACCTGAAGGTTCTCCATGGCATGGGCTATGCCCAGGAACTGTCGCGAAGCATGAGCCGCTTCTCGAATTTCGCGATATCGTTCTCGATCATCTGCATCCTTTCGGGCGGCATCAACTCCTTCGCGCAAGCCACATCGTCGATCGGCGGCGCAGGTGCGGGCATCGGCTGGATCGTCGGCTGCTGCGTGTCGGGCTTCTTCGCCCTTGCCATGGCGCAGATCGCCTCGGCATTTCCGACCGCCGGCGGCCTCTATCACTGGTCGTCGATCCTCGGCAACCGCTTCACCGGCTGGCTGACGGCCTGGCTAAACCTGTTCGGCCTGATCACCGTGCTCGGCGCCATCAACATCGGCACCGCTTTCTTCTTCGTTGGAACGTTCGGAAGCTGGTTTGGCATCACCGGCACGCCGGGCGAAATCGTCGGGTTCGTCGCCTTCATCACCGTGCTGCAGGCGCTGTTCAACCATTTCGGCATCAAACTGACGGCAATGCTCACCGATGCTTCGGGCTTTCTTATCCTGGGCGCAACAGCAGTGCTGATCGTGGCCTGCCTGGTGTTCGCACCGGCAATCGACATCAGCCGGCTGTGGACGTTCACCAACTATTCAGGCGATGCGGGCGGCGGTGTTTTTCCGCAAACCGACTCCATGAGCTACCTGTTCCTGCTCTGCCTGCTTCTGCCCGTCTATACCATCACCGGCTATGACGCCTCGGCCCACACCTCCGAGGAGACCGTCAAGGCAGCACACTCCGTCCCGCGGGCGATCGTTTCGTCGGTGCTGTGGTCGTCGCTGATCGGCTGGGTGATGCTGTGCGCAATCGTTCTCGCGATCCCGGACCTGGCTGCCGGCGCCAAGCAGGGATGGAGCGTATTCTTCTCGACAATGGATGCAATCCTGCCGGTGTGGCTGAAGGAACTGCTTTATTTTGCAATCCTGATCTCGCAATTCCTCTGCGGCCTCGCCACCGTGACCTCGGCTTCGCGCATGCTGTTCGCCTTCTCTCGCGACGGCGGCATGCCTGTTGGCTCCGCGGCTCTCGCCAAGGTCAACCCGACCTGGCGCACGCCGGTCAATGCGATCTGGACGGCCGCGATCCTCGAGATCCTTTATGTGTTCCTTGCCCAGTTTATTTCGATCGGCGGCACCAACATCTACACCATCGTCGTCAATTCGACGCTGGTGTTCCTGTTCCTGTCGTTCACCATCCCGATCGCACTCGGCATGGTCGCATTCGGCACGGCCAAGTGGCCCAAGCCTGGCCCGTGGAACCTGGGCGCCGGACTGTTCAAGCTCTTCTGTGCGCTGTCGATTGTCGGCATGGTGATCATCTTCTACATCGCCATCCAGCCGCCGAACGACAAGGTGCTTTACATCACCATAGGCTTCATCTTGCTGACCGCCGTGCTTTGGTTCGGTTTCGAGAACCGCCGCTTCCAGGGTCCGCCGATCGGTGACCAGATTGCCAAACGCCAGGCCGCGATCAGGGCAGCCGAGGTGGCTATCGGCGAAGCTGGCGCCTGATATCGCCCTATATGGCCATGGCCGGCCTCGCGCCGGCCATGGCTACGTTTATCCCTTTCAATCGACAAGTGCTGGAGTGCCAAAGGAATGGCCGGAAATTTCTCGTTCGATCAGTTGAAGAAAGCGGTCTCCAGCGGTGAGATCGACACCGTGCTGGCCTGCATCGTCGACATGCAGGGACGGTTGGCGGGAAAACGCTTCCTGGCGCAGTACTTCATCGATTCCGCGCATGACGAAACGCATGGCTGCAACTATCTGCTGGCGGCCGACATCGATATGGAACCGGTGCCGGGCTACAAGGCCGCGAGCTGGTCGAAGGGCTATGGCGATTTCGTCATGAAGCCGGATCTCGCCACGCTGCGGCGCATTCCCTGGCTGGAAAAGACCGCACTCGTGATCTGCGACGTGCTCGACCACCACACCCATGATGACCTGCCGCACTCGCCGCGCGCCATCCTCAAGAAGCAGGTCAAGCGGCTGAGCGAGCGCGGCTATATCGGCTATTTCGCTTCCGAGCTCGAATTCTATCTGTTCAACGAGACATACGATTCTGCCCGAAAGAAGCACTGGCAGGGTCTCGACACCGCATCGCCCTATATCGGCGACTACCAGATCGGCATCACCACCAAGGAAGAAGGCGTCATGCGCCGGCTTCGCAATGAGATGGAAGCGGCCGGCATCCCGATCGAAAATTCCAAGGGCGAGTGGGGTCCGGGCCAGGAAGAGATCAATGTGCGCTATGCCGAGGCGCTCGACATGGCCGACCGCCACGTCATCCTGAAGAACGGCGCCAAGGAAATCGCCGAGTCCGAGGGCAAGGCGATTTCGTTCATGTCCAAGTATAATTACGGGCTCGCCGGCAATTCCAGCCACATCCACAATTCGCTGTGGAGCGCCGACGGCAAGACACCGCTGTTCTTCGACAAGACGGCCGACTGGACGCTGTCGACGCTTGGCCAGCAATGGGCCGCCGGCCAGCTCAAATACGCCAAGGAATTCACCTGGTTCCTGGCGCCCTATATCAACTCCTACAAGCGCTTCCAGGCCGGCACCTTCGCGCCGACTAAGATCATGTGGAGCGAGGACAACCGTACCGCCGGCTTCCGCCTGTGCGGCGAGGGCACCAAGGGCATCCGCATGGAATGCCGCATCGGCGGCGCCGACCTCAACCCGTATCTTGCGTTCGCCGCGCTGATCGCCGCAGGCCTCGCGGGCATCGACGAGAAGCTGGAATTGCAGAAGCCGTTCGTCGGCGATGCCTATCAGGCATCGCGCCTGCCGGAGATCCCGAAGACGCTCCGCGATGCGACCGAGACGCTGGCGAAGTCGAAGATGCTGAGGCAGGCGCTCGGCGAGGATGTGCTCGAACACTATGTCCACACCGCAAAGTGGGAGCAGTTCGAATACGACCGCCGCATTACAGATTGGGAACTGCACAGAGGGTTCGAGCGGTACTAGTATCGACTGTTCGTCGGCGCCGTCGGCGCCGTCCCTTACCCTTCCTCTCCGTGTGAAGAAAACGGAGAGGAGGCGAAGACGCTGGAGCTCCATCCTTCTCCCCGTCACTATGCGGGGAGGGGTGCCGGCAGGCGGATTAGGGGCAGCGTCAGCCCACAAGACTTTGTTGTAGAATGCGAGGACTTCCAAAATGACCGAAACGGTCAAACTCATATCCCCCATCGATGGCTCGATCTATGCCGAGCGGCCGATCGCGACCGACCAAGCGATCAACGCCGCGGTCGAGCGTGCCAAGGCGGCGCAGGAGAAGTGGGCTGAGACGCCGATCGTCGAGCGCGGCAAGTTTATGCTGGCCATGCTGGAAGCGCTGGTCGCGATGACCGACGAGATCGTGCCGGAGATCGCCTGGCAGATGGGGCGCCCGGTGCGTTATGGCGGCGAGTTCGGTGGTGTCAAGGAGCGCACCACCTACATGGTCGAGATCGCCGAGGCGGCGCTCAAGGCGGTGCCGGCCTCCAACCCGAAGGACGGCTTCCGTCGCTATGTGAAGAAGGATCCGCTTGGCGTGGTCATGGTGATCGCGCCGTGGAACTATCCCTACCTCACCGCCGTCAACACCATCGTGCCGGCGCTGATGGCCGGCAACACCGTGGTCCTCAAGCATGCGGCGCAGACGCTGCTGGTCGGCGAGCGCTTTCAGCAGGCTTTCGACAAAGCGGGCCTGCCCAAGGGCGTATTCCAGAATGTCGTGCTCAACCATGCCCAGACCGAGAAACTGCTCGGCTCGGGCAAGATCGACCATGTCAATTTCACCGGTTCGGTCGGCGGCGGCCGTGCCATCGAAAAGGCCGCGGCCGGGACCTTCATGACGCTCGGCCTCGAACTTGGCGGCAAGGATCCGGCCTATGTGCTGCCCGACGCCAAGATGGACCATGCGGTCGCCAATCTGGTCGACGGCGCCTTCTACAATTCCGGCCAGTGCTGCTGCGGCATCGAACGTGTCTACGTGCACGAGAAGGTCTATGACGAATTCGTCGAAGGCTTCATCGCCGAGACCAAGAACTATGTCGTCGGCAACCCGCTCGACCAGGCGACGACGATGGGACCGATGGCGCAGGCGCGCTTCGCCGACCTGATCCGCGAACAGAAGGCCGAAGCGCTGCGCAAGGGTGCCAAGGCGCACATCAATATGAAGGTGGCTAACGACAAGGCGGGTTCGCCCTATCTGGCGCCGGAAGTGCTGACAGAAGTCGACCATCAGATGAGCGTCATGCGTGAGGAAAGCTTTGGCCCGATCGTCGGCATCATGAAGGTGCGCAACGACGAAGAGGCGATCGCGCTGATGAACGACAGCCCCTACGGGCTGACCGCTTCGATCTGGACGCGCGATACCGAGCATGCGGTGGCGATCGGCAACCGCGTCGAAACCGGCACGGTGTTCATGAACCGCTGCGACTATCTTGACCCGGCCTTGGTCTGGACCGGCGTCAAGGACACCGGCAAGGGTGCGGGCTTGTCGGCCATCGGCTACGATAATCTGACCCGGCCGAAATCTTTCCATCTGCGCGAAGCCATCTGATTTATTGAAAGACAAAAATGTCCAAGCTGATCTCCAAATGGAACTATCCCACCACCGTCCGCTTCGGCGCCGGTCGCATCAAGGAATTGCCCGAGGTATTGACGGCCACCGGCATCAAGCGGCCGTTGTTCGTCACCGATCCGGGCCTGGCGAAACTGCCGGTCGTCGCCTCGACCTTGAAGATCCTCGACGATGCGAAGGTCCCTTACGGCGTTTTCTCCGAGGTCAGGCCGAACCCGGTCGAATCCAACCTGACCGCCGGCATCGCCGTGTTCAAGAAGGGCAAGCATGACGGCGTCATCGCCTTCGGCGGCGGCTCGGCGCTCGATCTTGGCAAGCTGATCGCCTTCCAGGCCGGGCAGACGCGGCCGGTGTGGGATTTCGAGGATGTCGACGACTGGTGGACGCGCGCCAACTCGGATGCCATCGCGCCGATCATCGCCGTGCCGACCACCGCCGGGACCGGATCGGAGGTTGGCCGCGCCGGCGTCATCACCAATGAGGCCACGCACACCAAGAAGGTCATCTTCCATCCCAAATTGTTGCCGGCTATCGTCATTGCCGATCCGGAGCTTTCGGTCGGCATGCCGGGCTTCATCACCGCCGGTACCGGCATGGATGCGCTGGCCCATTGCCTCGAAGCCTATTGCGCGCCCGGCTACCATCCGATGGCCGACGGCATTGCTGTCGAAGGTGTCCGGCTGGTCTTCGAGAACCTGCCCAAGGCCTATGCCAACGGCAGGGATCTCGTTGCGCGCGCCCATATGATGAGCGCCGCTGCCATGGGCGCCACCGCCTTCCAGAAAGGGCTCGGTGCCATCCATTCGCTTTCGCACCCTGTCGGCGCGCTCTACGACACCCATCACGGTATGACCAACGCGGTGTTCATGCCCTATGTTCTGGCCTTCAACCGGGACTCCATCGAGGAGCGTATTGGCCGGCTCGCCGCCTATTGCGGCATCAAGGGCGGCTTCGACGGCTTCGCCAAAGCCATCATCAAGCTGCGCAAGGAATTGAAGGTGCCGCATGCGCTGCCGGGCCTTATCAAGGGGCTCGACATGGACAAGAAACGTAAGGCGCTGATCGCCGACATGGCGGTGGTCGATCCGACCGCCGGCGGCAACCCGGTCAAGCTGACCAAGAAGGCGGCGCTGACCTTGCTCGAAAACGCCATCGCCGGCACGATCTGAGGCGTTTTCCGCGCCGCAAAGTGATCTGAAAAGGGGCTATGAAAACAAGGGGGAGGATGACGGGCAAGGCAAAAACTAGTTAGCCGGAAAAAGAATCGCGGAGCGATTGCTACATCAGGTTAAAAAGAGTTTACTTTTTCGCACTGCGAGCAGCCGCTTTCACAAAGCTTTCATCTGGCTGTCACATGAAAACGATACCGCATCGCAGGCGTCCAACGGCGTCAGTTCAACGGAGAGAACACATGTTCAAATTCACGGGGAAAGTGCTTTCCCTTTCGGCCGCGACCCTGATGGTGTCGTCGGTGATTTCGTCCGCGGATTCGATGGACGATCTCGTCAAGGCCGCCAAGGCGGAAGGCCAGCTCACCACCATCGCGCTGCCGCATGACTGGTGCGGTTACGGCGACGTCATCGCCGGCTTCAAGGCGAAGTATCCGGAAATCACCGTCAACGAACTCAATCCCGATGCCGGTTCCGGCGACGAGATCGAGGCGATCAAGGCCAACAAGGACAACAAGGGCCCGCAGGCGCCTGACGTCATCGACGTCGGCCTGTCCTTCGGTCCGACCGCCAAGGCCGATGGCCTGATCCAGCCCTACAAGGTGTCTACCTGGGACTCGATCCCCGACAGCGCCAAGGATGCCGAAGGCTTCTGGACCGGCGACTATTACGGCGTGCTTTCCTTCCAGGTGAACAAGGACCTCGTCAAGGAAGCTCCGGCCGACTGGGCCGACCTGCTGAAGCCGGAATTCGCCAACTCGGTAGCCCTTGCCGGTGATCCGCGTGCCTCGAACCAGGCGATCCAGGCGGTTTATGCCGCCGGCCTGTCGTCAGGCGCCGCCGCCGGTGAAGCTGCCGGCACCGCGGGCCTCGACTTCTTCAAGAAGCTCAATGCCGCCGGCAATTTCGTGCCGGTCATCGGCAAGGCTGCGACGCTCGCCCAGGGCCAGACCCCGATCCTCGTCACCTGGGACTACAACGCGCTCGCCGGCCGCGACACGCTGAAGGGCAATCCGCCCGTCGACGTCGTCGTGCCGAAGACCGGTGTTGTCGCCGGTGTCTATGTGCAGGCGATCAGCGCCTACGCGCCGCATCCGAATGCAGCCAAGCTCTGGCTCGAATACCTCTACTCGGACGAAGGCCAGATCGGCTGGCTGAAAGGCTATTGCCACCCGATCCGCTTCAACGATCTCGCCAAGAACGGCAAGATCCCGGCTGAGGTGCTAGCCAAGCTGCCGCCGGCCGAAGCCTATGCGTCCGCCGTGTTCCCGACACTCGACGAGCAGGGCAAGTCCAAGGAAGCCATCACCAAGAACTGGGATGCCGTCGTCGGCGCCAACGTCAAGTAATTCACACCATGCCGGGCGGCCTCGCGGCCGCCCGGTCCTTCTCTCGAAGACGGTAGCCGGCGCATGACCGATATCTCATTGTCCGACCACGCTGTTACCGGGAAGACCGCGCCTCCCGCCGAAGCACGCAGCATGCGGCTGCCGACCCAGTGGCTTGGCGTTGCACCGTTCTTCATCTTCGCCATCATGTTCCTCATCCTGCCCACGCTCTATCTGATGCTGGGTGCATTCCAGAACGATGCCGGCGAATTCACTCTCGAAAACATCGCAGCGCTGGCGCAACCGTCCATCGTTGCCGCCTACTGGATTTCTATCAAGATCAGTCTTGCTTCATCGCTGATTGGCGCATTCGCGGGCCTGGCGATTGCCATTGCCATCGTGCGTGGTGGCCTGCCGGACTGGATACGTTCGGCGACACTGACGTTTTCCGGCGTGGCCTCCAATTTTGCCGGCGTGCCGCTGGCCTTTGCCTTCCTCGCCACGCTCGGCCGCCTCGGCCTTGCGACGGTGATCCTAAACACCGTGTTCGGCCTTAACATCTACGCGCATGGCTTCAACATCCTGTCATTCTGGGGCCTGACACTGACCTATGTCTATTTCCAGATACCGCTGATGGTGGTGATCATCGTGCCAGCCATCGACGGGCTGAAGAAGGAATGGGGCGAGGCAGCCGCGACGCTGGGCGCGACCATGTCCCAGTACTGGCGCATGGTGGTCATTCCGGTGATCTGGCCGAGTTTCCTCGGCACCGTGATCCTGTTGTTCGCCAACGCCTTCGGCGCCATCGCCACCGCCTATGCGCTGACCGGCTCGTCGCTCAACATCGTGCCGATCCTGCTCTATGCCCAGATCCGTGGAGATGTGCTGCACAATGCCCATCTCGGCTATGCCATCGCCTTCGGTATGATCGTCATCACCGGTCTTGCCAATGTGTTCTACATCTGGTTCCGGACCCGTTCCGAGAGGTGGCTGAAATGAAGTCGGGAAAGTTCTGGGCCTGGCTCGTCTTCGCTCTTGGCGCGGCCTACTTTTTCATCCCGCTGATCGCGACCGTGGAGTTCTCGATGCGCATGCGGCGCGGGGAGTACTCCTTCGACGCGTACAAGGTCGTGTTGGGCGACGCCCGTTTCCAGGCCACCTTCGGCTATTCGGTACTGGCCGCCGTTTTCACCATCATTCTCGGTGTGCTGATCGTGGTGCCCGCCGCTTATTGGATCCGGCTTCGGCTGCCGCAATTGCGGCCGATCGTCGAGTTCATTACCCTGTTGCCGCTGGTTATCCCAGCCATCGTCATCGTCTTCGGCTACATCAGAATGTACGGGTCGAATTCGCCGCTGCCGTTTCTGGCGACCGATACAGGCACCAATGCCTTGTTGGTCATCGGCTATGCGACACTGGCGCTGCCCTATATGTATCGCGCCGTCGACACCGGGCTTCGCACAATCGACGTACGCACGTTGACGGAAGCGGCACAGATCCTTGGGGCTGGCTGGGGCACCATCATCACCCGTGTCATCCTGCCCAACGTGCTGATCGCGGTGCTCTCGGGCGCCTTCCTCACCTTCGCCATCGTCATCGGCGAATTCACCATGGCCAGCCTGCTCAACCGGCCTGCCTTCGGCCCTTATCTGCAGAATATTGGTGCCAACCGCGCCTATGAGCCGGCGGCACTTGCCATCATCGCCTTCGCCATCACCTGGGGCTGCATGTCGTTGATCCAGATCCTGTCCCGCTTCGCGCCGAGATCGGCGAACCGTCCGAACTGAAAGTCAAAGCCATGGCCGACCCGTTCCTCTCCATCCAGCACGTTCGCAAATCCTTCGGCGCCACCACAGTGGTGGAGGATTTCAATCTCGACGTCGAGCGCGGCGAATTCGTCTCCTTCCTGGGTCCGTCCGGTTGCGGCAAGACCACCGTCCTGCGCATGGTCGCCGGTTTCGAGGAGCCGAGCGCGGGCACGATCGTCGTCGGCGGCAAGGACATTACGCGGCTGAAGCCCAACCAGCGCAATGTCGGCATGGTGTTCCAGGCCTATGCGCTGTTCCCGAACCTGACCGTGGCGCAGAACATCGGCTTCGGCCTGAAGGTCGCCGGCATGCCAAGGGCGGACATCGATGCTCGTGTCGCCGAGATGCTCGGCATCATCAAGCTGCCGCAGATGGCGGATCGCTATCCCTACCAGCTCTCGGGCGGCCAGCAGCAACGCATCGCGTTGGCCCGCGCCATCGCGCCGAAGCCGAAGCTCTTGCTGCTCGACGAGCCGCTGTCGGCGCTCGATGCCAAGGTGCGTGTGTCGCTGCGCGAGGAAATCCGCTCGATCCAGAAGAAGCTCGGCATCACAACCATTTTCGTGACGCACGACCAGGAAGAGGCGCTGTCGATCTCCGACCGCATCGCCGTCATGTATGGCGGGAAGGCCGAGCAGGTCGGCACGCCGTTCGAGATCTACAACCGCCCGGCGACCAAGTTTGTCGCCAATTTCGTCGGCACGCTGAACGTGCTGGAAGGCACCGTCACCGATGCGGCTGCAGGCACGGTGCGGGTCAATTCCGAACAGGTCTCGCTTAAGGGCAAGCTCAACGGTTCCAAGTCAGGCGACACGCTGTCGCTGGCGTTGCGGCCTGAGGCAATCTCGCTCGGACGACAGCCCGGCCGCGATTCCAGCCTTTCGGGAGAGATATCCGAGGTGCATTTCCTCGGCTCAGTCATCCGGGTTCGTGTCGGCATCGGCGGCAACACGGTCTCGCTCGACACCTTCAACAGCCCGGCGACACCGCCCCCCGCAGTCGGTGAAAAGGCCGAGATCTCGTTCTCGTCGAGCGATATGCTGGTGCTTCACTAGGCTGATGCGCTTGTTCAAAATGAATGGCTGCATCCCGGTCTGCGAAGACGGGAGGATGCTTCCGTCCGCGTGGCATGGGCTGCAATGCAGGGTTTAAGCGAGCCCTCTATCGGTGATTTCGATGTCAGTGCGGTCGGCGCATTTGTCGATTTGGCAGGGCATCGGCGGAAGGCAATTCGAGGCATATTCCCATCGGCTCGAGCTTGCTGGCCAATCAACAGTTTCCAGCCGCTTTGCCACTGCCAGCGTCTCGCTTCCCGGCTATAACAGGCCATGGCGCTTTTCGAACTGACACTCGTTCTGCTGTTGATCGCCGTTGCGCTGACGGCGCTGTCGCGGCGCGTGCAGGTTCCCTATCCCTCTTTGCTGGCGCTGGCAGGGGTGGCCATCGCCTTCGTGCCTGGCGTCCCGACCATAGAGATCGATCCGGAACTGGCGCTAGCCCTGTTCATCGCGCCGGTGCTGCTCGATGCCGCCTATGATACCTCGCTGCGCGATCTCAACCGCTACAGGGTGCCGCTTGTGCTGCTGGCGCTTGGCGCCGTCCTTTTCACGACAGCGACGGTTGCGCTGGCCGGCTGGGCGATGGCAGGCCTGCCGATCGCCGCAGCCATAGCGCTTGGCGCCATCGTGGCGCCGCCCGATGCGGTTGCGGCATCGGCCGTGCTTGGCCAGTTCAAGGTGCCGCACCGCATCACTGCCATTCTGCAGGGCGAGAGCCTGCTCAACGACGCCACCGCGTTGCTGATTTACCGGATGGCGATTTCGGCGGCAGCAGGTTCCATTCTGCTGAGCAGCGCCGTTCCGATGATCCTGCTGTCCACGCTCGGCAGTCTTGCGGCCGGCTACCTGCTTGGCCGGGTGTCTCTGATAACGCTGGGCCGGATCGAGGACCCGGCGAGCGGCACCGTGGTGCAATTTGCCGGCACATTCGGGGTCTGGATCCTGGCCGACAGGATCGGACTGTCGGCCATCATCACCATAGTCGTCTATGCCATGACGATCGCCCGCACCGCGCCGCGCCGCATGCCGGCCAGAAACCGCATCAGCTCTTATTCGGTCTGGGAAACGGCGGTGTTCGTGCTCAATGTCCTGGCTTTCGTGCTGATGGGCCTGCAGGCGCGTACGATCGTCGGCCGGCTTGCCGGGCAGGGGCAGACCGATGCGTTCGTCCTGGCCGGGACAGTGCTTGCCATCGTCATCGTCTCACGCCTCATCTGGGTGCTGGGGTGCGGCGCGATCATCAGGTGGTTTGACCGTTCCGGCGGAGCTGATCGTCAGCGTGACGCTCCGTCGTTTCGGGGCGGCGTGCTGATCGGCTGGTGCGGGATGCGCGGTTTGGTGACGCTTGCGGCGGCATTCGCCCTGCCGGCTGAATTCCCGGCCCGCGACCCGATCGTGCTCGCTGCCTTCACGGTCGTGCTCGGCACGCTGGTGCTGCAAGGCATGAGCCTGAAGCCGCTGCTGCGCCTGCTAAATCTCGACCCTGACGAAACGGTCGACCGCGAGGTTGCGCAGGCACGCGTCGTGGTCATGCAGGCCGCGCTCGACATATTGGGCGGCAAGACATCGGACGCGGCGGCCGCGGTGCGCGAGCAATATGCCGCTCAACGCAAGATCGCCAAAAATCCCGACGATGCCCAGGCAGCGACCGAATATGACCGCTTGCGTCTTTATGCGATCAAGAGCCAGCGCGACGCGCTGGAGGAATTGCGCCGCAACGGGACGATTGGCGACGAAGCCTATCATCGCCTTGAGGAAGAGATCGACTGGACCGAACTGGCGGCGTCGCCACCCGGCCGGTTCCAGCCGCTGAATACATAAGGCATCGCACGCCGTTTTCCGGCGCACGGAAGATACCGAAGTGCTTCGTGATCGGTGCATGATCCCGGTGAAGCAAGGCTGGTCCAAGCCACGTCCATTCTCCTGCACATTGCAACCGTGGCATCGAACCGCTACTGCCAACACGAAATTGAGCCGGATAAGCAATGAAGCTGGTCAGCTACAACATCCAGTACGGGTTCGGCGGCGACGGCCGCTACGATCTTTCGCGCGCCGCGCGCATCGTTGCCGGCGCCGACATCATTGCGCTTCAAGAGGTGGAGCGGAATTGGCAGCGCAGCAATTTCGATGATCAGCCGGAGCTGCTTTCCCGTCTGCTGCCCGAACATCACTGGGTTTACGGCCCGGCCTTCGACATGGATGCCAGCGAAAGGCGCGACGGCCGTCTGGTCAATCGGCGCCGCCAGTTCGGCACCATGGTGCTGTCGAAACTGCCGATCGTCTGGTCGCGGCTGCATGCGCTGCCGATGCGCCGCACGCAGCGGCCGCTCAACACCCGCAACGCCGCGCTTGAATGCATGATCCGCACGCCGGCAGGGCCGGTGCGGGTGTTGTCGCTGCATCTCGCCCACATCGCGGCCGAGGAGCGGCTGGAGCAGATCGACTATCTCTTGGCCGAGCATCGCCGGGCACCGTCCGATGGCGGGCCGTGGAGCGGCGTCGACGACGAACCCACGCGCAACTGGACAAGCGGCGAAGCGGAACCGGAAAACCCGCTGGCGGCGATCTGGATGGGCGATTTCAACATGGAGCCGGGCAGTGCCGAATATCGCCGCATCGTCGGCAGCACGCCCTACCATCGGGGCGCCGCCTATCTTGACGGTTTCGTCGATGCCGCCGCCATTCCCAGCGAGCCGGCCGCGGATTTCCACACCCATGTGAAGACCATCGACGGCAAGCTGGCAAAGCGCCGGCTCGACCATTGCTTCGTCGGCGGCATGTTCGCCGGGCGGGTGCGTTCGATCAGTGCCGACATCGGCGAGGTTGCCTCGGATCATTTTCCGCTGCGGGTCGACATCGACCTGGAAACGCCGGGCATCGCCACATGACGCTTTTCGTCTTCTTCGCAGTGCTTGCCGCCGCTGCCATGCACGCGATCTGGAATGCGCTGGTCAAGGTTCATCTCGACCGCTTCCTGTCGATTACGCTGATGACATTAGGCATGGGCGCCGCGGCCCTCGTGGTGCTGCCTTTCGTCGAAGTGCCGAAGGCAGAGGTGTGGCCCTACATCATCGCCTCCGTCATTTTCCACATGGGCTACCGGACCTTCTTGATCGGCGCCTACAAGGCCGGCGATTTCGCACAGACCTATCCGCTGGCGCGGGGCACAGCACCTCTGCTCTCGGCCTTTGGAGGCATGTTCGTCGTCGCCGAGATTCCCGGCCCGTTCGCCATGCTCGGTATCTTCCTGTTGTCGGCCGGCACGCTGGTGATGTCGTTTCGTGGCGGCGCGCATCTGGAAAAGCTCAATCTGCGCGCGGTCGGTTTTGCGCTGGGCACTTCCATCTTCATTGCCAGCTACACGCTGTCGGACGGCAGCGGCGCGCGGCTGGCGGCAACCGCGCAGAGCTATGCCGCCTGGCTGTTCATCTGCGATGCTTTTGGCGCGTTGGTGCTGTGCCTCATCTTCCGCGGGCCGAAGGCGCTGCCGGTGCTGGCGCGCGACTGGAAGGCAGGGCTGTTCACGGGCGTGCTCAGCGGCGCCGCCTACTGGATCGTCATGTGGGCGATGACCAAGGCGCCGATCGCTTCGGTGGCATCGCTGCGCGAAACCTCGATCCTGTTTGCCATGATGATCTCAGTCTTCGCTCTCGGCGAAAAAATGACCGGCTGGCGCGGTGCCGCCGCGCTCAGCATCGTGGCCGGCGTCGTCGCACTGAGGCTTGGTTAGGCGCCGCTCAGGTCAGGACCGTCATCACCTGGCCACGTCGTTCCGGGCTGAAGCGGATGAAGACGATGATGCAGACGGCGACCACGCCTGCGAACAGCGCCAGAGCATAGCCATAGCTGCCTCCGGCGCTTTCAGCGATTCCTGCTTGATAGGGGCCGCCATAGGACGCGGCGAGATTGCCCGCCTGATAGATAAAGCCGGGCAAGGTCGCCCGCACCGCGCCGGGCGAAAGCTCGTTGAGGTGCACGGGGATGACGCCCCAGGCACCCTGGACCGCGACCTGCATGACGAAGGCGCCGATGGCGAGCATGAACGGCGTGGTCGAGTAGGCCCATAGCGGGATGGACGGCAAGGCGATCAGGCATGCCAGCGTGATGGCGTTGACGCGGCCGATCTTCTCCGACAGCGCGCCGAATGCCAGGCCACCGACGATGGCGCCGATATTGGCAACGATGGTGATCCAGCTCACTGTGTGCGGATCAAAGCCATGCTGCTTCTTCAGGAAGGTCGGATAAAGATCCTGCGTGCCATGGCTGAAGAAATTGAAGAACATCATCAGCACGACGGCATAGAGCGCGACGCCCCAGTGTTTCTGCAGGGTTTCCCACATGCCCGGTCTCGCGGTCTTCTGCGCTTCGACGAAGGCCGGCGATTCCGGCACATGCGAGCGGATGAAGAGCACGATCAGCGCCGGCACGAAGCTGAGCAGGAACATGGCACGCCAGCCGATCGTGTAGCCGCCGATCGTCTGCTGATAGAGCAGACCATAGACCACCGCCGCCAGCAGGTAGCCGGCCGGATAGCCGCATTGCAGGATGCCGGAGACCATGCCGCGTGCGCTCGGCGGAATGGACTCCATGGCCAGCGAACTGCCAAGCCCCCATTCGCCGCCCATGGCGATGCCGAACAAAGCACGCAGGGCGAGGAACATGCCGAGATTGGGCGAGAAGGCGGCCAGCGCGCCAATCACCGAATAGCTGACGATGTTGAGCATGAGGATCGGCTTGCGCCCGTATTTGTCGGCAAGCATGCCGAAGAAGAACGCGCCGATGAAGCGTGTCGCCAAGGTCAGGAACAGCGCCTTGGAGACCGCGGGCACGTCGGCGTGGAATTCGGTCGCGATATCGGTGAGCAGGAATGTCAGAAGGAAGAAATCGAAAGCATCGAGCGTCCAGCCCAGGAATGAGGCAAGGACGGTCTTCTTCTGCTGCGAATTAAGGGGCAAATCTTCCTCCATCATCATCGATGGGGGGAATTATCGGCCAGTTCAGGGAAGACCGGTGGTCACGTTTTCGCGTGGCTCATTTGATCGAACGCCCGCAGGAATGGCGGAAGGTGCGATGAGACCGACCGGTGCCATCTGTCGATGAACTCGATCGTGGCTTGAGGGTAGGTTTAGATTTCGAGATCAAACACCAGCAGTCCGTCCGTGCCGCCTTCCAGGGCAGCGACCAGGCGCGCGCCGGCGCGCTGGTGCGCTTCATGCACAAGATAGGCATCGCGCGCGGCAGCATCGCGGAAATCGATGGTGAAGCCGTGGGTGAAGCCGCGTGCGAACGGCTCCGGGCTGACATTGGCGCTGAATTTTACTGCGTCCATGCCGTCGATCACCTGTCGCAGCGCCTCGAGATCGGCATGGATCGCCGTGCGCTCGGTGGCGTCGACATCGTTGCGCAGCTTGACGAAAACACAGTGCCTGATCATGTCTTACTCCTCAGTGGCTAAGCAGCCCGGTTTCCGGAAAACACCGCCGGCGGCAGCGGCTCGCGGCCAAGGACCAGGTCGGCGCCCTTTTCACCGACCATGATGGTCGGCGCATTGGTGTTGGATGAAGGCACGCGCGGCATCACCGAGGCGTCGCAGACGCGCAGGCCCTCGATGCCGCGCAGCCGCAGATCCGGCGTCACGACAGCCATATCATCATGGCCCATGCGGCAGGTGCCGACCGGATGGTGGTCGGTCTTGGAACTGCGGCAGGCATAGTCGAACAGCTCGTCGTCGCTGGCGAGTGACGGGCCGGGCAGCACCTCGCGCAGCACGTAAGGGGCAAGCGCCTTCTGCCGCATGATCTCGCGGGCCAGCCGCAGCCCCTTGATCGACATGGCGCGGTCATAGGGATCGGACCAATAGTTCGGATCGATCAGCGGGTGGTCGGCCGGGTCGGCACTCTTCAGCCGCACCGTGCCGCGCGAACGCGGACGCAGGAAAGCCGAGTTCAGGGTGACGCCAGGGTTTTTCAGCTTCTCGACGCCGGCTTCGATGCCGGAACCCAAGCCGAGATGAAACTGGATGTCGGGCGAGGCGGCGGTCGGGTCGGCGTACCAGAAGCCGCCGGTCTCGAACAGGCTGGAGGCCACCGGCCCTTTCTTCAGCAGCAGATACTGCAGGCCGGCCCAGGCCGTGCGGTGCAGCTTGGCGTAGTTGTCATAGGTGTGATCGCCCGTACATTCGGCGATGACGAACAGATCAAGATGGTCCTGCATGTTGGAGCCGACGCCGGGCAGGTCGTGCACCGGCGTGACGCCGACCGACTTCAGATGGTCGGCGGGGCCGATGCCCGACTGCATCAAGAGTTTCGGCGAGCCGATGGCGCCGGACGAGACGATCACCTCGCGCTCGGCGCGCAGGATTTTCTTCTCGCCGCCCGGTCTGTCGACAATTTCGACGCCGATGGCGCGGCCCTTCTGGACGACGATGCGCGTCACCAGCACATCGGTTCGGACGGTCAGGTTCTTGCGGGCGCGGATCGGCCTCAAATAGGCGACTGAAGCGGACGAGCGCCGGGCATCCTTCTGGGTCAGCTGGTAATAGCCGACGCCTTCTTGGGCAGCGCCGTTGAAGTCCGGGTTGAAGGGGATGCCCATCTGCTGCCCGGCACGGAAATAGGCCTCGCAGATCGGCAGCGGCGCAATCGGGTTCGAGACGCCGAGCGGGCCCTGGTCACCGTGAAAATCGTTGGCGTAGCGCTGGTTGTTCTCAGCGCGCTTGAAATAGGGCAATACATCGCGATAGCCCCAGCCGGCGAGGCCTTCTTCCTTCTCCCAGTCGTCGTAGTCGCGGGCGTTGCCGCGCGTGTAGATCTGGGCATTGATGGACGAGCCGCCGCCGACCACCTTAGCCTGCGTGTACCAGAAGACGCGGTCCTTCATATGACTCTGCGGCACGGTCGACCAGCCCCAGGAAGCAATACCCTTGGTCATCTTGGCAAAGCCGGCAGGCATGTGGATATAGGGATGCCAGTCCTTGCCGCCGGCTTCCAGCAGCAGGACCGAATTTGCCGGATCCTCGCTCAATCGGTTGGCCAGAACGCAGCCGGCCGGACCGGCGCCCACGATGATGTAGTCGGTCATGACACTGTCCACTTATAGTCGCGGCACGGAGAGGGCGCCATCGACATTGATGATCGAGCCGGTCGAAAAGCCGAGCCTGCCGCCGGCGAGCGTCGCCACCACCGCACCGATGTCCGATGCTTCGCCCCAGCGTTTGGCCGGCACCAGTCCACTGTCGATGAGGGCATCGTATTTGGCGGTCACGCCTGAAGTCATGTCGGTGCGGATGATGCCGGGCCGCACCTCGAACACGCCGATGTTTTCGGGCGCCAACCGCAGCGCCAGGTTCTTCACCCACATCGAAAGCCCGGCTTTCGAGATGCAGTAATCCGGTCGCTCCGACGATGCCATTTCGGCGCTGACCGAGGTGATGGTGATGATCGACCTCTGGTGATCGCCTGGCGCAGCCAGCATCGCCTTGGCGACGGCCTGGCTGAGGAAGACGGTGCCGCGCAGATTGATGCCCAGCGTGCGGTCGAAATTCTCCGGCTTGAGGTCCAAGAGGTCACCGCGCACCACGGCGCCGATGCCGGCATTGTTGACCAGGCAGTCGATACGGCCGAAGGCGCGCATCGCGGCATCGACAAGTGCGGTGTGGCTGGCGAGATCGGCGATGTCGCAACGGACATAGGCGAACTTCGCGCCACGCTTGGTGATGTCGGTGGCAAGTCCATCAGCGGCTGTTTCGGCAAGATCTGCGATCAGAATATCGAAGCCGACATCCGCCAACGCCTGGGCGCAGGCAAGGCCGATGCCGCGCGCGCCGCCGGTGACGATGGCGGAGGGGCGGGTCATGCGGCGAGGTCCGTCTTGCGGATGTGGTCCGCGACGCGGAGCGCCTGCGCGGCGATCGACAATGCCGGATTGACCGCCGCCGAGTTCGGAAGGAAACTACCATCGACAACGAACAGGTTCCGGTGATCGAATGAGCGGCAGAACGGATCGAGCGCCGCCGTCGCCGGATCGTCGCCCATCTTTATCGTGCCGCATTGGTGCGACGGCGTGCGCTTGTCGAAGGGGCGCGAGAGAACGATGGGATAACCGCAGGCGCGGAAATTCTCGCGCATCACCTTGGTCAGCCCGTCGAGCGACTGCATGTTGGAGCGCCGCCATTGCATGACGATGTCCTTGCCGTCGACCATGATGCGGCTTTCCGGATCGGGCAAATCCTCGCACATCAGGTACCAGTCGACGGCATGGCCGGCCATGAAATCGAGCGCGAATTTCGGTGTATACTTGACGTTGGCCTGCAGCATGTTGCCGTCGATCTTGCCGAGAAGCTGGACGTTGCCGAGCGGCTTGCCGCCCTTGCCGTCGGACAGGTAATAGTCGTTCAGCATCAAAGTCTTCTGGTAGACGGCATCGTTGCGGCGGCGCGGGTCGATCGCCAGCATGGCGCTTGAATTGTGGTTCATGAAATTGCGGCCGACCTGGTCGGAGCGGTTGGCTAGGCCTTTGCCATCTCCCTTGCTGTTGTTGGGCGAGGGCGAGCGCAGCAGGATGACGGCGGAATTGACCGCGCCGGCGGAGAGGATGACCAGCTTCGGCGACACCTTCTTCAGTTCGCCGTTCTGGCGATAGTGAATCGCGGCGATGGTTTTGCCATTCGCCGAGGCTTCGAGATATTCAACATAGGCGCCAGTCTCGAGCCGAATGTTCTGGTCGGTCAGCGCCGCCGTCAGCGGTCCGGTCTGCGCATCGACCTTGCCCTGACCGGTGTTGGGAAACGCGTCCCAGCCGGTCTTGCCCTCCTTCAGCCAGGTTTCGATGTCGACACCGAGCGGCAGCGAGGCGGGATGCAGGCCGAGCCCCTTAAGTTCGGCGCGGGCGCGGGCAATCGGTGCCTCGTCGGGCACCGGCTTATAGGCGTAGGGGACCGAATGGAACGGCTCGGTCGGATCTTCGCCCAGCGTGCCGCGCACGCGAAACAGCTGTTCGGCTTTCGAATACCAGGGCTCGAACTCGTCATAGGAAAACGGCCAGGCCGGCGAGACGCCGCCGAAATGCTCCATGGCGGCAAAATCCTCTTTGCGGTAGCGGATCAGCACCGCGCCGTAGAATTTCGAATTGCCGCCGACATAGTAGTAATTTCCCGGATTGAAGGCGGCACCGCCGGCTTCGCGCCACATCTCCTTCGGCCGATAATGGCCATCGACGAAGATCGAGCGCGTGTCACGTGTGTGCGGCGTCGCCGGCAAAGGCTCGCCGCGCTCCAGCATCAGGATCGAGGCGCCGCTGCCGGCAAGGCCGGAGGCGATCGTGGCGCCGCCAATGCCGGAGCCGATGATGACGATGTCCGGATTTGTCATGGCCTAAATCGCGTCCCGACGCGTTTTAGTTTCTTGTTTTGATGCATGTCGTTGCCCCAAAACCGGATCCACTTTTGGGCGACATACATTAGCGAATACGGGTCTCGGTCGCCGGATCGAAGAACACCGCCTTGGTCAGGTTGAAGGCGAGCGGCGTGTTGGTGCCCGGCTGGATGTTGGCATCGGCGCGCAGCCGCGCCACCACGCCCTTGCCGCCGAGATTGGTGACGGCGAAGGTATCCGAGCCGGCCGGTTCGACGACCTCGATGTGACAGTCGGCGGTTGCGATGTGCGAGGCGTTGCGCTCGGCACCTTCCGGATCGGTCAGGGCTTCGGGGCGGACACCGAAGATAATCGGCTTGCCCTGGAATGCCGACAGGCCCGCCGGCGCATTCGCCATCGGCAGCGAGATCGGCTCGCGCGCCTCGCGCTGCAGCACGACCGACAGCGCATTGCCTGACGTGCCGATGGTCGCCGGGATCAGGTTCATCGCCGGCGAGCCCATGAAATCGGCGACGAAGAGATTGCTCGGGTTGTTGTAGATCTCGGCCGGGGTGCCGAACTGCTGCACCTCGCCATCGCGCATGACAGCGATCTTGGTGGCCAGCGTCATCGCCTCGATCTGGTCGTGGGTGACGTAGACGATTGTTGTGCCGGTGGTGGCGTGCAGACGCTTGATCTCGATGCGCATGTCGACGCGCAGCTTGGCGTCGAGGTTGGACAGCGGCTCGTCGAACAGGAACAGTTTTGGGTCGCGCACCAGCGCCCGGCCCATGGCGACGCGCTGGCGCTGACCGCCCGAAAGCTGGCTCGGCTTGCGCTGCAGCAGATGACCGATCTGCAGCACCTTCGCCACCTTGTCGATGGCCTTCTGGCGCTCCGCCGCCGGCACGCCGCGCATCTCCATGCCGAAGGAGATGTTTCCGGCCACCGTCATGTTCGGGTAGAGCGCATAGCTCTGGAACACCATGGCGATGTCGCGCTTGGAGGGGTGCAGATCGTTGATGGTGCGGCCGTCGACACGGATTTCGCCAGACGTGATCGTCTCCAGGCCGGCGATGGTGTTGAGCAAGGTCGACTTGCCGCAGCCGGAAGGGCCGACCAGCACCAGGAAGCCGCCTTTCTCGAGTTCGACATCGATCCCTTTGAGGATCTCGACCTGGCCGAAGCGCTTTCTCAGACCATCAATTTCCAGAAAAGCCATCAGATCATCCTTTGACGGCGCCAGCCATGAGACCACGCACGAAGTAGCGGCCGGCGAGCACATAGACGAGAAGGGTGGGCAGTGCCGCGATCATCGCGGCGGCCATGTTGACGTTGTATTCGACGACGCCGGTCGAGGTGTTGACGACGTTGTTGAGCGCCACCGTCATCGGCATCGCGTCGCCGGTGCCGGCGTAAGCCGAGGCGAACAGGAAGTCGTTCCAGATGTTGGTGAACTGGTAGATCACCGTGACGACGAAGATAGGCATTGAATTCGGCAGCATGATGCGCCGGAAGATCTGGAAGAAGGAGGCGCCGTCGACCTGTGCCGCCTTGACCAGTTCGGTCGGGAACGCCTCATAGTAGTTGCGGAAGAACAGCGTGGTGAAGCCGATGCCGTAGACGACGTGGACGAAGACGAGGTTGACCGTCGGGTTGCCGAGGCCAAAGCTGGTTCCCGTTGCATTCTGCAGCGTGACGCCGAAGCGGCCGAGACTGCCGAGGATGGTCGCCATCGGCAGCAGCACCGACTGGAACGGGATGAAGCAGGCGAACAGCATCAGCCCGAACACCAGCGTTGCCCCGCGAAAACGCCACTTGGTCAGCACGTAGCCGTTGAGCGCGCCGAGCATCGTCGAGATCAGGACGGCCGGGACCACCATCTTGATAGAGTTCCAGAAATAGCCCTTGATGCCGGCGCAGGTGAGGCCGACGCAGGTCTCGCCCCAAGCCTTCAGCCACGGATCGAAGGTCGGCGCCCTGGGCAGCGCCAGCATGTTGCCGTTCTGGATCTCGTCCATGGTCTTGAACGAGGTCACCAGCATGACGAACAGCGGCATCAGATAAAATAGCGCAAACAGCGCCAGCAGCCCGTAGATGACGATGCGGTTGATAACCTTGACGTTGACGCCGCCGGAGGCTTGGCGGGCGGGAGTGGTGACGGCGCTCATCGCGGCTTCTCCTGCAGTTCCGAATAGAGATAGGGCACGATGATGGCGACGATGGTCATCAGCATGATCACGGCGCTGGCCGAGCCGACGGCCATTTCGTTGCGCTTGAACGTGTACTCATACATGAAGTTGGATGGCAGCCAGGCCGAGCCGCCGGGGCCGCCGCTGGTCAGCGCCACGACCAGATCGTAGGACTTGATGGCGAGGTGCGCGAGCACGATGAAGGCCGACAGGAAGATCGGCCGCAGCAGCGGGATGACGATGCGGCGGTAGAGCTGGAAGGTGGTGGCGCCGTCGATCTGCGCCGCCTTCATGATCTCGCCGTCGATGCCGCGCAGGCCGGCCAGGAACATCGCCATGATGAAGCCGGAGGCCTGCCAGACGCCGGCAATGACCACGGTGTAGATGACGAAATCCTTGTTCTTGATCCAGTCGAAATGGAAGCTCGTCCAGCCCCATTGATGCAAGGTCTGCTCGAGGCCGAGGCCGGGATCGAGGAACCATTTCCAGGCGACGCCGGTGACGATGAAGGACAGCGCCATCGGGTAGAGATAGATCGGCCTCAACACGCCTTCGCCGCGGATC
The DNA here is from genome assembly GCF_040319805.1 of Mesorhizobium sp. M0848. Lineage (NCBI taxonomy): Bacteria > Pseudomonadati > Pseudomonadota > Alphaproteobacteria > Hyphomicrobiales > Phyllobacteriaceae > Mesorhizobium > Mesorhizobium sp. M0848. The sequence goes on along the minus strand of NZ_JAMYOM010000008.1, from coordinate 43,252 downwards.
TTCTGGTCGAGCAGGATGGCCAGGAACAGGCCGAGCGCCAGGCAGATGAAGATGTAGAGAAAGCCGAAGATACCCATATTGGTGATCGACGTGTACCAGCTCGAGGGCGGGTCGGTGTCGAAGGTCCAGCCCCACAGTCGCTGATAGGCGCGCGAGCCGGTTAGGACATAGGATGGGAAGGTCTTGGAATTGGTGAAGGACAAATAGATCGTCCACAGGATGAAGCCGTAGACGAAGACGATGGTGATGGCAAAGCTGGGCGCCAGCACGATCTTCGGCAATGCGTCCTGCAGGCGTGAGCGCACCGAGGCGCGTGGCCGCGCATGCTCCGGCGTCAGCTTGATCTGGCTTGTCGCTACCGTGCTCATGGGCTCCTCCCGTCGACTCGCGGCCAACCAGCTTCGCGGATCTAAGTTCGCGGATCTGGGCCTTCCCCGCCGGAGCGGGGAAGGCGTTTTTGGCGCGTGGCGCTTACTTGGCGTCGTCGATCGCCTTGACCAGCTCGGTCACGGCCTCGTCCGAGGTCTTGATCTGCCCATGGACGAATTTGGAGACGACGTCCTTGTAGGCATTGGCGACCGCCGGGGGCGCGCCATAGCCCTGGGCGAGCGAGCCGAACAGCGTGCCGCCTTCGTTGGCTGCCTTCAGGTCGGCGATGCCCTTCTTGCCGCACGCGTCGAAGTCGGTGTCCGGAACGTCGGTACGGGCCGGAACCGAACCCTTGACGACGTTGAAGGCCGACTGGAAGCTCTTCGACAGGGTGGCGGTGGCCAGCGCGACCTGGGCGGCCTTGCGGTCGTCCGGAACGTTGAACATGCCGAACATGTCGGAGTTGTAGATCACTGAGCCGTCGGTGCCCGGGAAGCGATAGCACAGGAAGTCGGTGCCCGGCGTTTTCTTGGCGGCGTTGAACTCGCCCTTGGCCCAGTCGCCCATGACCTGCACAAGGGCATCGCCCTTGATGACCATGGCGGTGGCAAGGTTCCAGTCGCGGCCGGAGAAGTTGGGGTCGACAAAGGTGACGAGCTTGGCCAAATTGTCGAACGACTTCTTCATCGTGTCGGACTTCAGGGACTCGTCATCGAGGTCGTTGAAGGCCTTCTTGTAGAACTCGGGTCCGCCGGTCGACAGCACGACGGAGTCAAACATGGTGGCTTCCTGCCAGTTCTGGCCGCCGAGAGCGAGCGGGATCACGCCTGCCGCCTTGGCCTTGTCGAGCAGTGCAACGAAGTCGTCGAAGGTCTTCGGCTCGGTGCCGCCGATCTTGTCCAGGACGGCCTTGTTGATCCACAGCCAGTTGACCGAGTGAACGTTGACCGGAGCCGCGACCCACTTGCCCTCATAGACCGAAAACTTCTGCAGGGCTGCCGGAACGGACTTGTCCCAGCCTTCTTTCTTCGCCGTTTCGGTCAGGTCGCCCATGACGCCGGCGGCCGCATAGTCGAGCACGGTGTAGCCGAGCATCTGCGAGGCGGTCGGGTAATTGCCGGCCGCGACCATTGCCTTCAGCGCGGTCATGGCGGCATCGCCGCCACCGCCGGCCACCGGCACGTCCTTCCAGGCATAGCCTTCCTTGGCCAGGTCGCCCTTGAGGACGTTGAGAGCAGCCGCTTCGCCACCCGACGTCCACCAATGCAGCATCTGGACTTCCTTGACGTCCTCGGCGTGGGCTGTGAAAGCCAGGCCCGACGCGAGAGCCGTTCCGATAAGCAGTTTGCGCAACATGTACTTCCTCCCTTGTTGCATTACACGACCGGTGAAGCCCACCGGGTTCTTCTCAACTCAGCCGACCCACCACCCGGTGCGCTGGCCGCGATGAAACTGGATTGTCTTTTCCTCGGTATAGTCCTCGACGGCGCGTTTGCCGAGTTCGCGTCCGAGACCGGACTGCTTGTAGCCTCCGAAAGGCAGCTCGGGATAACCTTCCATGAACGTGTTCACCCAAACGGTTCCCGAACGCACCCCACGCGCCACCGACATGCAGGTGTCGATGCTGGCGCTCCACACGCCCGCCGACAAACCATAAGGCGTGTCGTTGGCGATGTGCAACGCCTTTTCAATCGATTCAAATGTCAGCACCGAGAGCACCGGGCCGAACACTTCTTCGCGGGCGATGGCCATATCCTCGGTGACGCCGCGAATGATGGTGGGATCGAGATATTGGCCGACATTGGAGGCCAATTGCTTGCCTCCGCTGTAAACCTGGCTGCCGTCGCCTTCAGCGGCAGAAACATAGCCGGCCACCTTCTTCAGATGGTCGGACGAGATCATCGCGCCCACCTTGGTTTGGTCATCGAGCGGATCGCCGACCGTAACCCTGGCGGTAAGCGCCTTGACGGCGCTGAGAAAATCGTCGGCGATCGCCTCGTGCACGATCAGCCGGCTGCCGGCATTGCAGCACTCGCCGGCATTGAAGAAGCCGCCGAACACCGCCGCATCGGCGGCCGCTTCGAGGTCGGCGTCCGGGAAGACGACCTGACCGTTCTTGCCGCCGAGCTCCATCGAAACTTTCTTCAGCGATAGCGCGGCGGACGCCATGGTCATCTTGCCGACGCGGGTCGAGCCGGTGAACGAGACCATCTCGACCAGGGGATGGCTGACCATCGGCGCGCCGACGTCGGCGCCAAGCCCGGCCAGGATGTTGACGACGCCGGCGGGGAGGCCGGCCTGCAGCAGGATATCGCCGAGCACAAAGGTCGAGGCCGAGGTCATTTCGCTCGGCTTGACCACCGCCGTGCAGCCGGCGGCGAGCGCGAAGGGCAGTTTCTGGCTGACGATCAGGAACGGGAAATTCCACGGCGTGATGATCGAGACGACGCCGATCGGCTCGCGCAGCACGACGCCCAGCATGGCATCGCCGAGATTGGCATAGCTTTCGCCGTGCAGCGTGCGGGCGAGCGAGGCGGCGTAGCGCCAGATGTCGACGGCGCCGCCAATCTCACCGCGCGCCTGGGCGATCGGCTTGCCGGATTCCAGTGTATCGAGCCGGGCGATCTCTTCCAGCCGGCCCTCGATCAGGTCAGCCGCCTTGAGCAGGATCGCGGCACGCTCAGCTGCCTTCATGCGCGGCCATGGACCGGTCTCGAACGCCTTGTGGGCGGCCTGCACAGCGGCTTCCACTTCGGCCGCGCCGGCCTGCGCGTAGTGCGAGACGGTGAAGCCGTGGCCGGGGCTATTTCGAGCAATCGTGCGGCCGTCGCGGGCATCGACATGCTTGCCGTCGATCAGCAGTCTGTACGCTTTCGGTGCCGCAGCCGCCTCGGCCGGCATGGCGATCTTGAGGGGGGCGTTCATCTGTTTTCCTCTAGGATCTCGAAAAGGCCGGCTTCTGCTTGGCCTTGAAGGCATCGACGCCGGCCTTGAGATCTCCGGTCAGGGCGATGAAGCCGCTGGCCAGCGCTTCGGTGGCGGCGGCACTTTCCTCGCCTTCGGCGACCGCGATCATCAGCTTGGCGGCTTCGGTCGCCAGCGGGCCGCGCTCGGCGATCTTTTCCGCCCACGCCCTTGCTTCGTCGTATGCCTTGCCAGTCGCGACCACCCGGTCGACGATGCCCAGAGCGAGTGCCTCGGGGGCGAGAAAGATCTCGCCGCCGAGCGCCATGCGGCGCACCGTCTGCGCGCCGAAGCGGCGCACGGCGCGCTGCGTGCCTGACCAGCCGGGCACGACACCGATCGAAGTTTCAGGGAAGCCCAGTTTCACCTGTGTTTCCGCCACGCGAAAATCACAAGCCACAGCCAGTTCCAGCCCGCCGCCCAGTGCATGGCCCGACAAAACGGCGATGGTCGGCTGCCTGAGCCGCGCCAGCCGGTCGAAGACGCGGTGGCCGTAGCGTACCCATTGCACCTGGAAATCGGCGGCACTCATCCGCGCCCAGGCTTCAACATCGCCACCGGCGCAAAATCCCTTGCCTTTGCCGCGTATGCCTTCGCCGCGTAGCAGCACGACGCGGACGCCCTCGGCCATCTCGGCCGCGTCGAGCGCGGTCTCCAGCGCGCGCAGCATCGGAATGTCCAGTGCGTTGAATTTCTCCGGCCGGCGCAGCGTGACGATGCCGAGGGCGCCATCCTGTTCGAAGGTGACGAGAGGCTCAGCCATGCGCGCCTCCGAGCGAGGCGCCGCCATTCAGTGACAGGCCTATCGGTTGCTCCTGATAGAGGGCTGCCGGTGTCGTCTTGAGGTCCTTGGCAACGCCCAACGGGATTTCCGACTGCGCCAGCACATCGCGCTGTAGATCGATGCCGGGTGCGAGTTCTGTGACGACCAGGCCCTCCGGCGTGAGCCTCATCACGCAGCGCTCGGTGACATAGGTGATGTCCTGCCCCTGCGCGACCGCGCGCTTCCCCGAAAACGAGATGTGCTCGACCTCGTTGACCACCTTCTTGACCTTGCCCTCCTGCTCGATGCGGATACCGCCATCGGCCAGAGACAGCTTGGCGCCGGCGTTGAAGAAGCCGGAGAAGACGATCTTCCTCGCCCGTGCGGTGATGTCGACAAAGCCGCCGGCGCCGGCGGTGACATGCGGGCGCGCCGAAAGCTTCGAGACATTGACCGAGCCATGGCGATCGATCTGCAGGAAGGACAGCAGCGAAGCGTCGAAGCCGCCGGCCTGGAAATAGATGAACTGGTGCGGCGAGGGCATGAAGGCGTCGGCGTTCGACGAACAGCCGAATTTGAAGTCGAGCAGCGGCACGCCGCCGACCGCGCCCTGTTCGATCACCCAGGTAATCTTGCCGTGCTGTCCTTCCTCGAGAAGGATGCGAGGGACATTGGCGGAAATGCCGAAGCCGATGTTGACGGCCATGCCGTCGCGCAACTCCATGGCGACGCGGCGCGCGATCACTTTCTGGACGTTCATCTCCGGCGTGCGGAAGCTCGACAGCGGCCGGAAGATTTCTCCGGAGATGGCCGGGTCATAGGGTGTCAGCGTCGTCTGCAACTGGTCGGGCGCGACGACGATATGGTCGACCAGGACGCCCGGCACGCGCACGTCATGCGGTTTCAGCGTACCGTTTTCAACGACACGCTTGACCTGCGCGATGACGATGCCGCCATTGTTGCGAGCGGCGAGCGCCTGTTCGAGGCCGCCGAGATAGGCGCCCTCATGCTCGTAGGTGAGGTTGCCGCGCTCGTCGGCTGACGTGGCGCGGATGATCGAGACCTGCGGCACGATGGAGCGGAAATAGAGCCATTCCTCGCCGTCGAACTGCTGCACCGAAACGATCGGCTCGCTGGCGGCGGCGTTCATGGCGCAGCCCTGGTGGCGCGGGTCGGCGAAGGTGTCGAGACCGACCTTGGTCAGCACGCCCGGCCGCTTGGCGGCCGCTTCGCGGTGCATGTCGAACAGGATGCCGGACGGCACGTTGTAGGCGGCGACCGAATTGTCGCCGATCATCTTCCAGATCTGCGGCGGTTCGGAAGAGGAGGGGCCGGACGGGTAGGAGCCGCACAAAGTACGCTTCAGCAGGCCGGGCTTGGCCAGATGGTCGATGCCTTTGATGCCGTACATGTCGCCGGCGGCGATCGGGTGAAGTGTGGTGATATTTTTTGGGTGGCCTTCCCCATCGAAGCGTTCGCCGATCGCGGCAAGCACCGCGTCCGGACAGCCGAGACCGCTCGACGACGACACGGATACGACCATGCCGTCCTTGATCAGGCCCGCTGCCTGCGCTGCCGAAACGACCTTGCTCAATTCATGCTCCCCGAACCGGCCGTCCTGTTTCGGGTGCGGCGATCCGGGCCACAGCTTTCCCTGACGACCAGATTGACCGCGCCGATATGGTCCTCGGCCCGCGTGGTGCGCGACTGGATCATTTTCAGCATGACATGGGCGGCGCGTTCGCCGAGGCCGGCCGAGTCCACCGCGACGCTGGTCAGCGCCGGCATGTAATGCTCGGCCTCGGCCACGTCGTCGAAACCGACGATGGCGAAATCAGTTCCCGGCTCAAGCCTACGCTTGCGCAGCGCCAGCATGGCGCCAAAGGCGACAGCGTCGTTGAAGCAGAGCGCCGCGGTCGGCGGCTCAGCCATAGCGAGAGCGGTTTCCAGGCACGCTATACCACCTCTGCGGCTGGTCTCGCCCTCGACGACCAGTGCGTCGCGGGCGGCGATGCCCTGCGTCTCGCAGGCTTCGCGAAATCCGCCAAGCCGCTCGTGATAGACCACCAGGTCGGACGAGCCGCCGAAGAAGACCAGCCGGCGATGTCCCTTGCCGATCAGATGCGCGGTGGCGAGATAGGCGCCGCGATGATTGTCGGGCGCGATGACCGGGATGCGGCTCTCGGGAAGCCGGCGCATGGCGAAGACAACCGGCAGACCCGCCGTCTCGATCCTACGGAAGGCGCCCGGCGTCGTGCCGCGAGCCGGCGACACGATGAGACCGGCGACGCCTTGCTCCATCAACGACTTCAGCACTTCTTCCTGGCGCACCGGATTTTCCGCCGTGTTGGCGATGAACGGCACGATACCGGCCGACTGAAAGACGCGTTCCATGCCGACCGCCAGTTCGGCGAAGAAAGGATTGGTCAGATCGTTGATGACCATGCCGATGACGTTGGAGTGCGCCTTGCGCAGATTGGCGGCGCCGCGGTTGTAGACGTAACCGACATCCTCGATCGCCTTGCGCACCTTGCTCGCTGTTTCGGGCCGGATCAGTCCGCTGCCCTGGAGCACGAGCGATACCGTCGATTTGGACACGCCTGCTTCGCGGGCGATGTCGAATATCGTCGCCTTGGCCCGGTTGGCCATCCAGATGCATCCTCCTCGATTGCAGGCCCAAACTATTGGAACGTTCTAATCTCCGCTCCGCTCGTAAGTCAATCGGGATTTTCCCGCGCCTCGAACGCCGATTGTGCGTACTCAAATGGCTTGCTCCACGAGGATTTGTGTTGCAATGCAGCATTCTTCCTGCCGTGGAGCCCGAATCTTAAAGGTTCTTGATTTATTGGAACGTTCCATTTAGTAGCGTTGCGAAGGGAGAGATCGATGGACATTTCCTTGCCTGGTGAGGGTGGCGGCAGCACCCGGTACACGCTGGTCGGCGAACCGGTGCAGTCTGACATCGGCGCGCGATTTTCGCGTATTGCCTATGCCGCTGCGCACGTCGTTGCCGATCCGCTCGCCATGACCGATCCGTGGTCCAGGCCGGTGGTCGACTGGGACAGGACGATGGCGTTCCGTCACCATCTGTGGCGGCTGGGATTCCGCATCGCCGAAGCGATGGACACGTCGCAGCGCGGCATGGGCTTCGACTGGGCAAGCGCGCAGGAATTGATCCGCCGTTCGATCGCCGAGGCGCGTACCGTCGATGGCGCCGATCTCGCCTCGGGTGCCGGCACCGACCATCTGGCGCCCGCCGCCGCCAGGACGCTGGACGATGTGATCGCCGCCTATGAGCAGCAATTCGCTTTCATCGAAGGCTTGGGCGGCAAGGCGATCATGATGGCCAGCCGGGCACTGGCGGCAGTGGCCAAGGGGCCGGACGACTATGTCGGCGTCTACGACCGCATCCTGTCCCAAGCATCCGGCAAGGTCATCCTGCACTGGCTGGGCGACATGTTCGATCCGGCGCTCAGGGGCTATTGGGGCAGCGAGAATTTCGAGACTGCTCTCGATACAGTTGTTGCCATCATCGAACGCCACGTTGGCAAGGTGGAGGGGATAAAAATCTCACTGCTCGATGCCGGCAAGGAGGTCGCGCTGAGGAACCGTCTGCCGGACGGCGTCGTCATGTTCACTGGCGACGATTTCAATTATCCCGAACTGATCGCCGGCGACGAGAAAAGACACTCGCACGCACTGCTCGGTATTTTCGATGCGATTGCGCCGGTCGCCAATGCAGCGCTGGCGAAACTGGCGGAGGGTGACCGCGCCGGCTATGACACATTGATGGCGCCGACCGTGCCGCTATCGCGAAAAATCTTCGAGGCGCCGACCGAGTACTACAAGGCCGGCATCGTCTTCATGGCCTGGCTGAATGGCCATCAGGACCATTTTGCGATGGTCGGCGGCATGCAGTCGGCGCGCGGCATCCGTCACTATGCCGACGTGTTCCGCCTTGCCGACCAGGCAGGATTGCTCGCTGATCCCGATCTGGCGGTAGCCAGAATGAAGAGCCTTTGCACCGTCGCGGGCATCTGAAGCGCGGAAAGGCTGACCGGTCGAAGAGGACGCGTCGCCACGCGATTGCTGCGCCTGCCCAGGTGTTTCCGCTGTCGAACGACCGCGAGGGTGGTTTTCGCGTCACCAATTTTCTTGTGAACCAATTTCTCTCGAGGCGCGACCAAGCGATGTGTCCAAACATGGTCCATCAAGGAGAACGTCTGATGTTTACTGTTTCAAGAAACGTCCTTTTGGCCGCTATCGCCGTTTCGGTGCTGGCCGGCTGCAAGACAACCGCTCCCAGGGAATGCGACAAGCTGAAGCCTGGCGTCACCTACAACGGCAAATGCTGCGGTCTCGGAGAGCCTTGTCGCGAAGGCAAGGGCGGCGGCGACAGGCCGGGAAATACGCCTGATCCAGCGCCGCAATGATCTGATCGAGTGCGGCCCGTTCCGGTCAAACGCCGGGACGGGCGCGTTGCGCTCGAAAAACTCGCCAGTGTCCAGCTTCCCTTGGGCGAACGAAAATTGTCCAGCTCGGGCGAGCGGGCCAGGATGCCGATTCAAGTCTGATCGTCTGGTTGGATGGTGGGCGTGACAGGGATTGAACCTGTGACCCCTGCAATGTCAAAAACAGGCTTAACGCTACCTCTTGTTCCCGCGTTTGCCTCTATTGATTGAAATAATTGAACAAAATCGATTTTCAATTCCCTATAAAGCCCCGGGTCACCTTGCCATTCCCGATCAAATGATTACTATTTGATTGCTAGCTGGGGCTTATCATTTATGCAGATGCGAATTACTAAACGCTCCGTGGACGAGCTTGTCGCGGGCGAGATAGACGCCTTCTGGTGGGACGATTCCCTTAAGGGCTTCGGCGTCAAAGTGACACCTGCTGGCAAGAAAGTCTTCATTCTGCAGTACCGAGTTGGGAAGCCAGCGCGCCTCAGACGCAGCACAATCGGCGTCTATGGCCAGCCTTGGTCTCCCGATAAAGCACGTGAAGAGGCAATGCGCCTCCGCGGCTTGATTGCATCGGGGATTGATCCGTCAGTTCCAGCCCCGCACAAGTTACGAGCAACTGTCGAGCAGCTCTGGAAAATGTATGTCGAACAGGCGTGTGGTCACAAGAAGCCGTCAACTCTCGCTCGCGACCTGAGTTCGGCAAAACGTCACATCATCCCTCTGATCGGCGATAGAGAGGTGAGCAGCCTTAGCAAGGCGGACATTCAGACTTTCTTTTACGCCGTTAGGGCGGGCAAGAGCGCGGTTGATGAGAAAACTGGTCCACGAGGGCGGGCGATAGTCAAAGGTGGACCGGGTACAGCAAACAGAACATTGGACCTTTTTGCGTCGCTGATGACCTACGCGATCGATATAGGACTTCGATCTGATAACCCTGCGAAAGGCATTAAAAAATTTCCATTGAGAAACCGCGACCGCTATTTGACCTCTGACGAATTGAAACGTCTTGGTGACGCTTTAGAGGCGGTACAAGCGTCAGGTGCAAATCCGTTCGCGCTGAAGGCGATTCGCTTTCTGCTGCTTTCTGGCTCACGCAAGAGCGAGGTCCTAGCGCTTCAATGGAAATGGATAGATTTCGACCAGAATTTGATATCGCTTCCAGATAGCAAAACTGGCGCGCGGCTCCTTCATTTAGGGAGCGCTGCTAGATTGTTGCTCGAGACGTTGCCGAAGGTCGCCAACTCTCCGTACGTATTTCCGTCTGCTCGAGGTAATGGTCATGTGGTGGGGATACGAAAGATCTGGGATTTGGTGCGCAAGAAAGCCCAATTGGACGATCTCCGATTGCACGACCTGCGCCATAGTTTTGCCAGTTTGGCTGTTTCATCAGGGCTGAGTCTGTATGTCGTGGGAAAGCTTCTCGGACATACTCAAGCGAGAACCACGCAACGGTATGCCCACTTGGCGAAAGGACCGGTTAATGCTGCAGCAGATTCCGTCTCAGACGAGATCGCACTCAAGTTAGCCGGAAAGACAGAACCGGCTTCGGAAGGGTCTAGTTAGCTCAAACGTCTGCCGGTCTCATTCAACGAAATTTGCGACGTCCATTATTGTGAACCCAAGGCGCTTGCTTACCGCTCCCTTCGGACCGTAATCCTTCTGCGCTATGTCGTTGCAGAAGGCTTCATCATAAACGCTTGGAGGGCCTTTGATCTCGTCGTTGTAGGCAGCAAAATACCAGTGCGGATTCTTCCGCTCAGCGGTCGCCGCGAACTTCCTGGCTGCTTTTGTAAGAACAGACTTCCCGCCTGAAAAGCACTGCTCGGCGACACCGACGAATTGGCCAGCCTGAAGTGCCCCGGCCTTGGACTCTGGTCTCACTGCGGCTTCTGCCGGTGACAACAAGAAGGCAATGAATGCTGTAACAATCGACGTCCGACGCCAGCTGCTCATAGTGCGTTCGGATGCATTGATCGGGTGCCCGAGAAGGTTCGGGACTTCAGCGAGCATCCGTTGTGCCCCTCGATATGTTCAAAGTGCGCTCGCATCCCGTTATTGCTTTCTCGATGTGCTCGGACAGCACCATGGCACTCAGGACAGCGCTTAGTGAGGTCCGGGTTGAGCCCGAGCGCATCATGGACAGCTATGACGGCCCAACCGCCATCGACCTTCATTTCGCAGATATCAGTCTCCATGGCGCCACTATGACACTAGGCTTGTCCTATTCAAAGATCGAATTCCAAGGCTGAGACTCTCGATCACATGAGACCTTTTCAGCCGAACGAACCCGGGCCAGAGAGATCGGGGCAAGGCAAGATGATTGACAATAGGAATATTTTCCTGTATGCTGAGGGCGACCAGTTGCGCGGCTCGGCGCACCTTGGGTCAGACCTAACAGGAGTATTGACATGCCTTTGACAGATCGACCCGACACACCATGTCGGCACCATTCAAATCACACCGCAAGGGGCCTTCTGGCCCCTTTGTCATATCTGGAGGCAAGCGAATGAATGTCGCCTCCGAAACCACTCGCTCGCTGATCGTTTTTGGCCGGGATGATGCTCGCAAGGCCCACGCGTCGGTGTTCCTGCTACCCGAGGTCGAAGCGGCAGAAAGCGCTGCAAGGCTGATGGGGATGCATTCGCACCGCGTTGAGCCCGGCGAAGCACCCGAGATCGTCATGCGCCTTCCGGCTGGCAAGCTGTTCGATAGCGGCAAGGCTTTCGTGCCGTTCGTGAAGGCCGAAACTTATCAGCGCATCGCAGCCCTCGCAGGCGTCGCTGACGAGCGCGACAGCGGGTCGGGCGACGACAAGGCCGCCGACAGCCCCGAAAACGCCTCAGCGGGCTCGCCTGAGGCCGTGGTAGCCAACAGCGGGGGCGATGGTGGCAGCAAACCGGCGGCCGGTGGCACGAGCGACCTTTGGGCTGGTCTTGCCGTTGGCGATGTCGTGCTGGCATCGGAAGGACCCGACGAGGGATACTTTGAGGCCCGCATTATGAAAGCGAAAGCCAAGGGCATTTTCACCCTGAAGTTCAGGGATTACCCGGAAGCCCCGCAGGTCGACCGCAGCTACTACCAACTCGGCCTGATCCACCCCCGCCAGTTGGCGAAGAAATAAGCGGCGTTGCAGATGGGCCGGGTTCGTCCCGGCCCACCACCCCTCAATCAAACATCCATTCGAAGGAACCACCCCATGACATGCTCAACAGAGCGCGTCGGTCGGCTGTCGGCGGCTGATCGAACGTCACGTATTCGGACCCTAAACGACCAACTGCGCCAGACGGGCGCTGGCGGGCGTATGGTGATGTCCGCCGGTGTCGCCGCACTACCTGCCCAAGAGCTTGGCGCCATTCTGCTGGCCATCGCCAACTTCGACGCATTCGACGAGAACAACGATCCGTGGGGCCAGCACGATTGCGCTCTGCTGTACGTCGGCGATCGGCAGCTTTTCTTCAAGATCGACTACTATGACCGGGCGCTGGTGAACCTGTCGCCCGATGCCTCCGACCCTGCCGTCACCATTCGCGTCATGACAGTCATGCTGCCGGAGGAGTACTGATGTTCGCCCCTGCACAGGGCACAGGGGCTCATCCGCCAGCCCCTTTAGCCTTGCTTCGGCTTTCTGCCGGACGACAACGGCATAGGCTGCCGCTCCCCCTTAGCAGGCTCAATCAAAAGAGCCGCGGCGGGCACACCAAGGACGGTTGCCAAGGCATCCAACGTATCGATGGTTACGTTTTCCGAACCGCGCTCAACGCGGCCAACGTAAGATCGATCGATCTCCGCCGCCAATGCCAGTCGCTCTTGCGACAAACCTTGCTCTGTTCGGAGCTTGCGGAGATTCCAACCAATGATCTTGCGCACATTCATTGTGGGCAAGAAAGCAATATAAACGGCTTGACAATCGACGGACTGACAGTCCCCTATTCGTTTTGGGGATTGCTTCAGGTTCTAAACAAACCGGTGACGAAGCTTCAGGGGGATTGATATGAAAATTGCAGTTGGAATTATCGGCATTCTGCTTGGCATGATTTCGATGCTGCAGTCCTGCGCAGTGGCGACGGGTGGAAGCATCGCGGCCAATCATGACCTAGCGGGAGCTGGGTCCGTTGGCTTGTTGGTCGGTTTGCTGTTCTTTGTCGGCGGCGCCTTCGCCTTCGGCCTGCCGCTGATCTCGGCGATCATTTTCGTCGTCGGCAGCTTGTTTGCCTTCATCGCGGCAAGCGCATTCACCGATATGAAGATTTGGGCGTTTGCCGACCTGATCCTCGCCGCCATGGCATTTTTCGCATGGAGAAGCGCACGGCGTGGTCGTGCCGGATCGGCAACGGAGGCCAAGACAAAATGAGGTGGTGTGGATGGTCCAAAGGAGCAAATCGCCCATGGCCTCTTTGGGTGGCCGCGATGTTAGTCTGTTGGGCGAGCTCTGCTTCAGCTGTTTCAATATCGTGCAGCTCAGTATCCTCCGGGCGTTGGGAAGGTACTCCGAGCCTGGAATTTTTTAGCCTAGAAGACCTCGATGCGATTCTACAATCCGTTCGCGACTGCAAGCCCGGCAGATTTGATGTCACCCAAGAGGCTTTGGACCATTTCGTCTCCGAACTGGAAACAGCTCGCGCTACAGCAGCGACGTTTTACGCGGAGGCGCAATTCGTTAAGCTGCTCGGGCAAGCTGAAGCTCTTCCGGTCGCGCCATCGTCGGTGGCCGCTTTGAACCAGCTCATGCGTTCAAGAGAACAAGCGCGCTCTTTGTCACGGCAGGTCAGGGACTCTCAGGTGTCGAACCGACTGGAACTGGTCATCAAAGAGAAGCTGCGCGCTATCGAAGCGGCGGGAACGCAGCCAACGCTGCCGGAAGCCACGAATAGCGATTTCGCCTCGTCGGCAAGCGCTGTGAGCGCCGAGAGCAACGTGCTGCCATATGGACCTAAAGCAGGCATGACAATCACGATCACGGGTCGCTCCAGCCTCAACACAGACCACGCAGAGATCACGCTCGATAATGTCGCCGCTAACGCGAAGGGGTTCTGTGCCAACTCAAATGGGGAAACCGGCGAAGCTTGTGCGAAGGACAGTTTGGCGGGGGCAAAAATACAGTCGAGCGTCGTCGCAAATTGTGGGACCGGCAAATTCACCGGTCCTTGGGGGAACGGCTTTCAATTTGTTGGTCGCTCTGCTGAAGAAGGATATCCCTACGCGGTTATGCCAGACGTCATTCCCCACGAGGTGCTTGATTATAAGGCGAACTATGACGTGGCGGTCGAGACCTTCAAGGCACTCTGCCCCACCAGAGTGAAACAAGCTGACCGCGACGGACCAGTTGCGGAGGAAAGCTCGGAAGTTGGGCCAGATGACGAAACATCGCCCGATCTCACGGATGATGATGCCGGTTCGGAAGTCGCGCTCAGCGGATCATCGTTCCGTGGCCTGCAACTCGGCATGACAACAGCCCAGCTTACGCAATCGTTGGATCGATCATTTGCCTTAACCTCAAAGTGGGCTGGCACCGAGCTGCAAGCGTTTGCTGCCCTTGCCGAAGGCATGAACTCAGGCATACCCACCAGCCAGACGCTGTTCATAGTTAAAGGTCCACAGGCTTGCGGGCAGATTGTAATGCGCGACGGCGTTGCCGCCCGCCTGCGGTTCTACCAGTGCTACTTCGATATCGGCGATGGGATGTCGATCGGCGATTTCGCGCAACAGATCGCGGAGACCTACCAGCTTGAAGACGGCATGTCTGGTCACTGGGAAATGCGCGGCGATGGAGCGTACCGATTCAAGTACACCGAGTATGTCGGTGTCAGGCAGACTACATCTGAGCGCTTCACGGCTTCGCTCCATCAGATGGACAACAATCTAACCCTGACCGTTGAACGAGTTCCCCACGCCAACTTCAACTGAGATCCTTCGAGGGCCTCGGAACTCAAGTGCGGCTAATGGCGTCTAGACGATCGACTTCTCTTTTGAGGTGATTGAGCGTTGCATAGCCAGAACGGCTCAATTGCAAAATTTCTATGATCATCCAAGCCACCCATTGGCTAAACTGGGCAACGTCTTTTTCAGTGACGTGCTGGTGGGCGCCGCGATGGACTGCAAGCGATCTTAGATCGTACATGTCGCTGATTTGCTTCTTCAGCTTCCCGTATTCAGAGAAATGAACGAAACGAAACCCACCGTAAGTCAGTATGCTCGCAAGCCCAGACGAGACAGATTGAGACACCCTCTCCTTCTCAAGAGAGAAAAAGGCTTCGACGCAGCTCCAATATTTGACGATTCTCATGGTCAGCGGAGTGTCGCGGTGCGCATCTGAGAACCAGTAAATCGCCCTTTCGATTGCTTCCTCGACCTCTGTCTTGTTGCCTTTCTGTAAATTCTTCGCCGCGAGCCCGATCATTCGCATCGCGTCAGACCTGTCCGACAACTCGGTATCTAGCGAAAATGGCTGTCCTCTTGGAGATCCAAAATGCGTGGTAACGTGACTGTCGGCTTGGCTCCAAGACATCCAAACTGAGCGGCCCGGTGCATCCTCTGGAGTCATGCCCGTACCGATGCGAAACCCTGCAGCGCCATTCTCGTATCTAGCAGCGGCAGCGATTGCAATCAGGCCAACGACCAACACGGTCTGTTCTGAGAACAATCGTCGCGCCACTCTTTCAGTCGCGAAAGCTGAACCATAGAGCCACAAAGCGCCGGGCCGAGCCTCCAATATAGAAGGATCCGGGTGCTTCTCGTAAGAGACGTTCGCCGATTTCAGGACAGAAATCGGACTTCGCAGTACCCTCATCGGTCCGAGACTGAATGGGTCCTCCGATTCCAGTTTTATGCCAAAAATTGGAACGATGAAGAAATGCTCGTGTATCTCGCCGGTGACCACATTAGATATGGCATCGAGGACCTCTTGAGGATTGTCAGGCATAAGAGCTTGAGATAGCCAATCCTGCACGGCGCTTTTCCATGCCCGCCAGATGTCCGAATAGTCTGCCTTTCCATCGAAATAATCGTGCCGAGATATTATCTCGACGACTTGCGTGAATTTTTCGAATCCAAAATCAGTGAGATATAGATGCTTGTTCTTTCTGATCCTAAGCTCCCTAGCGAGAGTTCTGTCGCGCGGTATCTCGCTTATGGATTTGGGAGCTATAAGTGACTTGGACTTAAATATGTCTTCGGCGCACGAGTATAGAATACGCAGTTCCTTTGGCGTGAATGGCTTCCCCATATTGCCCTTCTCAATGCGCTGAGCAAGGCCTCAGCGGCTCCCCGCAGGATAACCAGCGATGACGGAGATCGCTTCAGCGTGGTAGATCACCCGTTCGAAGTTTCCAAGCCTTACATCTGATGCGGTCTCAGCGCCGCAAAAGATGACTGTTGTCCAGTCGTGATGGGCGTTCAGGGTTTGACGCGTCTGATACGTTTTGGCGAAACAGGCGGCGCGAAGTGGGTACGCCTCGGGCTGGCCGTCGCCGAACCGTTCGCCTGGATGCTTGAATTCCAGATGGACCGCGAGAATGCGGTTTAGAGAATTTCGAAAGAAAAAAATTGCATCCGACTCGAGCCCCTTACTATCGGGAATTCGACAAGTGCATCCACCATCTAAACCGCACCAGTAGTTGGCCCAGAAAGGCTGTATTGTAGGCCGCGTTCGCCAACGCACAGCGCGCTGTTCGTCTACGAGAGCGGAACTGCCGGTGTAAGTTGGTTCCGCCGACGTGCCCCTAATCAACCAATCTCTGACGTGTTGAGAGGTAAATACGCTCTCAGCAATGGCAATCAAGTAATGTTGGGCTTTTCCCGAATATGCAGGCATGGGAGTTACCTTAATGTCGCTGCGAACATGAAACGTGTTGATGATCCCGCTAAGCCGAAAGACGGGAAGGCGGACTTACCGGAAATTAGACCGGCTATCGCGAGCTTTCTCGGTTCTTGAAAGCCTGTTCAATAGCTCCTTTGACTTGCGAAACGAGCGCTTTGTCATGTGACGACAGCACATGGACGTCGCCGCTGGAAGTGCGCAAGACCAGCGTCGATTTGGAGGGCAGCATCGTAGTTGCGAAACCTAAGCCGAAAAAAATAAGGACGCCCCACAGAAGGCCAGCTTTCATCCAAACATAAATGGAAAAGATAATCGTCACCAGCATTAAAGCAGCACCGTAGCCTCCGGCCTCCTGCTTAATGCTCACACTTCCAATGCTCGAAATCTGATAAGTCACATTCCCGAAGATAGCGGTTGCATCCGTGACGTGGATGCCTCCACTTGTGAAGTTGACCTTCTCCATGCTTCCCCCACCCAGTTTTTCTGCCCTTTTGGACGGTGGAGCATTCTCTGGTCATTGCCAAGCGTTTTGTGACTTGTTGTTTGCGGGCGCTGAGCTCTCACAGTTGCGCGGACGGGTTTTCCGGACTAGTCGAAAAACGCAATCAATTGGGAGATGAAACGTGTCGGATGCTGCAGCAGAAACTCGTGACGCCGATTTGTTGGAGCTGACTGCGGATATCGTGGCGGCCTACGTCCAAAAGAACGCTGTGCCTGTCGCCGGGCTCCCCGACCTTATCGCCAGCATCAATTCTGCATTGGTAGGGATTGGTCTGCCTGCGAAGCAGCCGGAGCCTGAACTCATTCCCGCAGTGAATCCCAAGAGGTCCGTGTTCCCAGACTACATTGTTTGCTTGGAGGACGGAAAGAGGTTCAAATCCCTCAAGCGCCACTTGAATGTCCACTATGGGCTGGCGCCGGAGGAATACAGGTCCAAGTGGGGCTTGGCTCGAGACTATCCGATGGTGGCGCCAAACTATGCTGCTCAGCGGTCCGCCCTTGCGAAATCCTCAGGCCTCGGCCGAAAGGCGGTTGCAAAAGCTGCACCAAAAAAACCTGCAGCCAAAGCCAAGAAGCCTGCCGCTCGGCTGCCGAAGCCCTGAGCCGATGATCTCAATGAGCAGAACCGCTGCCTTGGGCGCGATTGTATTGCTAGGGTTGACGGTATGTCCTGCTGCGGCCCAGCAGACCTTTGACGGTTACGACTGCACGGCCGACTGTTCTGGTCACCAAGCAAGGATACGATTGGGCCGAACGAAATGGCATTTCGGACGCCAATGACTGCGACGGCAACAGCCAATCCTTCAATGAAGGTTGTCAGGCGTATGTGGAAAAGCAGCAGCCATTGCCTGACGATGAAGACACTTCCGATGAGGGCGACGAGGACAGTTCAGGATAGCCAGATAGTGCTTTCTCCTTCTCTAGACTCTTCCGCCTGACGGAAGCATTCTCCCCTCGGGGAGATGGCTATGGGCAATTCTGTTCAGCCGTGGGTTAGACGGCGAAGGCCTTGGTGGCGTTCGCTTCTGCGCGCTCGCCTGCCTATTTCTCTGGCGCTGCTTGGCACTGCGTCACTGGCTTATGTCGCGACAGACACCCAGCGCTCACTTCCAAATGTTCATTATCCCGGCACGTCAAAGACCTCCCTCGCCGTGCGTAGAGTGGGCTGTGACATCAAGGGGAACATCAACGATGGCGGCGAGCATATCTATCATGTGCCCGGTCAAGAATATTATTCGGCTACGCGCATAAACCCGGCGCGAGGCGAGAGATGGTTCTGCTCCCAATGGGAAGCGTGGTGGGCTGGGTGGCGGAAGGCCAAAGTATGAAGACAATAGGCAAACGGATCGGATCCCTAATCGCGATTGTGCTCGCGTTACCGGCTCTGTCTATGCGGCTGGAGGCGAGCCAGTGCTTCGACATCTCCAAAGGACAGCCGGAGCATCTGTCTGGCCAACTCCTCTACAAGATATTTCCGTATCGCTCGATCCTCGGTCGGCTGCTCTGCCGGTCCGAATACGGGTGGGAGATCGCCGGTGTCGTCGCGGTCGAAGGCGGTGACAACGATGAGCTTGGGTGCTTTCTGTTGACGCAGCAAATGCGCGTCTAAGGATGCTGGTCTCGCAGCTCGCGTAGCCATCAATACCCAGTGCCGACATTTGCGAAAGCGACGTAACGCGTCCTCGTGTCTAGACCAGTGAGGGTGCGATTGAAGCGGCCGAGGAGCACTACCGCGAAAACTGTGGGAAAGGACCGAAGTCATGAAAGAAGAAATCACCGCCGAGATGAGCAGCGGCAACGTGTTTGCGGACCTTGGCTTTGACAATCCCGAAGAGGAATTGCTCAAGGCCAAGCTGGCCCGCGAGATCCGCGCCATTATCAAACACCGCCGCCTGACTCAGGCGAAGGCGGCTGAGATGCTTGGGATGAAACAGCCCGACTTCTCCGACATTGTCACCGGTCGTACGGGGAAGTTCTTGATCGACCGCCTTGTCCGCTGTCTTGAATCGCTCAATCGGGCTGGAAAGGTCGATGCGGAGGACAAATAGACATCAACCCCGACACCCTTTCTTAGTTGAACCGGATCGAGGCCCGGAACTTCCCTGTTGATCTTTCTCCCGCCGGAGGGTTGCGCGTAGAAGCCCCGCAGAGACCAACTCCGAGTTGGTGGAGGGCAAGCCTGCCAACGAATAGGCGGTCCTCATCGTGCCAAATCGGTCTAGGAAAGCCTGATACCTAGGTAGCTCAGGGTCAGCATTTATATGCGCGACCGTGACATATCCGTGTGCCCTTTCCAGTCGACGAAGGCAGTCCAAGAGCTCTTCATCTGAGTAACGGCCAATGTACTGCGCGGCCATGCGCTTACTCTAGCGTTCAGCCGTCTCCAAAAGCGCCCTCGCTCTTTTCAGCGCTGCCGAGCGGGACTCTGATCGGGTGGTTGGGAACCCTGCCAACCCATAGGCCTGGAGCATCGACCCAAATCGCGATCTGAACACACCAGCCGCAGGAAGATCTGGGTCCGCATTGATGAGAGCGGAGGTGATATATCCGAAATTTGCGTGTAGCCGTCGGAGTCCATCGAGCAGTTGATCGTTCGTTAATCCCCACTTAAACTTGCAGTGAGGATGTGCCGCCGCCCTTTTCATCCCCGCACGAACGGACTCAGATATAGTTGAAGGAAAGCCTGCCCGCGCATAAGCCCGCATTAACGAACCAAATCGGAACGTGAGCACACGAGCCACTGGAAGGTCTGGGTCTGCATTGATCATTTTTGCTGTGACATATCCGAACTTGGTATGAAGTCTTCGTATCCCGTTGATTAGATAGTCATCCGTATATCTGAGACCTTGCTGCCAAAGGCATTTATATCCAACGAGTTCATAGCATGACACGAGACTACCAAAGTGGTTAACATACGAGCTCGAAGAAGCAGTGTATAAACAGGCATCAATTATTCCCTGAGAGAGCTTTCCCTTCTCCCTGAAAAGCCTCCTCAACCTATCGACCATGTCCGTCTTCGCATAGGCATTGCCGACTTTGCGTCTCATTTCCTGTTGGACCTTCGCGAATTGTTTTGGGTCAACAATCGGATCCATTACCCGCGTTCTGATCCATAGGTCGGGAGGATTTCGTCTGGACGGCCCTTTCATCCGCTGCGTTCGTACGTTGTAGACGTAGTATCCTATCATCAACTCGCTTGTGAGCAGGGTTTTGACGCGGGTTTGGGTCCAAGCCTGACCGTTTGTTGAAGGGACACCTTCAACGTTCAGTTTTCGTGCGATGGCTGTCGTTGTTCGATGCTGGTTAACGAACATCCGGAAAATGCGGCGCACGGTTGCGATTTCATCCGGTGGACCGGGCACGAAGACAACGCGATCTGTGCTTAGCCCCTTTTGCTCGCCTAAACCGAGGAGAAATCGATGCTCTCCGTTTTCGCTGACCAACAGGCGTCTTATCCCGTAGAGCACCCCACCGCCCTGTCGAAACCCAAGACGTGCTTGCTGTGTTTGCGCCCGTGAGACTTTGGCAGACAATTCGCGGCTGTACTCACCGGCCATCACCCGCTTCAGGTTCTTAACGATCATCGAGACCATACTGCCGTCGTTCTCGAATGGTTCGCCGCAATACTCGACCGCGACCCCGGCGTCCCGACAGATGAATTCGTAATGCGCGGATTGGTCCGTATCCTGAAAGCGGCCCCATCGGCTGATGTCTAAAACGAGAATGGCAGAATAGGTGTGTTGGCCAGTCACAACGTCAGCCAACAACTGCTTGAGGCCATCTCTTCCCTTCAAGGTTAAGCCACTCTTACCGGCATCGGCGTAGGTATCAACGATAGCGAACCCTCGTTTTTCGGCATACTCCCCAATGGCAGCGATCTGGTTCTCTAAAGAATACCGCTGGTGCTCGCTCGACATGCGAATGTACTGCGCAGCCGGAACACGGAGATCGCTTGTAAGCTCGGTCACTATAGTGCCTCCGAGCGCGTCGATTTCTAATGCGGCAGGAACGACGCTGATGACTACAAGCTCATATTACTCCACAACGAGCTTGAGCAAAACGTTTTGAGCGGTCAATTCAGGTGTGCTTGCCGTAGCCGAGGATAGTGCACCCTGACGGCGGTAGGCTGCGAGCGTCGGTAAGCGTAAGCCCCTTAGCCGTGGCAGGGCCTCGATGCACCTGAAGGCTTCATAGCGGTGCCACCGCAGGGGCATTGAGGATACGGTAAACCTGCATCCTTGAGCAGCCGACTACTTTCGCGATCTGCGTCGGGCTCTGGCCGTCATCGCGAAGGGCAATCACCTTGTTCCTGTCGAGACGCTGTCTGCCCCCTTTGTAGGCGCCGACAGTCTTCGCTCTCTCTATTCCCTCGCGCTGGCGATCCTTGATGAAACGCCGCTCCATCTGAGCGACCATCCCCAGGACCGTCAGTACGATATGACCCATCTCACCACGGGTCGAGACATGCGGGTCTAGGACAGTCACGAAAGCGCCCCGTTGCTCGCACTCGTGGATCAGGTTCAGAACGTCGCGGGTGTCGCGGCCGAGCCGGTCCAGCCGAGTGACAACCAGTTCATCACCCGGCCGCAGAAACTCGATGATGGTGGCGAGTTCTGCCCTTCCGTCGCGGCTGCCGCCCGACACCTTCTCCGAACGAATGATGCCGCAACCCTCGGCTTTCAGCTTGGCGATTTGCGTATCGAGATCTTGGTCAACCGTGCTCACGCGAGCGTAGCCTATCCGGCTCATGGTGTGTCACCTCAAGGTTTAGGCCTGAGGCTACCTTGTCACAAATAGTCGCTGTCAACCCAGATGTTACATGGCCGTTGCGGTCGAGCGTTACGTCACTTCAGGGCATACCCCAATGTGACATGTTCTCGTCTCTCGTGGTTGACTGGCGGCCATATGAGCGGTGCTGGCCGAACAGCATCCGTTCGTGAAGCGGTGTTCAGTCACCTATGGGCCTACCAACCTTCTCAATCTAATGAATAGTGTAGGGATCTCCGCAGTGCTTCGAGCAGGGGTTCAGACGCGCCCTTATCAATGCTCGCCGAACCCTGTCTGGTAAGGATAAGTGTGTTAATCGGTGAGCCCTCAATCTGAACTCTTATTTTGTCGTTCGTATATGAAGCGCCATTCGTCAATTTATCAACAGCCAGACGAACGTCAGTGGCACCTTTTAAAATCGCCGTTGCCATAACACTCTCAGTGATCTTGATATCTCGCATCTGGCAGCTAACTATTTTTGCCTCCCTGTTTGTTTCCTTCGAAAAACGTTCGCACCACCTAATAACATCTACCTTAACTTCGCTAACAGACACTTCGAAATTGCAAGCTTCCCCAAGGCGAGACAAAAATAAACTCATACTTCTAGGCGGGTTTATGATTTCAAGGTCCGAATATGATGGATTAACCGCGAAGCCAACGTCCCGAAACTCGGTTCTTTCATAAACAACTCTCTCTCCTAGGGGACTCTCCACAATCTGACTGATATCTTGGCGCTCGATAAACCGCCCTTCCAAAGAGTTGGGCCGCACCCGATCCAAAATGAAGCCGTTTTGTGTTGCAGCCGTGAAAGGTATTGCCCTCAGCCTCTCCGCCAATGTTCTCATATCGAAAGGCCAGCGGACACGGAGCCATCTACGCCGGGTCATGCCGCTGTCACTCTCTCAGCGGGCTCTTGAACGGAAGCTCCTGACGCAATGATCTCGTCGAGTGCGTTTGCCGACGCGCGCTCCACCAGACTCCAAAGCGCGGGCTGCCTATTTGGCTCAAGGGGTTTGAAGTCGGAAGTGGGAGTTCCGTCAGTCAGTCGCCGAGCGATCCTGACCCCAAATTTGAAACCTTTGCCTTGGCGAGGCTCGTCAAATGAAACGTCGAACTGCATGAGATCATTAGGCCTCTCTGTTTGAAGCGCCCTCCAAGTTACCGCTGTGATGAAAAACCCATTCTTTTTGAGCGACTGATATTCCTCAGACTGCAAGAGGTTCATACCGCTTAGAGCGACGCTGTTTATTTTGCCGACAATTTCGCTCTCGACCGCGCGCTCCTTCTCTTCGATATCTATCTCAAGGTCTTCGCCGACGTCATTATCGCCCGATGCACACTTTATGCTAACAACCGTCTGCAACTGGTATCCGGGAATGTTTCGAAGCATACTCATAAAGAAAGTAGTCCGTTGATCCGCCGTCAGGCCGTCCAGTGACAGATCTTTAGGTGTAAGAGACTGAAGCTTAAGTTGGCTAATCTTTTTGACCAATCGATCAACGACACCTCTCGCCTTTTCCGTCGCAGGCATCCTGATCGTAGTTCGGTCATTCTCCAAGATAAACTCGATGTTGGCGTCTCTCCGCTGTCTCTGTATTAATCTTGTCTTCGAATAGTCAATTTCATCGTATGCGACATTCAGCTGGACTTCTTTCAACCTACGTTGCTGGGTGGTCAACTCATCCTCACCTGCAAACTCATCCTTATAATTTCGCACGACTTCACTAATCTCGTCATGGGTAAGAGACACAGGCACGTCCACGTAAGCCCTCTTCTCGTTTCTATTCTGATATTCGCGTCTCTCGATCAGTTTGGTCAACGAAGCAAAATCATGAGGCAAGAGGGAAATATCGCTGGCAAGCCGCTCTCGGTCAGTTTTGGGAGAATAGATAATTCCACGGGTTAGCGCGATTCCACGCAGAACACCCTCACTCATTCTCCCTTTGGATGACATGAGCAAGTCAAATATATCTTTGTCTGTAGCTGCCAAAAAGGGCAATCTATCCGTCATATGACATTCCAATCTGGATCTCGGAGAATGTCGGAATTACATTGTTTATCAACTCGAATCTTATGCTATTTATTACGTCCAATAGACTATTCTTCCCTTCATCGGTCGCGCCCATAGCTTCTATATAATGAAGTCGTGCCTTTTGGAAATTTTGTAGCGACGTGCCCGTTTTGTCTATGGAGTGAATGAATATTTGTCGTTCAAGGTCGAATAATCCATGCTGGCGCATATAATCCAGTAGGTAGAGGAACTCATCAACCGTTTCACCGGGTGATCTGTAAAAGACCACCAACCCTGCTTTTCTCTCGCTGTTTCCGTCATATTGCAAAATAATCCACGGACCGGTAAGCATTTCCAATGACGCGGCGCATCGCTGTTTTCCGCGGAGCTGTGCACGGCGCACCGTCTGCGGGTAAAAAAAAGAGCAAGCTCCTCGATCTGGTAGTCGCGCTGCCCCTGATCTCCCTCTCATTCGTAATATTTCTTGGCTGACATTATTGAGCCAATGAATTTCGGCCGGACCAAGAACGACCAATTTTCCATTCTTGGGAGTGTATAGGTCGTCAAAGTCCAATTTCTCAAGATTATCACTAAATGTCCGATCATACCCTCCGTCATGATTGTAGATGAATAGGAGACCGGAGACTGAAAAGTCCTTGTGCTTGTGTACATATCGTTCTTGCCACTCGGCGCTTATCTCCGCACAGGCGACCTGAGCTGAAAGGCTAACAATGGCTTTCTCGATTTGTGACCGCGCGATCGAAGCGGCAGCATAGCTTTTGAGATCGCATTGAACATAGGTTGTAACGTCGTCATAAGGCTCATCGTAATAGAAGACGACATCGGTTGGATGCGTAGCTACCTTGTGGCTCTCGTAATTATCGCATTTGAAATCAGCGTTGACTGGTCCAATTTTTGTCCAGAGAAACTCGGCAAAAATCTGGTCGGAAATTATCTCTGCAATTTGCGCTATACCCGCAGTCTCACCCATGCCTATCCCGCTCCCACATGCGAATCTCCGCTATTAGCACTCTCCGAACCAATATTACAGGTTTCCTGTCTCGTTGAGTGTGATGGTTACCGAGCACCTGTCAAATCGAGCGGAGAATGCCTCTTTAACTATTCGTTCGAAGTGTTGGGCTGGGTCGTAATTCGCCGGTATACGCAATGTCGGAACATTATTCGCCCGCCCCTATTAACCCGCCACTGGAGGTGGAAAGATGGCTATCGCTTGCCGCCGTTTATGGCGACGGGATATTCATCTCATCTGCTTGGTATTGCCCCACAATCTTGCCAACGTCATCTAATTTTGTCTCGGGCGGTACCATGTCGAGGACCCGCATCATTGTTTCAATCGTGTCGGTATGGCCAATTTTTATAGTCGTCTGCGAGCTGGAGAACTCCCACCATTGTCCGCGTCCACCCTTCAGTTCTGCAAAAAGCTCCTCAACCGTACCGGCGGGCTTGTAGAGCGTCGTGGCATTAGGTCCAACCGGGCCAAACAGGCACCAGACAAAACTTCTACCATCATCGGTTTTCGCTATCGGTGTGAACACGACATTTGTTGAACGCTCGCCGTACTTGATGCGCCGGACGCCGAAGACCTGCTTCTCCTCACCATTCTCAAGGAGTTTCGAGCCTTCGACAAATTCTTCCCTGACAGAGGCTGCCATTCCGTACCCGGCGAGGCTGCTTCGCCCTCGGAGATGGTAGTATCGATTTACGCAGGCGTTCAGGATCATCGATGGTGTGATGCCCTTAAGGTCGCGAATTTGGAGGGTATAGTCGGTGTAGTCGATTCCTAGAAATCTGACCGCATCAACGTTGTCGGCTATATAGAGGTCATCTCGCGTCGGTTTGAGAAGCTTCGGCAATTCGGCGGTTGACACATACAAATGGTCGGCAATTGCGATAAACCGCGAAATCCCCAAGACAGCAGCGGTATACGCCTCTGAGACATTGTCAGCAGTGTATGAAGACCCGCTCAGGGCGAGATAGGGAGCGTGAAAACCAAGCAAGGCGTCACGTTCGATTGAACGATCCGGAAGCTGGTCCGGGATAGGTCCATCCTCGGGCGCAGGTGTCGGGTCCGTAGCCTGCTGGGTGCCGCCAAGAAACGCCAACGCACAGGCCGAAAAACAATGATCGCCCGATTTGACGACTGTCGCCAATCCTAACCGGCGGAAGAGCAACGCTAAGTCGAGGCCAGACTGATAGGATCCGCCCGAACTGTTCAACTCGACGACAATTCTTGGCCAGACCTCACCATCATTTGAGATCGCAGCGTTCGCAAGTGCGGCCTTGACGCTAGCGGAGTCGGTATCAGCAATCTCGCCGTCAAGGCGAAAACCCACGGCCTCGCTTCCTTCGTGCTCGACTTGGCCCACAAACGTCACCTCGGCAGCTTGCCCCATCCCAGCCAGACTTAGACAGATGCCGAGCGAAAGCGACGCGCGAAGGCTCCAACACATGTTACTTCGCAATTCCGGGGCAGAGGTGCTGGAAAATGCCAAGCTCGACCCAGTACCCCGAAGCTGTTGTGCCGTCGAGGATCTCGCCCGTTTTGACTCGTTTTATAGCGTAATCAGCGATCATTTCGTCCGACTTTCTGGCGGGGCCGAGGAACGCGAACTTTTCGTTCGATAGATCCAACCAAGTCCGTTTGATGCAATTTCCGGTCAGATAATCGTCAATTTTGACCAAGGCCATCGTTTGCTTCACACAAGCCATCGAGTAGTCCGAAGGCCTTGGCGTCTTTTGGGGTATGCTTTACGTGAATTTTGGCGTTTGCCGTGCCGATACCCTCTTCCGACACAGTGGTAAGTTGCATACCAGCCCGGCTTCCGTAGTAGATGGGATCCTGATCATCAGCCCATCCTGCTGAAGCAGATAGGGTTATGGCCAAGAATGCATAAATACACCCGAAAAGCTTCATAGTCGGCCCCCAAAAATATTCAGTATACTTTAGTCACCCGCATTGACCCCTATCGGCAAGACCGCAGTTCAGTTCGCTCCATAACTGAAAGTGCCACAGAGGTTTGGGCTGTTGATGTCGTGTGGCGCGTCCTTCGATCCAAAAACTGCCATCCCAAGCAGCGGGGAAGCGCCAAACGACGATCTTTCGAGGAACACGACGTAACGAGCTGGTTCAGCTTTCGGATCACCGCAAAGCGTGTTGCCGTTTCTAAGAGCGCCCGGATCGCTCGACAATTTGAAAACTTCCGCGGTCGCTTTACTGTCGGTCGTTTCGTCCCACTGTCGCCAAGATGCACCCATTGAAGTCAGACCAACTTTCTTGCCGTTTCCGAATGTGATTGCCATTTTGGTGCCCGGGGCGGCAAAATATGGACCCCCCGAGAGCCGTATCGTGCCGGTTATTGACTCTGCAGTGCGGCTATATGGCTCGAATTTACGCTTATCTTGCCAGACGTGACGCTCGGTTGCTGACTGGGCCAACACCGGACCGCAAACGACGCAGGCCGCGATTGTAAAGGCTGTCGGATATCTCAGCTGCAAGATTATCACCTCAAATCCGAGCTACATCCATTTTCGCGCCCACGTTGCCAGTTCGGCTTGAGCCTTGTCGGGCCATTCATCTAGAGGCGGCCGGACTTCCATCTTTTTTTGATCCGGTTTCCACGCCGCGAAGATGCGATGTTCTTTTGCGGACACAAAAACCAATGCCTCCTGAAGGCCGCACATATGCGGGGTGCAAGCCGTTCCGACATAGTCGTCGCCGACGAATTTCCCGGAGCCCGTCCCATCAAGCGTTTCCCGGTAGGCGCCGAGGTCGGGGCCAAGGAGGTCGCTGATGGCACTGCTAATTTCCCCGTAGCTGAAAAGGTCAGACGGGTGTTTGACAGTGCGCTCTCGCAAGGTCGCGAAGCCCTTAGTCAAATCAGGCTGCATTTCAACGGACGCCTGCTCAGCAAGGCCAGCGGAGGGCGTCCAGACCCATATCTTGCCGACCCTTCCGGCACTTGGAGCTGTGGAAAAAGTAATCGCAGTGTCTTCAACCTTGCGGGTTACCAACGCGCAGTCGGCTCCCTCGATCGGCCCGTCAATGCGAGGCTGGCCGGTAGGGGGGAACGAAACAATGAAGGGTGATCCTTCGCAAGCGTTGCCGCCGGACAGGCTGTTGCCAACCAATGTTGGAATTCCGTTCACAATTGTGATTTCGTCGATTGTGAGTCTACCGTCTGTAATGGTCGGCTTTCCGTCAAGATGCATCGTCTCCTCGGTCTCGCCGTAAATTTCAACTGAATGACCGAATAGAATGGCATTGAAATCATCTGCGATTGACGCTGTCGTGAAGCTGAGGATGACAATTAGCGCGAGAAAGTTTCTCAAGTAGCTTCGCATTGGACGGCCTTAGCTTTTGAATCGGGTTTCGTGAAAGTCCCGATGCACATCGGTGTTCTAATATTGGAACGCCGCGATGTGAGAGCTTTTTGCGAGGCTGCTGGATGAAAAGAAGCCGCCACATTTATTGCGTAGGGAGCAGCCGCTGCACTCATCGGCGTATTCATTTTTCCAATCGCTGATCGAGCGTTTTGCGTACTGATGGATGGAGCCATCAAGAAGACAGAGCTGGTGATTGTAGACTGAAACATTGATCCTAGCCGCAGCCAGATATTGCACAGCCGCCCGCAACTCACTTCGATAGTCGTAAGGGTCCATCCAGAGCTTATCCATATTTGCCCTTGTGAAGCCAGTGATCTCCAGCCCCATGAACGTCACATGGTCTACGAAGGTGAGGTTTCTAAAAATGAAATCTGACAGGTCGGCGAGACCTTCATAGGTCTGCTTGTGAACGACAACTCGTATCTCGACCTCAGCCCCGACGGACTTCAGGTTCATGATCCCGCGGATGGTCTCATCGAAAGCGCCTTTGGATTGAACCACATAGTCGTGCACTTCCGGATCCGCTGAGTAGATCGGTATGCCAACGGAAAGACGAGGATGCCCGATTGCTTGATAGCGATGCGAGAAGGCCTTGTCCTTAAATGTCCGGCCATTGGAAAGAATATGAACCGGCGTAGAAGGAAGGTGGTCACGAGCTGATGACAAAATGTCAAAAAAGTCCTCGCCCACCAGCGTCGGCTCACCGCCAGTGATCCCGAGAAACGGGGTCGTTGCGGGCAGCAAGGGCAGCACATCCAAAATCTCGCGCGCCAACCAGCGATCGTCAACGTCTTTGGGTGGCTGGGAGCACATCAAGCACAGGTGGTTGCACCGCTCCGTTACGAGGAAATAGTTCGCGTTGGCATCCTTTCTGAACAGGACACGCACTGCCTTCCGATCCGGGACAAAGCGGATAACGTCTCCCTCGCTGAGGTAGTCGAACTCGTGGGGCAGAAAGACTAGTCGTCGGTCTGAAAACAGTCGCTCAGCCTCCGGCCGGTGCTCCTCAAAGGTGACAACCCACTGGCATTCAGAATGAAACGCCTGCCCCTTGAAAAGATACGCATCATGCTCCGGGTTAGGCGCTTGATCAGCTTGGCCCGTCACGAGCCTAAGTGCCACTCGCTGTGAGAAATCACCGACGCTTGCTGACGCAGCGAAGCCACTCAGTCGCAACATCCTAATTCGCCCAACTTAGAAAGAGTTCTCGGGCGGTAACGTCCCTCTCCATAAGGTCGATCAGCCTCTTGAAGATCGACATGTTGCGATTGCAGAATCCCGACCGCGTTTTGAGGCCAACAAAGTCGCCCTGCGTTGCAGTGTGGAATACGGGATCAGACCCACAAAAAGGCTCGTAGGCGCATTCGGCGCACATCGGAGCGGACCCGGCAAAGGACTGCTCAATTGGATCGAGGAGAGCGTCAGACCCGAAAATCTCCGCGTACGTGTTTTCGTGGACGTTCCCGAGCAGAAATGTCTTGTCGCCCATCTCAGCCAACATGCGCGCTTCGTCGGATGCGTAGACGCTGGCGTCATAGTTATAGACAACGGCGGAGATACCGATGCCTGCCGGGCTCATCAGGTCCACATATCCCGGCTCGAAAGGCGTGAGCATTTTTGTAAGGATGGTGGCCGCGTAAAACTCCTTGAAAGGAATGCCGTTCCGATTCAGCTCCAGGATGTAATTCAGCCCGTCGAAGTAGAAGTCGAGCCAGCGGTCCACGTCATAGGCAGCGTACGATTTCGTCTTGACCGCAAAGCCGTAAGGGGAAAGCGGCCGAAGGAATATTCCGGGGAAATCTAGCCGCACGTATTCGTCAATGATCTCGCGCACCAGTGGAAGGCTGGCTTTGGTCGTCGTCATAAGTGCGCTGACGCGTTCATGGCCGAGAGCCAGTCTGGCCTTGTGGATACCTGCCACAGCCAATTCATAGCTGTTCTTTCCCGGGCGCGGTCGATTCGCATTGTGAAGAGTGGCCGGACCATCGAGCGACGTAGAAATTAGGACGCTGTGCGCGCGGCAAAACTCCAAGATTTCTTCCGTAACGACAGCGAGATTCGTCGTGATGACGAGCTGCAGCGACCGCCCGGCAACCTTGTTGATCGCTTCAGCTCGATGCACGACGTGTTGGATCAATGGGAAGTTCAAAAGCGGCTCGCCGCCTTGGAACTCGATCTTGATAGCCGGACTTGGAGACTGGAAAATGAGCGCCAACGCCTTCTCGGCAGTCTCCTCTGACATATCGAAGGCTGAACGATCTTCGCTTTGACGGGATACCTGACAGTAAGGGCAGGAGTGCTCGCACCGCAGCGATACGACCATGATGTGAAGCGAGGTGAAGTTCTCAAGCCTCTTTGCCTTGGTCCGAACCTTCAGCGCCAGCAGCTCCTTGCCGATATTGGAGGATGCATCAAAGAGGAACTGCTTGCTGCGCAGGCGGGAGTAGGCGGGGTGTGTGCTGGGAAGCTCGTGCTTGACAAACGAAGCCAGCAGGGCGCGCGGCAATACCAGATATTCGCCCGCTTGGTTGGTCAGCACATACCGCTCGTCGTCCAACTGGGAAAAACGGAAGTACGCGAGCTGGTATGTGTCGTCCAACGGTCGTTGGAACTCAGTTGCCGGAGCAAACTTAGTCATCGGACTGTAGGCCCGATCTGGAAAACGCCAGCGCCAGTATCGCGTTTCTCACCGTGGCGGTTTCGGCGGCGATGCTGCTACGCAGGTCCTGATCCAAGACCTCTAGCCGTAGCCTTTCTATCGCTGCGTCGGCCGAAGCTCGCACGGCCGCCCTGCTGAAGTTGATCGTGCAGACCGCAAAGCCGCCTTCGATCGTGATCTCAACCGCAGCGTTCCCGGTTACCCGATACGCTGCGCGCTTCACACAGTCGAGGCTGAAGACTGACAGATCAAAGTTGACTTGGGCAGTCTGGACGAGCTCGCTATCGCGAGGGGTGTCCGACATCAACAATAGCTGTAGCCAGAGCAGTGAGACCCGTGACTAGCATGGCTCGAATGGCTGGTGTGGTACGCCATGATAACGTCCGTACCATTTGAGCGGTCGAGCACCTCACCGTAGCCGAGGTCCGCCGGAACAGTGCCAGCTTCAGCAAGCTTGGCCGAAGGCTGATTTGCCGATTCGACAAGGACTGCAGCCTGAACTTGGCCGCCGAGAATCATCGTGGCCGACAAGGCCATTGGTGACAGGAAATTGCGCTTAGACATTATCCAAACCCCCGTTTGTACGGACTCATTAGCAAAACGGGCCAAGCCGGGCAAGTACCGATTGTGGAGAAGTGCTTAAGAGAACACTAAATGTTCGGACAAAATACTGTATTGTGGTGATGACGGGGTTCCGTCTTCTGAGCACAATCGATTGTCATTTTCGCCCTAAACGCGGGAATTCACCGCCCATGACCCGCGCAACATAAGCTATCGCGCCGTGCTTTTTGATGGTTGCGGCGTCGCAGCTATCGCAGCAAGCGGTGTGGTAGGTTGTCGGCGCACGTGTTCCAAAAACCCATTCGAGGATCCGCTCTGCAAGGCTCAGTCTGTGTCGTCCCTTGCTGTCGCCGAAATAGTTGCGGATCGACTTGCGAAAACAGGACGTCGAGCGGAGCATCCCGGCCACTTGATCGATGTTCCGGGTCCGCTGCTCCAGCATGACCGCTCTTTGGTGTTCATCCCCCGGTGCATTCGAGACAGTCATCTCGGCCATGAATTTGAGGCGTCCCGTATCACCTCGGCCCTTACCGTCGTGGAACATGACCGAGACCGACGGCTTCCCATCTCTTCCAGCGCGGCCAAACTCCTGCAACAGGTCTTCAACAGATGCTGATTGTTGCCAGTGCACCACCAGCCGCACGTTAGGAACGTCGAGGCCCATGCCAAAGGCGTTGGTGCAGACAATCTGATCGACCACTGGGCGGCTCTGCCCCAAGAAGCGCTTGACGAGTTCCTGCCGCTCCCATGCGGTTCCCAGCTTGGAATGATAGAATGGGATGTCCAACCCCATCGCCGACATAGCAGTCCGCAGTTCGTCACCCACTTTCACCGTTGGGACAAAGACCATCGCCTTTTGTCCCTTCAACTGGGGCAACGTTAGCATGGATGCTATTTCCTGCGCCCGCTGTTCAGATCGACAATGCCGTCGCAACATCGCGATGTTTGGCCTATCCACATCGCGGACGAACACCTTTGCATCCGGAATGCCAAGAGACGCGAGGATCCGATCCTGCATCTCCTTTCCGGCGGTCGCTGTGAATGCCAAGACTGGGGGAGCACCCAGCTTTTCGCGCACTTCGCGTAGCCGACCATACTCAGGTCGAAAGTCCTCGCCCCAGCGGTCCACGCAATGGGCCTCGTCGATGATCAGAAAGGACGGCTCGCTCCGCTTGAGTTGGCTGCGCTCCGCATCGCTGCGTACGAAGAAGCGCTCCGGCGCTACGTAGAGGAGCTTGATGGCCTTCAGGCCAAGCAGAGAAAATCGGGTCTCCTTCTCCTCACGGCTCAGATCACTGTTGATGAACGTTGCCGGTATCTTCTTCCCGAGGAGGTCGGACACCTGCTCTGCCATCAGCGCCTTCAAGGGAGATACAACGAGGGCAACTCCGCGTCGGAGCACCGCGGGGAGCTGAAAACACAGCGTTTTGCCGGAACCCGTAGGGCTGACGACCAGCACGGATTTTCCAGATAGCGCTGCCAGTATGATCGGCAACTGACCGTGACGAAATCGGGCCAGTCCGAACAGCCGCAGAGCGGGACCGAAGTTGCCCGCCGCTTCGGTCACCACCCCTTCACGGTCCAGCCATTTTGCAAGGCGCACAGCCCATCTCTCCATCACCCGTCTCGCCAGACCACCTGCTAAGTTTGGGTGGTGGCGCGCGTGGCAGCCGTCACAGAGGGTCACCAAGTTCGACATTTCGTCGGTTCCGCCCATCGAGCGGGGGAGCAAATGGTGTACGTCCGCATCCACCGACTTGAGCCTGATGCCACAAGATACACAGCAATAGCCGTCGCGCTGCAAAACCTGCTGCCGGATCATGGACCAGCTATTGGATGGCACGTTCAGATCAAATTTCCCCAATCTAGTCAGCAGTTGGCAGGTAGTCCCTCGAAGGCATCTAAAGTCTACGCGGAATGTGAGAGGTCTCAGTTAAAACCCGGTGTAGGAAACTGTTGACAGGTTTGGCGGCCGGAGGCATTGCCGCGTCGTTAAGGGAATTTGGGCAGCATGATGAAACTGATTTTAGCGTTGTTAGCAGCCATTTTACTCGCCGTCTCACCGGCAGCGGCAGAACCTAAATTCGGCGACTATCCAACCAAAATGTATCTCAAGGGAAAGCCGGTCCTGCCAAAATTCACAGGC
This sequence comes from Mesorhizobium sp. M0848, assembly GCF_040319805.1. NCBI lineage: Bacteria > Pseudomonadati > Pseudomonadota > Alphaproteobacteria > Hyphomicrobiales > Phyllobacteriaceae > Mesorhizobium > Mesorhizobium sp. M0848. The sequence goes on along the minus strand of NZ_JAMYOM010000008.1, from coordinate 9,825 downwards.
TCTGTCGCCCAATTCAAAACCAGGATTCGGAACGGCATGAAGTCCGGCGCAAATTAGGGCGGCCACTTCTCAGTGATCGAAATCGGCTGTGGCACGTCATGCATTTTCGCGTTTCTGATCGATGGTCGTGATGGGAGAGTGGTCATTTCCCGCTCGGCGGCGAGGACAACTACCAGCTTCAGCTCCAATACGGCATTGACAGCACTCTCCTGCAGGCTGACTGGATGGACACCAGCAACGACAAGTACGACACCTGCGTTCGCCGCTTTTACGATGTCGGATCAGGGAATCTGACGAAGGTCTCCGAGACCACGTACACGATCAAACCGTTCTCGTTCTGCGGCTAATGAGAGCCGCGTGGCAAGTCGCGTCGAGCAGACGTCAGGCCTGATCGGTAGAACGCGAGGCCGGTCGCGGCTGCCAATGATGGATGGCAGGGAACGCTATTTCGCCCGCATTGCTAGTGCCTTGCTAACTTGCTTGAACATTCTCTTTTGCCACGCTTCGCGCCTCCACGGTGGCACGATACGCTTCTCGCTGCCGGGTAGCTTGATTTCACGCCAGTTGTGGATTGTTTCGCCACTCTGGACATCGATACACGCGATCACCCCATCAGCAGGCACCACTCCCAGCACAATGTACCAAGTGTCCCAAGCCGAAGCAGTGTCCTGAAGGCCAGTTATGGTCTGCGGGGTGACGTACTGTTTCGACCACTCGGTCCATTTGTGAAGGGTCGGCAGGCCAACTGGAAGTTCGACGGTGAGCCTATATCGGCGCTTGTCGTATTGCTTACCCAGCCCATGATTGTCCGAGAGGGGCGAACTGGTAAGCCAAACCCCGACTAGTCCGCGCATCTTTGCGATGTCAGTCGGCACGTCACCCACCGTAAGCCCATGACGGCCGATGCCTAAGAGGCTTTCGGCGCTGGTGAAGTGATAGAAGGTCATGTTCTGCATGATGTGCCCCGACGTGTGCAATACCATCGGACCTTTCTCTGTGGCCAGCGCAAGCCGCTAAGAGGACCCTGCCGCGCCAGCGAGACAGCTGGGTCCAGTCGGATAGAAACTGGTCTCAGGAAACGTACCGAACTAAGGCACGAAGCCGCTCAGCATCCTGCTGACCGATGGTCAAAGTGGACCTAGCCGTAGTGCGCTCCCAAACTTCCCGACCGCCTAGTCCGGCGACGCACAGCTTGTCGATCTCCGCGCCGTGCATAAACCGGCAAACGGCAGCAGCTTCACCTGACCGATGCCAGCCCTTTCGTTGTCTGTATCTCCCGGTCGGTCGCCCGTCGGGCCCCTTGACCGGGTAAACCCGATAGGTCTTTAGGGGTGCCTTGAGCATGTAGATGAGGCTCTGACGAAGGCCCTTCCAGCTACTACGAACACGGAAATGCGCTGCCTCGCGATTTGGCAAGAGCGATCCGTACCGTTCATTCACGGAGTCCTTCAACGCCTCCATTTCTTCACGGCTCGCGCCCCACACAATGGCGTGGATATGCCACGATACAACCTTCTCACGCCCTCTAGGGGTGTTGGCATACGGCGCTGCATCGACGATGCCAAAGTAGCAAAATCCTTTGAGCACTTTCTCTGCCCATTTTTGCAGGACCGACCAATCGTATGTTTCTGCATCGGCAGCGGTGGTTACGAAATCGATCGGCGATAGCGTAAGGAAAAAGGCAGGCCGTTCTGGCGTCGGTTTGACTGCGGCCTTCATGACGTTCCTGGCCGCCCGGCAAAACTCGCTCCTTGCCCTACAATTCATCGCTTTAAGAGAACTTGAGGCACGGTCTGCCAAATTCTCCCGTATGGGTTCGCTTAAAGCGAAGTCGCCCTCGCGGCCGCGCTTAGTGAGCGCATATCGTTTCACCTTCTCATCGAACTGGTGATGCGCCCACACAAAGGTCTTCCATCTTATAATCGGTTTTGAAGCCATGACTTTCTCGAATGCGGTTGTTATTGAACGCATGGTTGGTGGTCATGTGATCAATGGTCGGTGGCCGGTGGCGACTAAAAGGGTGCTACAACGGGGTGTTGTCATGCAGTGGCCAGCGAAGATGGCCGATCTTCGAGCGCTTCACATGCACAACGTCCAGTTTAGACGGATCAGCTGCCGATTGACGCACCAACATCCACACGTCTGCCTTTTTTCCAATGCGCCTAAGGCGGGCGAGTTGATATTCATCGGAGAAAACCAGCGATGGAGCGTCAGTGTCGGTTCTGGCGGCGCGCCTTGGCCCATTCACCGGAGATATGCCAGCCTTCTCAGACGCCAGCCGCGCACGTCTCGCTTTATACGCCTTCTCGACCCCACCTTTTTGCTTGAGCCACTCAGGAATCTCGGCAGGCAGAACATTGGCCTCCCATGCATCAGCGAGGGCAAATTTCAGCTTAGACGCCCTTTTCTGCCCGACTGGCGAATCCAAACCACAGGATAGTCTGAAGACATGATCGATCGCCTTAGAGGGCTCTTCAAGACGAGGCCTGTTCGGCTTGCCGACCCAGTCTGGCCGGTGACAGAAATCGCGCCAAAGGTCGGGCACTGCCTGCAATATGCGAGCAAGATAGTAGCCACAGGCAACAGCCTTGCGATGCTCGAGGCGATGTAGCCTGCCAAGAGCACCTAAATTTCGTCCGAGATCGTCTATTGCCGCGTTCACCCCGCCTTGCTGAAGAAGTTCCTCAGTCGGAGGGAACCGCATGGGTTCGACCTTTTCTACGGTCCTCCTGCGCCTGCGATGCCTATCCCCTTCTTTCATGGAATTGCCCACCCGACCCTCCCTGCCGCCGCAGCGGCCTCTGCAACGATGGCCTTCAGCCGATCGCGGATGTCTGCTTCGTGCTCGTAGATGAACTTAGAGAGCTTCATCTTCGCGATGCCTATGTAGATGTTTGGACGTCGGGGTTGGTGAGACAGCTCTCAACCCAACGCCCACCAAACTGCAGGTCCCAAAAGGAGCCTGCAGTTTGGGGTTCTCTTTCGTGCGGGCGTCTTGAGGCGCATCCAACGGATCAGCCTACCGCAGCCCTCAATTGGCTTTACGCGGAGTTGCAAGCCCTATCCGCGGCCTCCCTGATCAGCCGTTCTTCGTTTCGTGATCAGAAGGGGATCCCATCATCGATATCGTGACTATCGGATCGGATCGTGCGGTGGACCGGACCAAAACGAACCAGTTTGAACCGTTTCCAGCCGTCATCCCTTTCACCGACGGTTTCGATGATGAGACGTCGCTGCTCACCGCAATCCATAGAGATTAGTTTCGAAAACTGCTTCCGTGTGACCTCGATCATAAACTCTTCGATCGGCGGTATCGTCGCCGAAGACTCTAGATCCGAAGGCTCATTTTCATCGTTCTCTCCGCTGTCCAGCTCATCAAAGACAGTAGACCTCTTGCCAACTAACAGAGCCAAGGATTTGTGATCTCTGTTCGCATACGCGGATCGCATCTTCTCCTTGGTCTCCCTGTCCCTTCCCAAGTAAGGCAGAGTCTCGACGGCTTTTTGATAGAGATTTTCGATACCACCAGCCTCCTCGATCCTGGACCGCACAACCTCCGGATCACTTGTTTCAAGGCGCATGAAATCCAAGACCCGGGCTACTTTGTAGGCTCGGTCGTAGCTCTTTCTGAATCCGAAAACAAACCGCACAACTATCGTGTTCTTTCGGTTGGACGATTTGTCTGGCTTTATCTTGCGTCCCAGCAAACCTGACTCATTGATGTGCTTGACGAACTCCCGCCATTTGCTGTGATCGTGATCGAACTCGTCCATGGCCACAAAGCAAGCTTGGCAGAGCTCAATGTCTACTTCTTTGGTGGTCTTCTCAAAAGAGATGCGAGCCTGCTTGCACAAGACCAGCGCGCGGATTGGATCGCTTTTCACAAACTCAAGCGTCGGTATCCCGCGATCCGACGTTGAGTCGGCCATATCTTGGGAGGCTTCCGTCAAACTTCGCGTAACGCGAAGATTCTCTTCCTCAGTCGAGTTCCGTTCGGCGTTCATTGCGCCGCTCCCTTGTCCGACGTGCTTGAACGCGAGCCTTTCGCGATGAATGCTTGCAGGTCCGAATAACGGTAGACGATAGCTCCGCCCAACTTGGTGAACGCAGGCCCCATCCCGGAGACCCGCCAGTTGGCGAGCGTCTTCGGTCTGACCTTCAGCACTTTGGCGGCTTGCGGAGGACGCAGGAGGGCTGAGTCTGAATAGTGGGGAGATCTCGCTCGCTTCTTCGGGGCTCGCAGCAGGCGTGGCAGAAGAAGCCGATCGCGTTTGGCAAAATACGCAATCAGATCAAGGATTGCTTGATCCAACCCAGTGTGTGGATTCGACATGATTGTGCTCTCATTTTGAGAGCGACGATGGTGGTTTGGAGGCTTCCGAACATCGACCATCGCCACTCCCGGATTAAGGGTTGTGGGTTTGATCAGATGTCCCGCGCTTGCGGTGGGGCCGTTCCCCCTTGGTCCGGTCCTTTACAGGAGGCCGGGCTCGCTATCTGTTTATAAGGCCTATCGCCTTTTTTCTTCTCTACCTGAGATGGGGTGTGTCCTGTGCACTCTACAAGAGGCAGGCAAGAATGTTTTTTAACAGCAGGGTTGGTGGAGTGGATAACAGCCATCTAATGGGCCGATAGGAGCTCGGTGCGCTGGGCTTTTTGGCTCTCCGTGTGATCGGACTGCTATGCGCTGATTATGCAACGCCCTGTGAAGAAAAACCACCTACGAGCCGGTATGCTGAGGCGACCTCCATGCTGCCGGAACAATCCGTCCTATTCCCGCTTTATCCCGCCCGCCTGATTGCTATGTGATTGCTGAGGCAGCAACCATAACGCAAGCGAAAACAGCTCGTCCTAAAATTAGTCATATTTTTCATTGGCTTCGAATGGTGGGCGTGACAGGGATTGAACCTGTGACCCCTGCAATGTCAATGCAGTGCTCTCCCGCTGAGCTACACGCCCATCCGAAGCCGCGCATACACCATTTTTGATCCAGCGCGTCAATAGCAGGAAAAAGGAAAGAAGGCGTCGTCTCGCCGCAGTGGCGAAGAGGTGCGGCGCCTCGCTTGAAAAACGGCTCAGGCCGCCTGCAGCATCTTCTCGACCTCGTTGACGAGGTCACGCAGATGGAACGGTTTCGACAGCACCTTGGCGTCTTTCGGCGCCTTGGAATCAGGGTTCAGCGCAACGGCGGCGAAACCGGTGATGAACATGACTTTCAAATCAGGATCGATCTCTGTGGCGCGGCGCGCCAGTTCGATGCCGTCCATCTCCGGCATGACGATGTCGGTCAACAGCAGCGAGAACGGTTCCTCGCGCAGCCGCTCATAGGCGCTGGCGCCATTGTCGAAATCGCTGACCTGGTAACCGGCGCGCTCCAGCGCCTTGACGAGGAACCGACGCATATCGTCGTCGTCTTCCGCCAGAAGAATGCGTGCCATGATATCCCGTCCGAATCACCCGCCCGAGATTGCCGTTGGGCAAGCCCGTTAACCATCCTGTATATGAGGAGGTGAGGGTAAACATCAAGTGAACGCTGACGGGGATGATCCATATTTGCCGGGCGTGTGCTGCGGCCGAAATGCTGGACACGAGGCTTGCAAGGTGGCACTTTCACATCATGATGCACTGGTGTTTTCGGGTTCGTTCAAATTGAAGACGGCAGCCGAGGATTTTTCGGTCTTTCCACCCTTCGAAATCCGGTCGGGCGTCGAGCAGCGCGTCCCCTTCCTCTTCAACTCACCGCATAGCGGCCGCTACTATCCGGAGCGCTTCCTTGCCATGGCAAGGCTGGACCGCAACGCCATCCGCCGGTCCGAGGACTGCTACGTCGATGAGCTGTTCGGCGGCGCCGTCGCGCTCGGCGCACCGCTGCTGGCGGCGAATTTCCCGCGCGCCTACCTCGACGTTAATCGCGAGCCGTGGGAGCTCGATCCTCGCATGTTCGCCGAGCCGGTGCCGTCCTTCTGCAACATCCGCTCGGCGCGGGTGGCCGGCGGGCTTGGCACGGTGCCGAAGCTGGTGGGCGAGGGGCTCGACATCTATTCCGGCCGCCTGCCGCTGGCCGAAGCGATCGCCCGCATCGAGGCCGTCTACAAGCCCTATCACGAGACGCTGAAGCGGCTGTTGACCAGAACCCATGCGCGGTTCGGCTTTGCCGTGCTGATCGACTGTCATTCGATGCCGGCGAGCATCCGGGTCGGCGACAGCGGCCTGCGGCCCGACTTCATCATAGGCGACCGCTTCGGCATCTCGGCAACCGCCGCCCTGACCGAGACCGCGATCGGCCTGCTCAGCGCCATGGGCTATTCGGTTGCCCACAACAAGCCCTATGCCGGCGGCTTCATCACCGAGCATTACGGCCGCCCGGCGCGCCATTTGCATGCGCTGCAGATCGAAGTCAATCGCGGGCTCTACATGAACGAGCGGACATTCGAGAAGGCCGCCGGCTTCGATGCGCTGGCCGACGACCTGACGCGGTTCTCAGCCGACCTGATGTCGATGCCCGACCATCATTTTATCGACCTGCCGCTGGCCGCGGAGTGAGCCGACCGGCCGCTGGCCGCAGAGTGAAATCGCGGCGTAAAAAAAGACCGCATCGTTTGCACGATACGGTCGAAGTCTAGGGAGGAAACGCCCAAGGAGGGCATGGACAGGAAACCCTGTCCGAGATCAAGGGTATTGTGCGCTGCACAAATGTCAAGCGACCTTCAGGCTTTTTTAATTCACTCTGATGTGGAAATTGCGTTTCGACGACGCTTGTGTGACATCCGGGCAACAGATGCCGTCGCGGAAAAGCCGTCGAACACTCTTGTTTTGGTACGAAATTGGCGGCAGAGCACGGCTCGGACATGCTGCAGTGCGGGAGAATCAGTTGGACATCAGTGTCGATTTCATGCGCCGCATCGCGCAGGTGGCAGCGACGGAGACCTTACCTCGCTTTCGCAGCCAAGGTGCGGTCGCCAACAAGGAACAGGGCAGTTTCGATCCGGTCACCGAGGCCGATCGCGAGGCCGAGCGCGCCATCCGGGCGCTGATCTCTGCTGAGTATCCCGATCATGGTATTCTAGGCGAGGAGCATGGCAGCGAGAACATTTCGAGCCGGCACGTCTGGGTGATCGATCCGATCGACGGTACGCGCGCGTTCATTTCCGGCCTGCCGGTGTGGGGCACACTGGTCGGGCTGACGATCGACGGCGACGCCGTTGCCGGCATGATGGCGCAACCCTTCACCGGCGAGCTGTTCTACGCCAACGGCTCGGGCTCCCATTATGAGGGGCCAGGCGGGCCGCGAAAACTGACGACCCGCAAGACGACGAAGTTGGACCAGGCGACGCTGTTCACCACCACGCCGGCCCTGTTCAAGGGCGAGGCGCGCAACCGTTACGATGCATTCGAAAGACAGATCCAGCTCGCCCGCTACGGCGCCGATTGCTATGCCTTCGCCATGATCGCCTCGGGAAGCGTCGACATCGTCGCCGATCCCGGATTGAAGCCCTACGACATCGTGGCGCTGATCCCGATCATCGAAAAGGCAGGCGGCGTCGTCACCACATTCGATGGCGGGCCGGCGGAACAGGGCGGCGATGTGCTCGCCGCGGCGACGCCGGAGCTTCATGCCGCCGCCATGGCCGCCTTGCGCGGCTAAACGAGCGTCCGCTGCCATTCAGGTGATGCCGACCGCTTGAAGCAGTCGTTTTACTGCCGGCGGCACCCCTTGGGGAGCGGGCCAGCGACCGGCGCCTGTCAGGCTGTGGGGTCGTCGCTCCCGGGAATGAAGGCGTCGAAAGCGGCGAGCAATTGCTCGCGGTAGATGTCGGCTTCCTGCAGGATTTCGTGGCGGGAGCCATCGATCATCAGCAGCGAACCGAGCCGCAGACGCCTGGCGTAGGTTTCCACGGCCCTGGTCGAGACGACCTGGTCGGCGCCGGCGGCGATGATCAGCAGCGGGACTTGGATCCGAGCCATGAAATCGGGGTCGCTGACGGCTTCCGAAGCTTTCGCGGCTGCCTGCAGCCAGCGGATCGTCGGCCCGCCAAGCGCCAGTTGCGGGTATTCTTCGTAGATCCGTGTGTTGCGCCGATAGCGCTCCGGGTCCGATGTCAGCTTGTTGGTCTCGAAAGGGGCCGTTACCCTCGGCCGCGGACCCCAGGCGGCGTAGAGCCGGCCGAGGCCGAGAGCGCAGAACAGAGAACAGACGCGGCGAACCGTCGAGATCGAGACCGGCAGGTCGGGCAGCGTCAGGAAGGGCGCGATCAGCACCATGCGCCGGATGCGGTTCACCATCGACGGGGCGGCAAGCAGGGTGATCAAGGCACCTGCCGAATGGGCGAGGATGTAGTACGGTCCGCGGCAATCGGGCAGCACGATCTCCTCGAAGAATTGTTCGAGGTCGGCGGTGTAGTCGCGGAAGCTGCTGACGTAGCCGCGCTGGTGATCGCGGATCAGCCGGTCGGAATCGCCCTGGCCGCGCCAATCGAGGGTGGCGACGCCAAAGCCGCGATCGGCAAGGTTGCGGATGGTTTCGAAATATTTCTCGATGCACTCGTTGCGGCCGGTGAGCAGGACCACGGTGCCCTTCATCGGGCGAGCGACTGCGCCGAACAGGCCGTAGCGGATATTCTTGCGGTCACGCGTGGTGAAGAAGCCGCCGGTGGCATTTTCCGGCCGCGGATTGCCCTCGATTTCGTGAAAAAGGGAGTTTTCGGTGAAAAGATCCGTCATTCGGCGCTTCGTGCTCGGCGTCTCGCATGCCCGCCTGCGCTGGCCGGCTCCGCTAAGGTGATAAACGCCCATGCGCCAAAAGCCAAGGAATTCCCGGTGAAGGGGAGGCTGCACCAGGGAAGGCCGGAAGCCGCTCGAAAGCGTGCTTCCGGCCTCTGTCGATCCGGGAGGAAGGGACGTTACACCCGGTCGGCCTCGTTGCGGTGCCTGTTGTGCAATCGGCGCCGCCAATCCTTGATCCTGAAATGCACCCTAGCGCCGGCTGCCTGAACGCGCGCCGAAGTGCCGGTTCATCTGCCGTTCATCAAGGGGCCGGCCGCCGTGGCTTTTGCCGCCAGGTGAAATCTTGAAATGCTTTCCAGCGCTCCCCAAATGTCTCGTGCGGTCGCCAATGTCGGGGCCGCTGGCCCACCCGAAACGCCGCTCAAGGGTTTCGCACCGGCCATACGCAAACCATGTTGCTCAACAGGAGAACACCTCATGCGTCACGTTGATTTTTCCCCGCTTTATCGCTCTACCGTCGGCTTCGATCGTCTCTTCACGATGCTCGATTCGCTCGCGCAGCCGGATGGCGCGCAGACCTATCCGCCCTACAACATCGAGCGCACCGGTGAGGATTCCTACCGCATCTCGATGGCGGTTGCCGGCTTCTCGGACGAGGAAATCTCGATCGAAGCCCATCGCAACGTGCTGACCGTGAAAGGTGAGCGCAAGGACGAGGGCACCGGCGAAGGCTCTGAGCTGCTCTATCGCGGCATTGCCTCGAGGGCTTTCGAACGCCGCTTCCAGCTTGCCGACCACGTCGAGGTCGTTGGCGCCTCGCTGAAGAACGGCCTGCTCTTCGTCGACCTCAAGCGCAACATCCCCGAGGAGCTGAAGCCGCGCAAGATCGCCATTACGGCGTCTTCGGCCAAGGCCAAGCAGATCGAGGCCAAGACCGCTGCCTAAAGTACAAGTCTCCTCCCGAGACGGAAGCGGGGGCGCAAAGCGCCGCGGTTTTTTTTTAGGGGGGTTAAGATTTAAGGGGATCAGCGGGCCACAAAAGGGGAAGAAATATGGAGGTGTGGGAAAACAGGTGTGGAAGCGGGTGGGAAACAAGTGCAC
>NZ_JAMYOM010000007.1:0-273412 GCF_040319805.1 Mesorhizobium sp. M0848 | reverse complement strand
TGCTGCTTTTTTTTTTTTTTTTCTCCTTGGGGCGGGGGGGGGGGGGTGTGGGGGGCGGGCGGGGGGGGGGGGGGGCCCCCTCCTCGTAGGGCGCATCCCCACCCCGTCTCGCAATCTCCGCTTCGCTCCGACTGCGAGCCGACCCTCCCCACAAGGGGGAGGGTGAAGCAGAGCCTCTCTCCGCAGGAGCATCCTTGTCCGCCCCACTCATCGAAATGCGCGGCATCACCAAGAGCTTTGGCGCCGTCAAGGCGAACGAGGCCGTCGATCTCAGCGTCGCGCCCGGCGAGATCCTCGGGCTACTGGGCGAAAACGGCGCCGGCAAGACGACGCTGATGAATGTGCTGTTCGGCGCCTATGCGCCCGACGCCGGCGAGATTCTCATCCAGGGCCAGACGGTGCGGATCACCAGTTCCGCCGATGCGCTGGCCGCCGGCATCGGCATGGTGCACCAGCATTTTCACCTCGCGCCGCGGCTGACGGTGCTGGAAAACCTGCTCATCGGCATTCCCGGCAAGACAGGACGGATCGACCGCGCCGGCGGGCTGGCGCGGCTGGCCGAGATCGGCCGCCAGCATGGGCTGGTGCTTGACCCGGACCTGCCGGTCTCGGCGCTGTCGGTCGGCGAGCAGCAGCGGCTCGAAATCGTCAAGGCGCTGTTTCGTGGCGCCAGGCTGCTGATCCTCGACGAGCCGACGGCGGTGCTGGCGCCAAGCGAGGTCGACGGGCTGTTTTCGGCGTTGCGTTCTATGGCGGCGCAAGGTCTCGGCATCATCTTCATCTCGCACAAGCTCAACGAGGTGCGGGCGCTGACGCATCGCTGCACGGTGCTGCGGCATGGCCGCGTTGCCGGCCGCGTCGATGACCCGGCCAACACGACATCCTCGGAGATGGCAACACTGATGTGCGGCCATGAGATCGTGCCGCCGGCGCGGGGACCATCGGCGCCGGGTGCTGATGTGCTGACGCTCGACGGTATCTCAACCTCGCATCATTCGGGCACGGCGCTGCGCGACGTATCGCTTGCCGTCCGTGCCGGCGAAATCCTCGGCATTGCCGGGGTGTCGGGCAATGGCCAGCGGGCGCTGGCGGAGGTGATCTCCGGCGTGCGGGCGCCCGATGCCGGCCGGATGACGATTGCCGGCCAAAAGGTCTCGCGGTTCTCGCCGCGCGAGGTGCAGGCGCTCGGACTTGGCCGTATCCCGGAAGACCGCATGACGACCGGACTGGTGACCAATCTGCCGCTGGCCGATTCGATGGTGCTGCCGCGCATCGGCACCACAGCGTTCAGCAGCAGGGGCCTGCTCAAGCCCGATGCGATCCGCGCCTTCACTGAGGCGCAGATCAAGGCCTATGATATCAGGTGCCCCGGGCCGATGACCCGCGCCGGGGCGCTGTCCGGCGGCAATCTGCAGAAGGCGTTGTTGGCACGCGAGCTTGCCTTCGATCCGAAGGTGCTTGTTGTCTCGCAGCCGACGCGCGGCCTCGACATCGGAGCCGCCCGCTTCATCCACGAAAAATTCCTCGACATGCGCGCCAAGGGCTGCGGCATCGTCGTCATTGGCGAGGATCTCGAAGAACTGCTGGTGCTCTGCGACCGCATCGCGGTGATGTATGAGGGCCGCATCGTCGGCACGCTCGACAGCGCCGATGCAACGATCGCACGGCTCGGCCTGATGATGACCGGGGCGGAGGGCCACAGCTGATGTTTCGCCTGGAGGTCCGCAGCTCGACGCCGACCTGGTTCAACCTCGCTCTGCCATTGCTCGCGATCGGAGCAACGCTCATCTTGTGCAGCGGCCTTATTGCGCTGGCCGGCCCCGGCGTGCTCGAAGCTTATGGCGTGATGTTCACGGCGTCGCTGGGCGACAGCTATGCGATCACCGAAACGATGGTGCGTGCAACACCCATGATCTTCACCGGACTGGCGGTCGCGGTCGCCTTCCGAGCAAAATTCTGGAACATCGGCGCCGAAGGGCAATTGCTTGCCGGCGCGGTGGCCAGCTGCTTTGTCGGCGCCATTCCAATGCCGGGGCCGCTCGCCATGGTCTTGATGGCGGTGGCGGGCGCCGCAGCGGGAGCCGCAGTCGCGTTGGTGCCGGCGACGCTCAGAGTAAAATTCAAGGTCGATGATGTCGTCAGTTCGCTGTTGCTCAACTCGGTCATCTATTACGCCTTGATGGCGCTGATCGAGGGGCCGTGGAAGGACAGTTTCAGCGGCTATCCGATCTCGCCGCCGATCGAGGATTCGGCCAATTTCCCGGTGCTGCTCGAAGGCACGCGGCTGCATCTCGGCGTCGTCGCGGCACTGATCGCGGCGCCGCTGATCTGGTTCCTGATCGTGCGCACGACGCTCGGCTTCAGGATCAGGGTCACCGGCGAAAACCCGGAAGCCGCCAGATATGGCGGCATCCACGTCGAGCGGGTGCTGATCTCGACGGCGCTGCTGTCCGGCGCGCTGGCCGGATTGGCCGGCGTCGGCGAGGTCGGCGGCGTGCATTTCCAGGTGATGAGCGACATCTCGCCGGGCTACGGTTATTCCGGCATCGTCGTTGCGATGCTGGCGCGGCTCAATCCGCTCGGCGTCGTGCCGGCGGCGATCTTCCTTGCCGCCGTGATGACCGGCGCCGAGGCGATGTCGCGGGCGACCGGCGTGCCGGCCTTCCTCAGCGACGTCATCCAGGGCACCGCATTGCTTGCCATGCTTGTGGCGCTGCTGTTCACCGCCTATCGCATCCGTCGCGTCGGAGTTGCCCGATGAGCGCGGTGTTCGAACAAATATTCCAGGTCGGCTTCCTGGCCGCGATCATCCGCATTGCCACGCCGCTGGCTTTCGCGACGCTCGGCGAAATGTTTTCCGAGCGGGCCGGCGTGCTCAATCTCGGCATCGAAGGCATCATGCTGTTGTCGGCGATGACGGGCTTCACCGCCGCCAGCCTCACCGGCAGCCTGTGGCTTGGCGTGCTGGCGGCGGTGCTCACCGGCATGCTGATGGGCGCGCTGCATGCGCTGTTCACCGTGGCGCTCGGCCTCAGCCAGCACGTCTGCGGCATCGGCGTGACGCTGTTCTCGTCGGGCCTCGCCTATTTCCTCTACCGGCTGATCTTCGGCCAGCAATCAGTGCCGCCCAGCATCAAGGGTTTTCAGACGCTGCCGATCCCTCTCCTGTCTGACATCCCGGTGCTCGGGACGGCGGTGTTCAACCAGTTCGCGCTGGTCTACATGGCGATCCTCGCCATTCCGCTCGCCGCCTTCGTGCTCTACCGCACGCCATGGGGCCTGTCGGTGCGCATGGTCGGCGAAAACCCGCGCGCCGCGGATTCGGCGGGGGTCAGTGTCACCGCCACGCGCTTCCAGGCAGTCATCCTCGGCGGGGCGCTGATGGGGCTGGCCGGCGCCTTCCTGTCGATGGCGCAGTTCAACGCTTTCACCTTCGGCGTGGTGTCGGGGCGCGGCTGGGTGGCGATCGCGCTGGTCGTGTTCGGCCGCTGGGATCCGTGGCGCTCGGCGGGTGCGGCACTGCTGTTCGCCTTCGTCGATGCGCTGCAGCTGCGCATGCAGGCCAGCGGGCTCGGACACATCCCCTACGAGGCGTTCCTGATGCTGCCGTTCATCTTCACCATCGTCGCCATGGCGGTGATGTCGCGCAACGCGGTGGCACCGTCGGCGCTGCTCAAGCCGTTTCGGCGGGAAGAGCGGTAGCAAAGCTTGGGTTCCTCGCCCCGCAAAGCGGGGAGAGGTGGCCGCGAAGCGGTCGGAGAGAGGCCTGCGACGCTGGCGAGTTGTCGCCGAAGCAAGGCAAGGTCGAGCCATTCCCCCTCTCCGTCTCGGCTTCGCCGAGCCACCTCTCCCCCCATTCGTGGGGGCGAGGAACCCGCATCCTGCCAAGTTCGCGCCTTCTTTGAGCGTCTCACATCGCGGTAAAGCCGTTATCCACAAACAGATGCGTGCCGTTGACGAAGCTCGACTCGTCGCTGGCCAGGTAGAGCGCTGCCCTCGCCACCTCTTCCGGTTCGCCGATGCGGCCCTGCTGCGCGGCCAGCGCCGCGTCGGAGACGTCGACGCCGAGCCTGCCGAGGTCGGCGACCTCGCGCAGGCCGTGCGGCGTGCGGATGAAGCCGGGGCAGACCGCATTGCAGCGGATGTTGCGGTCGCGGAACTCGACGGCGATGGCGCGGGCGAACATGTGGCAAGCGCCCTTGGTGGTGTCATAGAGCACTTCGTTGGGAGTCGCCGCCACCGCCGAGATCGACGAAGTACAGACGATCGAGCCGCCGCCGGCCGCAATCATGCCGGGCAAAACGGCGCGCGTCATCAGGAACATCGAGCGCACATTGACGGCATGCAGCCAGTCCCATTCCTGGACCGTCGTCTCCAGGAAGGGTTTGATGACGATGGTGCCGGCGTGGTTGAACAGCACGGTGACCGGTCCGAGTTTTTCGATAGCACCCTTCACCGCCGTTTCGACCTGGGCTTCGTCGGAGACGTCGGCGATGAAATGCTCGGCTATCTGTCCCCGCGCGCGTATCGCCGCTGCGGTTGCGGCGGCCGCCTCGCCGTTGCGGTCGATGATCGCCACCTTGGCGCCTTCGGCGGCGAACAGCTCCGAAGCCGCTCCGCCCATTCCCGTCGCTCCTCCCGAAATGATGGCGACCTTGCCGGCCAGTCTTGTGCCCATTTTTCTGCCCCTGTGTGACGATTTCGCTTTGCTGGTTGGGCGATGCTACCGCGCCCGTGCCGGGCGGCCAATCCACGAATTGAGCGCAGCGAGGGCAAGGCCATAGGTCCATTCGGACGCAGAAGCAAAAAACGGACGCGCCATATGGATCGGCCGTCCGAGCGCTCCCTCTAAGCAAGTGCCTACCAACTTCCGGCATCATAGGAGAAAATTATTCTGTCTTTAGCCCAAAAATAGCAATCGACAAAGTCTACCAGTTTTATAGATTAATCGCCGAGACGGAGGTCGATATGTCCTACATCCAGAACGCCCAGACGGATCGCAGCGCTCAGCGGTCGGCCAATGCCCAGGCCTTTCGCCCGGCCTATGCCGGGGCTTTCGCCTATCTCGTCTTTGCCCTTGCGTTCGTGTTCACCGGGGCAGTTGTTCTGGGCCTTATTCCCTGAGTCGTCAGATCGACCGGGGTTAGCTGCCCACCGCTTTCAGGCAATCGGAGTTGAATGAACCGAATCCTCGGCGTGCTTTCGCGCGCCCGACACAACGGAGGACATGGCAATGCCGATCGAGTTCACGCATATTCCGGGTAAGACCGCCGATGCCGCGGTTCCCTTTTTCTACGACTTTGCCGAGACCGCGACCAAGCTCGGGCTGATCGAGGATGGCGGCTTCCGCAAGATCGTCGTCGACGATTCGGCCGGGCTGCTGACCAACATGGATCTTGCGGCCCAAGTGCTCGATCGCACCTCGTCGCTGGAAGTCGTGCTCACCCATTGGGCGGGCGTGGTCGAACCGACCGTGGCAGCCCGCCAACTGGCGTCGATCGACAGGAAAAGCGGCGGACGCCTGGCGCTGAGGATGATCAGCGAGCCGCTGAGCGACGCCGACGCCGAAACACGGCCGGTCGGGCACACCGTCATTTGGCAGCGCATAGACGAATATCTGGTGTTGCTGAAGCGGCTGTGGTCGAACGACCGGCCCTTCGACCACGAAGGAACGTTCTACAGCATCAAGGGCGGCTACGTGCCGCGCAAGGGACCGCACGGCGCCGACCTGGTCATCCGCATGGGCGGGCAGTCCGGAACGGCACTCAAAGTTGCCGGCCGGCATGCCGATGTCTTTGAATTGGCACCGGGCTCGATCGATGAGATCCGGCAATTGATGGAGCGGGTGCGCCGCTCGGCCGCCGAACATGGCCGGGCCGGCAAGCTGCGCTTCGCGCTTCCGGTCGGGATTCACCAAGGTGCTTCCGCCTCCGGCCACAAGGCAGTCGATGTTGCCGGGCCGCCAGCCCAGGCCGCCCTGTCGCTGCTTGCCTATGCAGCCCTCGGGATCGATGAATTCATGATTGTCGGCGTCGACACGCCGCGTGAGATCGCAACGGTCGGCCGGGAAACCATCGCCCTGCTGCGCAATTCGCTGGCGCGTCGCGAACACGAGGCATTCCAGCCTGGGGCATATGCGTCTCGTGCAGGATTGGAGACGCGCGCAACGGGCTGAGTTCTGGCCTACGGAATGAAAGCTATTCCGGTAACGCCGAGATCCTTAACACCCCCCTCTGTCCTGCCGGACATCTCCCCCGCAAGGGGGGAGATCGACAGCTTCACCCGCAGCGCTCGTCTTGCCACGTTGGCGATTAGTGAAAGCCGAGATGACAGCCAATCTCCCTCCTTGCGGGGGAGATGGCCGGCAGGCCAGAGGGGGGTGCTGTCCCGCCGGCATTGATCTTGGCGCCCTAACTCGCCATGCCCGACAATCGCGACAGGCCTTCAATGACAGCGCTGGAATCAGCGAGCGCGCCAAAGACGCCATCCTCAACCGTCACCATGTGAAGCGCTGCTTCGTGCGCTTGTCTGTCGCCGCTGGCGCAAGCGTCCGAGATCGTCAGGCATTGGAAATTCCGGTCGCAGGCTTCGCGCAGCGTGGTGTGGACGCAGACATCCGTCGTGCATCCGGAAAACATGAGATGCGTGATGCCTTGCGCGCGCAGGACAAGCTCGAAATCCGTATAAATGAAGGCGCTGTTGCAGGTCTTGTCGACAATGATGTCCTGCGGGGCCACATTGATCTCCGGAACGATCTGGAACCCCGTGCCCGAGCGCAGCAGGATATCGGTGCCGTCGAGACCGGCGCGCTTGCGGCGCCATTTTTCGTAAGGCGTCATATCGGCCATATCGGCCCGATAGCCCTGCCTCGTGTGGATGACCCTGACGCCGGCCTTGCGCGCGGCCGCGATCAACCGGCTCACCGTCGGCAGGATCGCCCTTAGAGGCGACGGGTCATAGCCCTGCCTGGCGAAGTAGCCTGATGTCGAAAGGAAATCCTGCTGCAGGTCGATGACGATCAGCGCGGTGTTTTCGGCCACCAGCCTGCCGTCATAGGGGAAATCGAAGGGCGTTGCCTTGATCATCCGGGGCTCCCTGCCTCGGCCGCCACCATAGTGGATCAGCGCGACGACACCAGATGCTGGGCGTCGTGCAGGCGCCGATAGATACCGCCGGCGCGGAGCAGTTCGCTGTGCGAACCCTGTTCGACGACGCCGGACTCCGAGACGACGACGATGCGGTCGGCGCCGCGGATCGTGGCCAGCCGGTGTGCGATGACCAGCGTGGTCCGGCCCTCGGCAAGTTCGGCCAACGACTTCTGGATTTCGCGCTCGGTCTCGGTGTCGAGCGCCGACGTCGCCTCGTCGAGGATGAGGATCGGCGGGTTCTTCAGGAACATGCGGGCGATCGCCAGCCGCTGCTTCTGGCCGCCCGACAATTTTACGCCGCGCTCGCCGATGATCGTGTCATAGCCGGCCGGCAGGCCCGATATCATGCCGTCGAGCTGCGCCCGCCGCGCGGCATCGGTGATGGCCTCGTCGGAGGCGCCGAGACGGCCATAGGCGATGTTTTCGCGGATCGAGCCGCCGAACAGGAAGACATCCTGCTGGACGATGCCGATCTGGCCGCGCAGCGAAGCGAGCGTCATGTCCCTGATATCGATGCCGTCGATGCTGATCCCGCCGGCGCTGACCTCATAGAAACGCGGCAGCAGCGAGCAGATGGTAGTCTTGCCGGCGCCCGACGGTCCGACGAAGGCGATGGTTTCGCCGGCGTGAATGGTGAGATCGATATCCCTGAGCACCGGCTTGCCGTCGCCATAGCCGAAGCTCACACCGCGATATTCGATGTCGCCCTTGAGGCCGCTTACGGTCACGGCACCTGGCCGGTCGGCGATGTCGGGTTCGGTGTCGAGCAACTCGGTGTAGCGGCGGAAGCCGGCAATGCCTTTTGGATAGGTCTCGATCACCGAATTGATCTTCTCGATCGGCCGCACGAAGACGCCGACCAGAAGCAGGAAGCCGACGAAGCCGCCATTGCTCAGGCCTCCCGTAATGACGAGGTAGCTGCCGGCGATCATGACCACGAGCTGGATCAGCCTTATGCCCATATAGTTCAGCGAATTGCTGGCCGACATGATGCGGTAGGCGTCGAGCTTGGTCTGGCGGTAGCGCTGGTTGTCATGCGCGAACAGCGTGCGCTCATGCTCCTCGTTGGCGAAGGCCTGGACGACGCGCATGCCGCCGACATTCTCCTCGATGCGGACGTTGAAATCGCCGACACGCCGGTAGAGCGCCTGCCAGTTGCGCTCCATGCGGTCGCCATAGCGCATCGTCACCCAGGCGATCAGCGGCACGATCACCGCCGTGATCAGCGCCAGATGCATGTTGACGGTGAACATCAGCACGAAGGCGCCGGCGAAGGTCATGATGGCGATGAACAGGTCCTCGGGACCGTGATGGGCGATCTCGCCGATTTCCTCGAGGTCCTTGGTGACACGGCCGACGAGATGGCCGGTCTTGTGGTTGTCGTAGAAGCGGAACGACAGCTTCTGCAGATGGTCGAAACTCTTGCGCCGCATCTCGGTCTCGATGTTGATGCCGAGCATGTGACCCCAATAGGTGACAACCGCCATCAGCACCGTGTTGAGCAGATAGATCACCAGCAGCCCGGCCGACGCGATGATGATCAGCGTCCAGTCCTGCTGCGGCAGCAGCTGGTCGACGAAGGTGCGGACCGCCATGGGAAAGCCGAGTTCGAGCAGACCGGCCAGCACCGCGCAGGAGAAGTCGAGCGCGAACAGCCCCTTCCAGGGCGCGTAATAGGAAAGGAAACGTCTGATCATCGAGGTGAACCGCAAGCTGTTTTGATGGACGCGGCGAGGGCGCCGGCCGCCATCGATGGGCGCTGCTTACAATCGGCAGGGCAGGGCCGGCAATATGCCAGGGCCGACTTCATTGCCTGCCTTTCCACATCAGCGCCATGAAATAGGGGCCGCCGACGAAGGCGGCGATGAGGCCGGCCGGCACTTGCCAGGGAAAGATCAGCGTCCGGCCTGCCCAGTCGGCGGCAACGAGGATCAGCCCGCCTGTCATGGCGGAGGCCAGAAGCTGCGGCACGGCGCGGCGGAAGCCGAGCATGCGTGCGAGGTGCGGCGCCATCAAGCCGACGAAGCTCAGCGGGCCGATGACCAATGTCGCGGTTGCGGTGGCCAATGCGGTGAGCGCAAGCAATGTGGCGCGAACACGTCCCAGTCGCAGGCCAAGGCCACGCGCGGCGGTTTCGCCGAGCGGCATGATGTCGAGCCAGCGCGCCGTCAGTGGCGCCAGGGCGAGGACGGCAACCGCGACCGTTGCGGCGGTGAAAGCATCATTGGGTGTTGCGCGATAGGTCGATCCCGATAGCCAGGCGAGCAGGAAGTCCATGCGCGGATCGCCGCTGGCCAGAAGCAGCGCGGCGAAGGCGGACGCGACAGTGGCAACGGCGACGCCGGCAAGCAGCAGCCGTTCCGGCGACAGTGCATTGCGCCGCCCGGCCAAAACAACGATCGTCAGCGCCAGCATGGCGCCGGCGAGGGCGGCGCCGAGCATTGCCGCGCGGTCGAAGCCGTCGCTGAGCAGCAGCAGCGCCAGCACGCCGAAAGAGGCGCCGCCGGAAATGCCCAGGACCTCGGGCGCGGCCATCGGGTTGCCGGTCATGCGCTGCATCAGCGTGCCGGCGACGGCGAGCAGGACGCCCGCCGACAGGGCGACGACGACGCGAGGCGCGCGCAGGGCAAGCAGCTCGGTCAAATCCGCGGATGCGATCCAGTGCCAACCGCCTGCGGCACGGCCAAAGCCGATGGCGAGGACAACCGCGAGGATAAGCGCCAGCAGGCCCGCGATCAAAGGCAGGCCGTTTGTCGGCAGGCGTACCGACGACATCATGTCGGTCTGCCTTTCGGGAGTGGTTCGCATTCGCGGCAACAGGAACAGCAGCAGCGGTGCGCCGAGCAAAGCGGTCGCGGTGCCGGCGGGGATTTCGCCGGCGAACGGCAGATGCTGCACCAGCCGGTCGGTGAGCCAGAGCAGGGCGCCGCCGACCAGCGGCGACCAGACCAGGCGGCGGCCAAGCGTGCGCGCTCCGGCCAGCCGCGCCAGCGCCGGGGCGGCGAGCGCCACGAAACCGATGACGCCCACCTCGGCGACGACCAGCGCGCTGAGCGAGACGGCGACAGCCATGCCGGCAAGGCGGATGACGGCCGGCCGGGTGCCGAGCGATGCCGCACCGTCGTCGCTGAGATCGAGCAGGCGGAGCGGTCGCCAGAGCAGGAACGCGGCGCAGATGCCGGCCAGCAGCCACGGCGCCAGAACAACGACCGCCGCGTCGCCATTCTGCACCAGCGAGCCGCTCTGCCAGATGAACAGCTCCTCGGTGTATTCGCGGTTGAGCGCCATCAGCAGCGCGCCGGCCGAGCCGAAAGTGAGGCTGACGACGAGGCCGGCGATGATGATCGACACTGGCGAAAAGCTGCGCCCGCGCGCCAGTGCGAAGACGGCTGAGGTGGCGAGCGCGCCGCCGGCCAGCGCCACACCTTCGCGGCCGCCCTCCAGCAGCCATGGTGCATAGAGGGTGGCTGCTGCCAAAGCGAGGCTCGCTCCCGCATTGGTGCCGATCGTGGTCGGCTCGGCCAGCGGATTGCGCAGCACATGCTGCATGATGGCACCGGCGAGACCAAGTGCAGCGCCGGCCAGCATGCTGACGGCGACACGCGGCAGGAAGGCATAGCGATACAGCAACTGCGCTGGATCGGATGTGTCGGGGGCGGTGAGCGCCTGCCACCACAGGTGCGTAGGCAGAAGGTGGATGAGATCGAAAACGGTCAGCATCAGCGCCAGGCCTGCGGGCACGGCCGCCAGCAGGATAAGCGCACCGATGCCGTCGCGCTGTCGCGGCAGGGACATTGCCTGGGAGATCATGCCGCTGCCATGAATTCGGCGAAACGCCCGGCGGCGGCAAGACCACCGAACGGCCAGACCGGCGGAATGGTCCGCACCCGGCCGCTCCTGACGCAAGGCAGATTGGCCCAGAGCGAGCTGCGGGCAATCCTGATCCTGACGTGCGGCGGGATCGGATCGAGCGAGATCAGTTGCGCCTCGCCGACGGCGACCAGTTCCTCGATGCCGACCGTGGAGAAGCCCCATTCATTGGTGGCGGTGGTCCAGGCGTTGACGAGGCCGAGCCGGTCGAGGACATCCTGCAGCAGGCTGCCGGCGCCGTATACGCGGACATGGCGATCGTCGAACATGCTGACGACGCAGACCGGTTTCTGCACCGCCCGCTCCAGCTTGGCACGCGCTTGGGCGATCGAGGCTTCGATGCGCCCGACAAGGTTTCCTGCTTCCGTCCTGCGGCCAAGCATGTCGCCAAGCTGCAGCGTCACCTGTTGCGCCTGCGCGTAAGGTGGAGCCTTGCCGCTGTAGAACGGCACGTTGAAGGTCGGCGCCAATCTGGTGAAGCTGTTCTCGTCCAAGCCATAGCCATAGGCGCCGACGATCAGGTCGGGCCGCAATTCCCGGAGCAGTTCGAGATTGGGTTCGCTGCGCGATCCCAGGTCGACGGTGGCCTGCGGCAGTGCCGGGCCCTGGACCCAGTCGCCATAACCCCTGATGTCGCCGACGGCGAGCGGCGACAGGCCGAGCGAGACCACGATTTCGGCCGACGTCCATTCCAGGCAGACGACGCGGGCAGGTGCCGCGCGTGCCATGCCGCCCGGCAAGGCGAGGCCGGTCGCGGCGAGGCCGGCAAGATACTGGCGCCGTGTCAGCGCCGCCATTTTGGGTCGGCCCGCCACCTTGCTTCTACCATGTGTATTTCACCGAACCGTTGATCCTGCGGCCCTCGCCGTAGAAGCAGCCGAAGCCCGAGGAGAAGCAGGAGGCGACGTAGCGTTTGTCGAACAGATTGCTGGCATTGAGGCTGAGCGTGGCGTTCTGCCAGGCGTAATGCACCGCCGCGTCGGCGAGCACGACCGATGGAACCTTGAAGCTGTTGGCGTCGTCGCCATAGGTCGAGCCGACATAGCGGACGCCGGCACCCAGGCCGAGACCTTCGAGCTTGCCGCTCATGAAGGTGTAATTGGCCCAAAGCGATGCGGAATGGGCCGGCACGCCGAAGGGCATGTTGCCTTCGTTGCTGACCCAGACGCCGTTGACGTCTTCGACAGCGGTCGCCTTGGTGATCTTGGTGTCGAGGTAGGTGTAGGCCGCTCTCAGATCGAGGCCCGCATCCAGGCTCGCCACGGCTTCCAGTTCCACGCCGCGCGAACGGATCTCCCCGGTCTGGAACAGATCGTTGGGTGAGCCCTCATTGCCGGAACGCACGACATTCTGCCGGGTCAAGTCGAAAACTGAGGCCGTGATGAAGGAATTCCAGCCGGTCGGCTGGTACTTCAGCCCGATCTCGTATTGTCTGCCGGTCTCGGGCACGAACAGATGCCGTCGCTGTCGGCGCCCGCCACCGGCTGGAACGATTCGGAATAGCTGACATAGGGCGCAAGCCCGTTGTCGGCGAGGTAGACGAGCCCCGCCCGGCTGGTGAAGGCGTTGTCCTTCTGCTCGGGAATGTAGCCACCGGCCAGATTGTCGTAGACCTTGGCGTCCGACCAATCCTGGCGGCCGCCAAGGGTCAGCCGCCAGTTGCCGAGCTTGATCTGATCCTGCGCATAAAGGCCAACTTGCTGCTGGGTGGTGTCGGTATCGGTGTAGGGCGTCAGATCACCGATCTTGTAGCCGTAGACCGGATCGAAGACGTTGAAACCGTCCTCGACGGTCCCTTCCGAGGCATAGTCGCGGTAAGTATAGCGTTTGTAGTCGAGGCCGACGAGCAGCGTGTGGGCAAGCGGCCCGGTGTCGAAATCGGCTTGTGCCTGGTTATCGATGGTGACGCCGCTGAGCTTGGTGCCACCGGCATCTGCATAACGGTAGTAGTCGCCGCTTGAAGGTTCCAGGCCGTTCGAGTCCGTCAGTCCGCCACCAAAGACGCCTTCCTCGGTGTGGGTAAGGTGGACGTAGCGGGCATGCTGTCGAACCTGCCAGGTTTCGTTGAAACGGTGATCGAATTCGTAGCCGATCGAGGCCTGGTCGTTGTTGTAGGAGTCGAAGCCGGGTTCGCCGACGAACATGCTGTTCGGCAGGTGCTTGCCGTCCTTGCCCGGTATGACCGCGCCGTAGGCAGGCAGATACTGCATCGCCCATCCCGAACGATCGCGCTGATAGTTGGCGAGGATGGTCAGGCTGGTGTCGGCATCTGGCTGCCAGGTGATCGCCGGCGCGATGAAGATGCGGTCGTCCTTGACGAAATCGGTCTGCGTGTCGCCCATGTGAGCGGCACCGGTGAGGCGAAACAGCAGCGACTTGTCGGAGTTCACGGCACCGCTGAAGTCGAACTTGCCTTCATACCGGTTGAAGCTGCCACCACCGAATTCGACCTCGCGCAGGTTTTCCTCGGTTGGCCGTTTGCTGACATAGTTGATGATGCCGCCGGGGCTTGCCTGGCCATAAAGCACCGACGCCGGTCCGCGCAGCACCTCGTAGCGTTCCGCGCCATAGGAATCGAGTGCGGTGAACAGGGTGAAATTGCTCTCCTTGAGCTGCAGCCCGTCCCTGTAGAAGACGCCGCTGGCGTTCGAAATGCCGCGCAACTGCAGGCCGAGGCCGCGATTGTCGGTGCCGTAGAGATTGCCGGTGGCGCCGGGTGTGTAGCGCAACGCGCTGTTCAGGCTGTCGACGGCTTGCGCTTCCATCTGGTCCCTGGTGATGACCGATATCGATTGCGGCGTCTCGATCAGCGGCGTGTCGGTCTTGGTGCCGGTGGAGCCCTTGGTGGCAACGTAGCCCTTAACCGGCCCGAATGCGCTTTCGACACGTTCCTGGACGTTGATCGGGTCCAGGGTGGTGGTGACCGTCTCCTGGGCCAGTGCATGGCCGCAGCCAAGCAGGGCCGGCAGCGACACCGTTGCGATCAGCAGGCGCTTGCGCGCCATCCGGTTCTGCCAAATCGGTCCATGTCCTGAAATCATCCGGTGCGCCTCCTGTTTCCCAATTCCGTGCCGATATCGCCGGTCGCGACGATTTGTTGATCGTTGCAGTCATCTTCAATGTTGACTAGTAAGGTCATGTTTCATAGTCAACCGGGCATGACCCGTCGAAAGCCGGAATCTGGAAATGCGGGCGGCCGCACTGGAGAAAAGCCATGAGCATGGCTGGAATTGATGCCCAGACTGCCTTCCATATCGATGCCGTACGCTTTGCCGTCGGCGAGCGGACGCTGCTCGGTCCGGTTTCGCTCGAACTGGAGCGCTCGCGCGTCTATGGGCTGATCGGCCACAATGGTTCGGGCAAGTCGACGCTTATCAAGCTCATGGCGCGCCAGCAGCCGGCGAGTTCAGGCGCCATCACTTTCGCCAGGCGTCCGTTGCCGCAATGGGGTGCCCGCGAATTTGCCCGCGCGCTTGCCTATCTGCCGCAGACGACCCCTGCGGCGACCGGCCTGACCGTGCGCGAACTGGCGACGCTCGGGCGCTATCCCTGGCATGGCGCGCTTGGCCGTTTCCGCGCCGAGGACAGGCAGCATGTCGAGGAGGCGCTGGCCCTGACCGATATGGAGGGTTTTGCCGACCGGCTGGTGGACGAATTGTCGGGCGGCGAGCGCCAGCGCGCCTGGCTCGCCATGCTGGTGGCGCAGAACGCCGGCGTCATGCTGCTCGACGAGCCGATCTCGGCACTCGACATCGCCCATCAGGTCGAGGTGCTCGGGCTGGTCAAGGAGCTCAGCCGCAAACGCGACCTATGTGTCGTCGTCGTGCTGCACGATCCCAACATGGCGGCGCGCTACTGCGACGAACTGATCGCGCTGAAGGACGGCAAGCTGCTGACGCGCGGCACGCCCGGCGAAATCATGCGCAGCGATGTGCTGAAAGGCATTTTCGGTGTGGAGATGGGCGTGTTCGCGCACCCCGTCACCGGCCAGCCTGTCGGCTATGTGCAGTGACAATATCTGATGCGGCGGCGGGAAATAAAAGGCGGCAGGCCGCTGTGAGAACAAGGAAGAAGCTGTTGTCGAGAACTGGTTTGTTGGCGGCGTTGGTCGCATCCGTCATCCTGTCGGCCGGCAGCACAATGGCCCAGGAGCAACCCGCCGGTGCCGCGCCGGCGGTCGAAGCCCCCGCCGTGCCCGCAGCCCCAGCGCCGATTGCACCCGCACCCGCCGCACCGGCAGTCGCTCCGCCGGCCACAATGGCGCCTTCGCAGCCAGGCACGCAGCCGAATACGGCCGCGCCGGCCGAGGCCGGACCTTCGACGGCGATGGAGATGACCTTGCCGCATGACCTGTCGCCATGGGGCATGTTCATGGCGGCCGATATCGTCGTCAAGGCGGTGATGATCGGGCTGGCCTTTGCCTCCCTCGTCACCTGGACGATATGGTTGGCCAAGTCGCTGGAGCTTTTCGGCGGCAAGCTGCGCATCCGTCGCGCCGTGCGGGCGATCAGCGAGGCCGCCACGCTGAAGCAGGCCAGCCGTACCCTTGACCGCAGCGGCGGCCCCGGCGCGCTGCTGGTTCGGGCGGCCGAGGAGGAGACCGCACTCTCGGCCGGCGCGCTCGATCATGTTTCGGGCGATGGCCTCAAGGAACGGGTCACGTCGCGCCTGTCGCGCATCGAGGCGGCGGCGGCGCGGCGCATGTCGCGCGGCACTGGCGTGCTGGCGACGATCGGCTCGACAGCGCCGTTCGTCGGCCTGTTCGGTACGGTCTGGGGCATCATGAACGCCTTCATTGGCATCTCGCAGGCGCAGACCACCAATCTCGCCGTGGTCGCGCCGGGTATCGCCGAGGCGCTGCTGGCCACCGCGATGGGCCTGGTCGCGGCCATACCGGCCGTCGTCATCTACAACGTCTTTGCCCGCTCGATAGCCGGCTATCGGCAGATCCTCGCCGATGCCGCCGCCGGGGTCGAACGGCTGGTCAGCCGCGACCTGGACTTCCGCACCGTTGCGCCGGCAACGCCACTGGCGGCGGAGTAGGCGCCATGGGAAGCAGAATCCGACAGGCCATGGATGATGATCTCGAGGAAAGCCACGAGATCAACGTCACCCCGTTCATCGATGTCATCCTGGTGCTCTTGATCATCTTCATGGTCGCGGCACCGCTGGCCACGGTGGATGTCAATGTCGATCTGCCTGGTTCGACGGCAACGCCCGCACCGAGGCCCGAGACACCGCTGTTCCTGACGCTGAAGGACGATCTGACGCTGGCGATCGGCAATGACAGCGTGCCGCGCCCGGCTTTCGCCACGACGCTGGACGCCAAGACCAAGGGCGACAAGCAGACGCGCATCTTCCTGCGCGCCGACAAGGCGGTCGCCTATGGCGACCTGATGGAGGCGATGAACCTATTGCGCGGTGCCGGCTATCTGAAGATCGCGCTGGTCGGCCTGGAGACGGCTCCCGCGTCCAATTCTCCGGCGCCCGCAGCCACGGGTGCGCCGACGCCATGACGCAGGCGGTCGCTGTGCCCTCGGTCCAGTTGTCGCGCTTCGGTTGGCGCGACCTTGGCTTGTGGGCCGGTGCTGCCGCGCTGGTCCTTGGAGCCCATGTCGCGGTCGCCTATGCAGTGCAGAACCTCACAATGGTCACCGAAGCGGATGGCGGTCCCCCCCCCGCGCAGATGATCGAGATGGCACCGATGGTGGTGATGCCGGCCGTGGAAGAACAGGTCGCCGCGCTGGATGCGGTGACGCCAGATCAGACCGAACCGACACCGACGACCGAGCCGATACCTGAAGAACCGGTCGAAAAGGCGGAGCCGGTTGTCGAGCCGCCGGAAGCGGTCGCGCCAGACGAGACAGAACCCACCCAGACCGAAACGGTTGAAGAGGTCGATCAGCCGCCGCCGGATGAGGTCGTCCCCGATGTTGCCGAGGCTGTCACGCCCGACGTCGTCATTCCCTTGCCGCAGCCGAAACCGGTCGAAGCTGTCAAAGACAAGAAACCGGTCGCGGCCAAGGCGAAAAAGCCTCTCGAGAAGCCCAAGCCGCGGCCTAAGAAGGAGAAGGCAGCCCCGCCGAAGACGGCAACCGCCACCAGCGCCGACGCACGGCCCGCGGCCAGGACCGCCGCGCCGAAGTCGGCCGGATCGACGTCTCGCTCCGGCGACTCCAGCAAATGGGACTCCCGTCTGGGTGCCTGGATCAAGCGGCACACGCGCTATCCCAGTTCTGCCAAGGCCCGACGCGTCGAAGGCAGGCCGTATGTCGCCTTCACGGTCGACTCGTCCGGCCGGGTCCTGTCCGCCAGGCTCTCTCGTTCCTCGGGGGATGCGGATCTGGACCGTGCGGCGCTCGCCGTGCTGCAAGGCGCCACGGTGCCGGCACCGCCACCGGAACTTGGTTCGCGTCTGAGCCGTACAGCGCCGTTCGTGTTCAGCCTGCGCAACTAGAGCATTCACCGTTTCACGGAAACGGCGAGCTGCTCTAACTCTTTGTTTTGATGCAATTCTCTAGGGAAAGCGCTACGCGCTTTTCCCGGGAAAACCGCTTCACACTTTTCCTAGAATTGCTCTAGAGCCGAACTTGATCGGGCCGGCCTGTCAATAGGCCAGTGACAGGCTCAGGGCCTCGACCTGTTCGAGATAGAATCGGCATTTCGTGCGCAAGGGCCCGAGGCCCGGGTCATCGGCGCCGTTGATCTCGACGGTCTGCATCATGAAGTCGAAATGGGCGTGGAAAGCGTCCACTGTACCCCAGAGACTGTCGGCCTGGCAGCTGTCGGCAATCGCCATCGAGACGAGTTGGCGGGCCTCGACCCGCGCGGCGTCAGGCGACGGCGGCCGCCTGGCGATCAAGACGTCGAGCCGGCTGAAAATGCTTTCCCTGGCATCGACGCTTCTGATGTTGGCTATCATGTTCATGTGCAGGTCCCCCTTGGCATTCCAAACGCGCAATAGGTTCCGGTCCGAAATTGAAAAACTGGTGATCAGAGCATTTTCAGCGGCGCCAATGAACGCGTCGCGTTTGGGCGGGCGACATGCATCAAGCTTGAGCGACCGACCGCCGGTCCTGCGGGCAGGATGCAATCAGGGCGGGATGGCGGTTGCATCGGAGGGATGGCCCCTGATGATGTTGGCGACCTCGGC
This sequence comes from Mesorhizobium sp. M0848, assembly GCF_040319805.1. Taxonomy (NCBI): domain Bacteria; kingdom Pseudomonadati; phylum Pseudomonadota; class Alphaproteobacteria; order Hyphomicrobiales; family Phyllobacteriaceae; genus Mesorhizobium; species Mesorhizobium sp. M0848. The sequence continues at coordinate 255,241 of NZ_JAMYOM010000007.1, read as the reverse complement.
ATCGGCCTGCTCGAACCAGTAGACCATGTCGGCGCGGCGCAGGTCCGTCGCGGCCTTCTTCAGCAAGGGCAGCAGGCTTTGCAACGCGCACAGTGTCTCCCACCGGTTTGGGGAGGTCGAGCCGGCCACCGCGCATGCGGCTGACGATTGCATGTCGCTACGCTCTCCGTGGCTGGACGGCCCGAGTGTCTTTTGCCTGCGCCTTGGGGTGCAGCGGGTTGCCGCTGAGCTGCGCATGCCTGGCCGGCCGTGCGCCGCGAAGAACGTCGAAGGCCTCTGCATAGGCCATGCCGAGCAGATAGGAGATCATCGGAAAACGGCTGGCTTCGGCCATTTGCACGAGCTCATTGGTCATCGACGAAATATATTGAAGACTATCGATTTCCGACTGGCGTAAGGATTGATTTGGCACGTGCTGCTCCTGTCTCTGGTTATACCTAGGGAACGCGTTACTGGCCGCGATGCACATAGTTGGTCGACTAATTGATGGATTGGCCCGCCGTCGAGGGATCTCTTTCCGGGGTCGAGAGGGTCAAGGCATAGATCGGTGCGTCGGTGAAACTGTCGAGACCAAGCAGCCGCTTGATCGCGGAATGACTGAGCGCGGCTGTCGGACATGCCGACAGGCCATGACTGGTCGCCGCCAGCATGATGTTCTGGCCGATATGGCCGGCCTCGATCAGCACGACACGATAGGCGTTGGCGTCCTCATATTTCCACATCGTGCGATCGAGCCTGGCGCAAAGCAGGACCAGGCACGGCATGGCGTCGGCCCACTCCTGTCCGCCGACCAGTTCGGAGATCTTCGGCAGATGGTTTGCAGAAATCCTGCCAAGGTCGTGATCCGCGGCGGAATAGTGATAGACACCGGGTTCGAGGCCATCGACGCCGAGCGCGACCACATAGGCCTCATAGGGATTTCGCGCGCCGCCTGAAGGGGTCATGCCGAGCGGCAGGGTGCCAACGCAATTGGCGGTCTCGCCGATGATGCCGAGCCCTGCGAACAGGCAATCGGAAAGCTGTTTGGCCGTGATGGTGGGCTGAGCCGCCGTGCGGTTGGTGCGGCGCCGCGCCATCAAGCTGAGAAGTTCATTGTCTTCCAGTGCATTCGGCAGCTGGATGGCGCCCGCGGAATTCTTGAGCATGAGGTTCGGCTGCGGCGTATGGCCGGCGCGTTCTATCTGCCGCTCTTCCGCTTGCTCGATGGTCATGTATTCGCTGTCCTGGACGCAGAAATGCATCAGCGCCGTCGGAAGCCCCCAACTCCATTGTCCTGAAAACTGTTCCTCCTGCTCGGCGAGAGGCGATCCGGCTGTGACCAGCGCGGAGAAATCGAGCAACTGGGGAACGACAGCCTTCAACTCGGACTTCGACCATCCATGGGCGCGGGCAATGTCCGCCGTCGATGCCCATTTGTCCCACGATGCGAGAAGGCCGACCATCTCGGGGCTGCATTCAAACACGCTTCTGGTCAGGAAGTTGCATGCCGTGACCTTGTTCGGTCCGGGGTAGAAAACAAGCGTTTTCGAAGAGCGCATTTTCATGAAGCTGGTTGCCATCTGCGGAGCCGAGGCGCCGACAAGCAAGACGCTCGTCGGCGCAGAACGGCTTCAGCGCTTGTTGTAGTGCATGCCCTGCGAAAAGAAGACGGTCTGCGTGCCGGCGGCAATCGTCAGCTTCGGAGCATTGGTCACTTTCTTGGCCATTTTCATCCCTTTCCTGACCCCGATTTGGGATCCGTTGAAAGACCCCCAGAACGGGATCCGCGTGAAGAAAGGTAAGGTCGGAAGAGTTAATGGTTTGTTAAAATTATAGTAAAACCACGAGCCTAAGACGGACCCGTGGATTATCTTTCCTGGCATTAAAGTGTAAAATATCGATTTTATTCAGATACAGAGTAGACAATCGTTGGCATACGCTTTATCGGCGTACGCTTATTCTTATTCGGCGTAAGACACGGCGATCCGAGGGGTTAGCCCAACCCGTCCCGGGTGAGGCTGACAACCAGTTGATCGACGCCCGGATCGTCGAGATTGATGACATGCGCCATGCTGATGGCATCCCTTCGGTGGATGTTGGCGATGTCGCGCCGCATGATGACGGACACGAATGCCGGGCCGGCCTCCGTCAGTAGCATGGCCTTGCCCATCAGCACCGGTTCGGAGATGGGAGCCCATTGCACGGAGATCAGCGACGGCTCCCCGGTCTGGCGGCGATTGATGCCGCTGAAATAAATCCAGTTCAGCCGCGAGATCGCCACGCCATAGTGATTGCCGCGCGCCCGTGCCCAGGTCGATCCCCGGCGCTCCGACCATCCGGTGACCCTTCGGAAGGTGACCAGTTCGGCTTCGCGCCGCACGAAGGTCACCGAGCGCATCAGGAGGTCTAGGCGGCCCGGGATCGAGAAATAGGTGAAATAGGTGCCGCCCGCGATCGAAGGACTGGGAGGGCGGATCATCTGGTTGAACAGGCTCTCGGACACCGGCGGCAAGCCACGCATCGCCGGCTCGGGTGCGCCGGGATCCTGGTACAGTTCGGCCTCGTCGATCCGAAAGTAATCGCATATCAGCTTGGCGGTGGCCTTGTTGGGAACGGTCTGCCCTTGCAGGTAGCGTTCGAACTGCGTGCGGTTGATGTGCAGCTCACGGCACACCGCACTTACGGAGGCATGTTCCTTGCATAGCCGTCTAAGGTTTACAGCGAGATTCTCGCGAATTGACACGTCTTTGCTTCCGCAGGCGGATTTTTCATTTCGACTCGAAATCGATATAGCGCCTCCGGTCGCCCCCGCCGAAACGCCCTGGTCACAACGCACAGAAAAACTGATTTGGTAACGTCAATTTAGTGGGGTGGTTTCCAAAAAAAACGGAAACAATCGGTGAGCGCTTCCGCCATAAGTCCAATTGACAAAAATTTTGCCGGATATTGCGAAATAGGCGATGTAGCGCGGCCTTTTAAGGTGCGCTGGGCACAGCAATGCTAACGCGGGGCAAGCCGGGACGAGCGTCGCGGACCGCATCTGGCGCGGAGAGTGGAGAATTATTCCACTGGTGGAGCTGAGGAGGATCGAACTCCTGACCTCGTCATTGCGAACGACGCGCTCTCCCAGCTGAGCTACAGCCCCGTCCAGCGGATGGGCGCATTTATCGGGCGCCGCGGTTTCCTGTCAAGGCGGAGGTTTGCCGAAATCCAGTGCCGTCAAGCGTCGAGTTGGCGCCGGCGGATAGCGGCCCTTGCCGGTTTTGTGTATTCGCGCCTTCGTTGGGGTGTCGGCGACATGCCGCCCTACAGGTCAGACCGAGCCGGTATTGGCGCCCCACAGAAAGGCGGCCCTTGCCGGTTTCGCGTGCAATGGCTACATGTCGGCAACAATTGGAGACCGGCATGCTCGCCCTCATTCAAACAATCGTCATGGCGCTTGACCTCTACTGGTGGATCATCATCGCCTCGGCGATCTTTTCCTGGCTCTACGCCTTCAACGTCGTCAATTCGAAGAACCAGTTCGTCGGCAGCATCGGCAACATGCTCTACCGGCTGACCGAGCCGGCGTTGCGGCCGATCCGCCGCTTCATGCCGGACCTTGGCGGCATCGACATCTCGCCGATCATCCTGCTTCTGATCCTGTTCTTCCTGCGGCAGTTTCTGCTCACCACGGTGGCGCCTCTGATCCTGTGAGCAGGATGACCTTATGAGCACGCCGTTTCGCCTGCGCGAAAACGGCGCCGAGCTGTTTGTCCGGCTGACGCCAAAAGCTGCGCTGGACAGGCTCGAAGGCTTCGAGGCCACGGCGGACGGGCGAAGCCATCTGAAAGCGCGCGTCCGCGCCGTACCGGAAAACGGCAACGCCAATCATGCGCTCGAAAAGCTGCTGGCCAAGGCTCTGGGCGTGCCCGGGTCCGCTGTCTCGGTTGTCGCTGGCGGCACCGCGCGGCTGAAGACCGTGCGCATTGAAGGCGATCCGGCGACGTTGGCGAATAGCATCGAGGCGCTCGGCCATCAGTCCTGATGTCCTTGTCGGAGGGTTCAATCGCCCAATGGCAAACGCGGATCGTCGACTTTCAACGTGTTCACGCTCTGCTTGATGCGGCGCAGATTCTCCAGAACCCTTGGTCCGCGCGTCTCGGCGACCGAGGTGACGATCATGTCGACGATCGACAGCAGCGCATAGCGCGACGATGTCGGCTTGTAGATATTGCCGTCCTCGAGCGACTGGAAATGGATGACCGTGTCGGCGACCTTGGCGAGTGCGGAGTCCGGCGGGGTGATGGCGATCGTGGTGGCGCCATATTGCTGGGCGACCTGCACCGCATCGATGACCGATCGCGCATAGCCGGAGACAGAGAAGGCGATCAGCGTGGTGTCAGGGGTGGCGACGGCGGCGTACATGCGTTGCAACTGTCCGTCGATCTGCGCCAGCACCGACACGCCAAGCCTGAACAGCCGGTTCTGCATTTCGGTCGCCATCATGGACGAAATGCCACCGGAGCCGATGCACAGCACATTACCGGAAACAGCGATGCGTGCGGCGACGGCGACCAGCGTCGTCATGTCGAGGTTTTCGCTGGCGCGCTGGATGGCCGATATCGCCGCTTCGGTGATGGCGGAAGCGATGCGCTGTTCGCGGGCATCGCGGCTCAACGGTTCCGGCGACAGATACTGGCCGCCGATGGCGATGGCCTGCGCCAGATAGAACTTGAAGTCGCGCAGGCCCTCGCAGCCGAGATTGCGGCAGAACCGCGTCACCGTTGGCTCACTGACGCCGACGCGGGCGGCAATTTCCGAGATCGCTGCCTTGGAGACGAAATCGAGGTCTGCCAAGACGAAGCCGGCCAGCTTGCGATCCGACTTCGTTCCGTCCTGCGACATCAGCTGCAGGCGCGTGATGATGTCGGCCGGCGTCTTCATGCTGCTATTTTCATAGAGGCAGCCCCGTCGCCTTGTCGAACAGATGGATGTTGCCGGGATCGACCGAGACCGGGAGCAGGTCTCCCGGCCTGACCGGCACCCTGTCACGGAACACGGCACGTACCGTATCAGCACCGATAGCGCCGTAGACATGGGTTTCGGAGCCGGTGGGCTCGACGACATCCACCCTGATCGCCATCGCGTCGACAGCCTCGCCGATGACAAAATGCTCGGGCCGGATGCCAGCCTCCACCGCGCTGTCCGCCGGCACCTGTTTGCCGGCAAGCGCAAGCCGCCCGCCACCGGCCGATTCGAACCAGGTTTTCTGAGCTGCCGCCTTGAGCGAACCGGACACAAAGCTCATCGACGGGGAGCCGAGGAAACTAGCCACGAACTTGTTGGCCGGCCTGTCATAGAGCTCCAGCGGCGCCCCCACCTGCTGGATCCTGCCGCGGTCCATCACGACGATGCGGTCGGCCATCGTCATGGCCTCGATCTGGTCGTGGGTGACGTAGACGATCGTCGATTTCAGCCGCTGGTGCAGCGCCTTGATCTCGACGCGCATCTGCACGCGCAATTGTGCGTCGAGGTTGGACAGCGGCTCGTCGAACAGGAACACAGACGGTTCGCGTACGATGGCGCGGCCCATGGCGACGCGCTGGCGCTGGCCGCCCGACAGCTGGCGGGGATAGCGGTCGAGATAGGAGAAGAGATTAAGGACGCCGGACGCCTTCTTGACCTTCTCGTCGACCACCGTGCGCGTCTCACCGCGTATCTTCGGGCCAAAGCCGATATTGTCAGATGCCTTCAGATGCGGAAACAGTGCATAGGACTGGAACACCATGGCGATGTTGCGCTGCTGCGGCGGCAGCGCGTTGGCGCGCACGCCGCCGATCAACAGGTCGCCGGAGGTGATCGTCTCTAGGCCGGCCAGCATGCGCAGCAAGGTCGACTTGCCGCAGCCGGACGGGCCGACCAGCACGACGAACTCGCCGCTCTTGATATCGAGGCTGATGTTCTCGAGGATATTGTGCTGCCCGAAGGATTTCGACAGGTCGCGAAATTCGACGTCGGTCATGGTCACGCTCCCAGAATGTCGTCGATGAATGGCAGGCAACCGGCGGTCAGCCCCGCGTCCACGGGCATCACCACGCCTGTTATTCCAGATGCACGATCGGACGCAAGGAAAGCGACGGCTTCCGCGACTTCCGAAGCGTTGACGATGCGGCCGAGCGGATAGAGCCGCTGCAGCTTGCCGAGGATTTCGGGATCCTTGGCAAGGCGGTGGTCCCAGGCGGCGGTGCGGATCGATCCGGGGCAGACGACATTGGCGCGCAGGCCGCTGCGGCCGAGTTCGACGGCGATCGCCTTGGCGTAAGCGTTGATGCCGGCCTTGGCCGCGGCATAGGCGGGATTGCCGAAATGCGCGATGGCATTGACCGACGAGATGAAGACGACACTGCCGGGGCCGCGGCCGGCCATCGCCTTGACCAGCGGGTCGGCGAAGTTCATCACGCCGGTCAGGTTGAGGTCGAGTTCCTGCTCTATTCTGTCGGGATCGAGCGCCGAAATCGTCTCTGCGCGTGTCCAGCCGGCATTGTTGACGAGAATGTCGGGCACGCCATCGCGGTCGAGGATCGCAGCGATCGCCGTGGTTATCGACGCCTTGTCGAGAAGATCGAAGACGTGGCGGGAGGCAAAATGCGGGCTCTTCAACGCCTCGCTCGACTGGTCGCAGCCTATGACCCTGGCGCCCCTTTGCGCCATCAGCGCCACGATCGCCGTGCCGAGGCCGCCGCCAGCACCCGTCACCACGACAGTCTTGCCCTCGAACTCGGTCCTGCCTTCGAACTTGGCCCTGCCTTCGAACTCGGCCCTGCCTTCGAACTCGGATTGCGAAACCACCGTGCGTCATCCTCCGGGAGTTCTGACAGATCGTGCAAGGCCTGGGCCCGTAAATGTAATTAAGCAACAAAATAATCCGCTTGCAAGCCTTCAAATCATCGATAATGTAGGAAAGTCACATAATCTTCTGCTCCGGCAACGAAGAGGCGCGCAGGCGCAAAATCAAAATGGGAGAGATCAAATGAGCCTTGCAAAATGGACTGTCGGCCTGATGGCCGGAATGAGCACGCTGGCAATTGCGGCGCAGGCGGATGCGGGCGAGGTGCGGGTCACCGTGGCCGAGTACAGCGCCAAGACTGCTCCCTATTTCGCCGACGTCAAGAAGGAATTCGAGGCGGCGAACCCCGGCATCACCGTCAAGTTCGAAGTGGTGCCGTGGGATGTGCTGCTGCAGAAGCTGACCACCGACATCACCGCCGGCACCAATGCCGATCTGTCGATCATCGGCACGCGCTGGCTGATCGACTTCGTCCAGCAGGATGTCGCCGAGCCGCTCGACGGCTACATCAAACCCGACTTCAAGGACCGCTTCATCGATACCTTCCTGTCGCCCTCGATCATGGACGGCAAGACCTACGGCCTGCCGATCGCGGCCTCGGCGCGCGCCATGTACTACAACAAGGAGCTGTTCGAGAAAGCCGACATCGCCAAGCCGCCGGCAACCTGGACCGAGCTGCAGGACGATGCGCGCAAGATCAAGGCGTTGGGGTCCGGCACGTTCGGCTTCGGCCTGCAGGGCAAGGAGATCGAGACCGACGTCTATTACTATTATGCGATGTGGTCGCAGGGTACCGAAATCCTCAACAAGGACGGCACTTCGGGCCTGAGCACGCCAGGTGCGCTTGAGGCCGCCAAGCTCTATAAGTCGATGATCGACGAAGGCCTGACCGAACCCGGCGTCACCTCCAACAACCGCGAGGATGTGCAGAACCTGTTCAAGCAGGGCAAGGTCGGCATGATGATCACCGCACCCTTCCTGTCCAACCAGATCAAGGACGAGGCGCCCAACCTGAAATACGGCGTGGCGGCCATTCCGGCTGGTCCGACCGGCGCGCGCGGTACCTATGGCGTCACCGATTCCATCATCATGTTCAAGAACTCCAAGAACAAGGACGAGGCCTGGAAGCTGCTCGACTTCCTGTTCACCACGGAGCAGCGCGCCAAGTTCACACAGGGCGAAGGCTTCCTGCCGGTGAACAAGGAAGAAGCCAAGATGGACTATTACGTCAACAATGCCGATCTGGCGGCGTTCACCGCGCTCTTGCCCGACGCCCGCTTCGCGCCGGTCATTCCGGGCTGGGAAGAAGTCGCCCAGATCACGTCGGACGCCATGCAGAAGATCTATCTCGGCGGCGACCCCGAGGCAGGATTGAAAGACGCAGCAGCCAAGGCCAATGCAGTGCTGAAGAAGTAGGGCGTATCTCCCTGCGCCCGTGGCGCGCTCCACTCAGGCGGGGCGCGCCACCCCTTGGTTCCCGGCCCGGTGCGGCGGATCCGAAATTCGCATAAGCAGACCTTCTGATCCAGCGCACCGAGGTTGCAGGCCAGCAGATGCAAAATCGTTTCTTGCCCTATCTCCTGACCTTGCCCAGCCTGTTTCTGGCGGCGGTGGTCATCTTCTGGCCGGTCTGGGACCTGATCCAGATCTCGACGCATGAGGTCAGCCGCTTCGGCCAGCTTCGCGACTTCAACGACTTCGCCAATTTCGCGGCACTCGCTGCCGATCCCGATTTCACGGCCGCGCTCTGGCGCACCGGCCAATGGACGGTGATGGTGGTCGGCGGTGCGCTTCTCTTGTCGATCCCGGTGGCGATGATCCTCAACACCGATTTCTATGGCCGCGGCATCGCCCGCGTCATCATCATGCTGCCCTGGGCGGTGTCGCTGACCATGACCGCGGTGGTCTGGCGCTGGGCGCTGAGCGGCGAAAGCGGCATGCTCAATTCGGCGCTGATCGGCCTCGGGCTCATCGATCACAACATCCAATGGCTGGCGAGCGCCGAGACCGCTTTCCCGATGCAGGTGCTGATCGGTATCCTGGTGACGGTGCCGTTCACGACCACGATCTTTCTCGGCGGGCTGTCGTCGATTCCGGACGATCTCTACGAGGCGGCGGCGCTCGAAGGGGCGACGCCGCTGCAGCAGTTCCGCGAAATCACCTTTCCGCTCCTGAAACCGTTCATCAACATCGCCATCGTGCTCAACACCATCTACGTCTTCAATTCCTTCCCGATCATCTGGGTGATGACGCAGGGCGGCCCGGCCAACTCGACCGATATCCTGGTCACCCATCTCTACAAGCTGGCCTTCCGCATCGGCAAGCTGGGCGAAGCGTCGGCGGTGTCGCTGGTGATGTTCGCCATATTGCTGGTCTTCACCATGATCTATGTGCGGCTGGCGATGCGGGAGCAACGCACATGACGAGCAAGCTGAAGCGCTCCATCATCGCCTGGCTGCTGCTGGCGCCGCTGATCGTGGTGACGCTCTTTCCCTTCGCGGTGATGTTCCTGACCGCGGTCAAGCCGAGGCAGGAAGTGCTGTCGCCGACCTGGTGGCCGAGCGAATTCCGCTGGTCGAATTTTTCCGACATGTGGGTGGCGACCGGCTTCGGCCAGGCGCTGCTCAATTCGCTCTACGTGTCTGTGATCGCCACAGTCGGCGCCATCCTGATCTCGGTTCCGGCGGCCTATGCGATGTCGCGCTTCCGCTTTGCCGGCTACGGCGCCTTGCGCCAGTTCCTGCTGATTTCGCAGATGATCTCGCCGATCGTGCTGGTGCTTGGCCTGTTCCGGCTGATGGCGGCCTGGGGCCTGGTCGAGAGCACGACGGCGCTCGGCTTCATCTACATGGCCTTCAACGTCGCCTTCACGGTGTGGATGCTGCAGAGCTATTTCGACACCATTCCGCGCGATCTCGAGGAGGCGGCCTGGATGGAAGGCGCCGGCCGCTGGCTGACCTTGCGCAAGGTGTTCCTGCCGCTCTGCCTGCCGGCGATCGCGGTGACGGCGATCTTCACCTTCATCAATGCCTGGAACGAATTCGTCGTGGCGCTCACCATGTTGCGCAGCCAGGAAAGCTACACGCTGCCGATCCAGGTGTTCTCGCTGGTCGCCGGCCGCTACACCATCGAATGGCATCACGTCATGGCCGCCACGCTGCTGGCGACCTTGCCGGTGGCCATCCTGTTCATCTGGCTACAGCGTTATCTCGTTCGCGGGCTGGCGCTCGGAGCGGTCAAGTAGCCGCTATCTTTCTACGGAGCTTTCATGCGCATCTTCACCGCCTCGCTGGCGACGGAAACCAACACCTTCTCGCCGGTGCCGACCGATAGGGCCTCGTTCGAGATGGCCTTCTATGCCGGGCCCGGCAAACATCCGGACACGCCGACGCTGTGCTCCTCGCCGATGGTGGCGCTGCGCCGGCGGGCAGCGGCCGAAGGCCTCGATGTCATCGAGGGCACCGCAACCTGGGCGGAGCCGGGCGGCCTGGTGCAGCGGCAGACCTATGAGGTTCTGCGCGACGAGATCCTTGGCCAGCTCGAGGCCGCGCTGCCGGTCGATGCTGTCATCCTCGGCCTGCATGGCGCCATGGTGGCGCAAGGCTATGACGACTGCGAAGGCGACCTGCTCGAACGGGTTCGCGCAATGGTCGGGCCGGAGGTGGTGATCGCAGTGGAACTCGATCCGCACAGCCATCTGACACCGAAGCGCGTGGCGGCCTCCGACATCCTCGCCTACTTCCTCGAATTTCCGCACACCGATTTCTACGAGCGCGGCGAACACGTCGTCGAGCTTGGGCTTGCGGCGGCGAGGGGCGAGATCAAGCCGGTCATTTCGACCTTCGATTGCCGCATGATCCAGGTCCTGCCGACCAGCCGCGAGCCGATGCGCTCTTTCGTCGACCGGATCAAGGCGCTGCACGGCAAGGACGGCGTGCTGTCGGTCTCCGTCATCCACGGCTTCATGGCGGCCGACGTGGCCGAGATGGGCACGCGCATCCTGGTCGTCACCGACAATGACAAGGCCAAGGGCGACGCGCTGGCGGAACGGCTCGGGCGGGAACTCTACGCGCTGCGCGAAAAGACGGCGATGACGATGCTGAGCGCCGCCGACGGCATCGATCGGGCGCTGGCCGTGCGCGCCGAGAATCCGGGCAAGCCGGTGGTCATCGCCGATATCTGGGACAATCCCGGCGGCGGTGTGCCCGGCGACGGCACCTTCGTGCTGCGCCAGATGCTGGCGCGTAGCCTGGACAAATTCGCCGTGGCGACGATCTGGGATCCGATCGCCGTCACCTTCTGCCTGGCGGCCGGCGAGGGCGCGGTCATCAACCTGCGCTTCGGCGGCAAGGCCGGGCCGCAGGCCGGCGAGCCGATCGATGCGCGCGTGCGCGTGCTGAAGGCGGTTCCGGAGGGTTGGCAGAGTTTCGGGCCAAGCCGGGTGACGCTCGGGCCGACGGCGCTGGTCCGCCTCGAAGGCACCGAGGTAGACATCATCCTCAACACCAATCGCACGCAGACCTTCGAGCCGGATATCTTTTCCAACATCGGCGTCGATCCGCTGGCCAAGGACGTGCTGCTGATCAAGTCGACCAACCATTTCTACGCCGGCTTCGAGCCGATCGCCGCCGAGATCATCTATGTCTCGGCGCCAAGTTCATATCCCAGCAATCCGGCGGTGACCGATTACAAGAAGCTGACGCGGCCGGTGTGGCCAAGGATTGCGGATCCGTGGAAGGTGGCTGGGTAATCTCCCCCCCTTGCGGGGGAGATGTCGCCGAAGGCGACAGAGGGGGTCGTCGCGCGTGAAGCGCCAACCTTCTTCTGCCGCAGCAGGTCGAGTCCGGTCGAACCGACCCCCAGCGCTACACCAGCCCGCGCTTCACCATCATTGCTTCCGGCGACGGCATCTTGCCGCGAAATGCCGTATAGAGCTCTTCCGGGTCCTTCGAGCCGCCAGCGGCATAGATGTGCTTCCTCAGCCGTTCGGCCAGCGCCGGGTTGAAGGGGTCGCCGGTCTCCTCGAAGGCGGCGAAGGCGTCGGCATCGAGCACCTCCGACCACATGTAGGAGTAATAGCCGGCCGAATAGCCGTCACCGGAAAACACATGGCCGAAATGCGGGGTGCGGTGGCGCATGGCGATGGTGTCAGGCATGTGCAGCTTCGCAAGCGTTTCGGCCTCGAAACGAAGTGGCTCCTGCGGGGCATCAGGCCGTGCATGGTAGGCCATGTCCATCAAGGCGGAGGCGGTGAATTCTACCGTTGCGAAGCCGGCGCCAAACGTGCGCGCGGCCAGCATCTTGTCGAGCAGCGCCTTGGGCATCGGCTTGCCGGTCTTCACATGCAGCGCGTGCTTTTCCAGCACCGCCGGCACGGTCAGCCAATGTTCGTAGAGCTGCGAGGGCAGTTCGACGAAATCGCGGCTGACGGAGGTGCCCGAAACCGAGGGCCAGGTGACGTCGGTCAGCATGCCGTGCAGAGCATGACCGAATTCGTGGAACAGCGTTTTCGCCTCGTCCACCGACAGCAGCGCCGGCTCGCCGGCCGGCGGCTTGGCGAAGTTCATGATGTTGTAGATGACCGGGCTCGCACCGTGGCCGAGCCTGTAGCCGGATTGCAACGCGCTCATCCAGGCGCCAGAGCGCTTTGACGGCCGGGCGAAATAGTCGGCCAGGAACAGGCCGTGCTCGCTGCCATCGGCATTCTTCACCACGAAGACGCGGGCATCCGGATGCCAGGCCGCGATGCCCTTTTTCTCTTCGAAGGTGATGCCGAACAACCGTGTCGCCACATCGAAGCAAGCGTCGATGATGCGGTCGAGCTGCAAATAGGGCTTCAGTTCCGCCTCGTCGAAGGCGAATTTTTCCGCGCGCAGTTTCTCCTGGTAGAAACGCCAGTCCCAGGCAGCGAATTTTTCGTTGCTGCCGGCCTCCGTCGCCAACCGTTGCAATTCGATCTGGTCGCTTGCTGCCTTCTCCAGCGCCTTCTCCCACACCGGATCGAGCAGCGCGTGTACCGCCTTCGGCGTCTTGGCCATGGTGTCATCGAGCTTCAGCGCGGCGAAGGAGGCATAGCCGAGCAGCTTTGCCTTTTCGGCCCGCAGGCGCAGCATGTCGCGCACCACGTTCGTGTTGTCGGTGGTGTCGCCATTCTGCCCGCGCATGGTGAAGGCGCGGAAGGCGATCTCGCGCAGGTCGCGGCGTTCGGAGAAGGTCGAGAACGGCTCATAAATCGAGCGCGACAGAGTGACGGCATAGCGGCCCTTCTGGCCACGCATTTCGGCGGCCTCGGCCATGGAGCTTTTCACGAAATCCGGCAGGCCGGCAAGGTCGGCGTCATCGAGGAACAGCGCCCAGTCGCGCTCGTCGGCCAGCACATTCTGGCCGAAAGCCGTGCCGAGCGAGGACAATTCCTCGCTGATGCGTGCCAGCCGTTTCTTGCCGTCGGCGTCGAGCTTGGCGCCGGAACGGACGAAGCCCTTCCAGGTCTTTTCCAGCACCCGCAGGGTCTCTGCGTCGAGCTTCAGGCTCTCGCGGCGCTGGTAGAGATCGTCGATGCGGGCAAACAGCCGCTCATTCATCGAAATCGCCGAGAAATGCCTGGACATTTTCGGCGAGATGTCGCGCTCCAGCGCCTGGATCGTCTCGTTGGTGTAGGCGCCGGCGCGGCACCAGAAGATCGACGAGACGCGGTCGAGCGCTTCGCCGCCGAGTTCCAGCGCGGCAAGCGTGTTCTCGATGGTCGGCGCATCCTTGCAGCCGGCGATCGCCTCGATCTCGGCCTCGTGCGCCTTCAGCGCCGCGTCGAAGACCGGGGAGAAGTCGCCGTCACCAATGCGCGTGAAATCGGGCAGGCCGAGCGGCCCTTGCCACGCGGTCAGCGGATGGGCGGCGAGGTCGACGGCTTTCGTGGAAGGCATGGACAGTCTTTCGCTGGTGAGGGCAGGCAGGTGGATGGTACCCGATGTAGGGCGCGGCTGGCGGACCCGCAATATGCGGATTTGGCCGATATCGGCCTCAGAAGCCGTCGCAGTTCTCGGCGATCGTGGCTTGCGAACTGGCGGTGATGCGGTTGTCGCTTACCGCGAAGGTTTCGTGCATCAGCATGTCGTTGTTGGGGAAATCGTAGCAGGCGACCACCGTGGTGACGCCGCCTTCGCTTTTCTCGACCCTGTGCCGGATTGCCGCACCGGCAACCGCACCTTTCCACTCGTCGATCGAAGCGATGAATTCCTGCTTGCTTTGCACGATGCCGAGGTCGTCCAGCTTGATGCGGACATCGTCGGCGAGCAGGTCGGACAGTTCGGTGCGGTCGGCGACCAGCAGCGCCGAATACCAGCGGCTGATGAGGGCACGATCATCGGCGCGGGCGGCAATAATCGCTACCAGCAGCGCGGCCGCCGTCAAAACGATCGACCTGATGTTCACCACCTTGCGCGCCGCTGTGTTCATCCCAGCTCCGGCCGTTCGAAATCGCCGGTCTCCTTGTTCATCGTCCAGAGTTCGCCGGTCGAGATATCGAACCAAGCCCCATGCAGCGACAGTCGCCCCTTGCCCTCGAGAATCGAGACGCAAGGAAAGGTTCTGAGGTTGGCGATGGAATAGCGGATCGAGATGCGCTCCAGCGCGGTCTGGCGCTCCGACGCGGTCATGAAGGTGCTGGAGGAGACGGTTTCGGCCGCCGGCGCGATCAGGCTCATCCACTTGCCGATGAAGTCGCCCGGCGAAAGCGGCGCGGAATTGCTGTCGAGCGCGGCACGGATGCCGCCACAGCGGCCATGGCCCATGACGACGATGTTCTTGACCTTGAGGCTCTGCACGGCGAATTCAAGCGCCGCCGAGGTCGAGTGGAACTCGCCGTCGGGAGCATAGGGCGGCACCAGATTACCGACATTGCGCAGCACGAAGAGTTCGCCGGGCCCGGCGTCGAAGATCGCCTCGGGCGCCGAACGCGAATCGCAGCAGGCGACGATCATCGTCTCCGGCGCCTGGCCTTCCCGAGCGAGATCGCGATAGCGCCCGCTCTCTGTGAGATAGCGGCCATTCATGAAATTGCGGTAGCCGGCGAGAAGATGTTCAGGGAGATGGGACATGGGCGGCGTCTGGAGCCTTTCCGGGTTGGATGCGGCAGCTCGTTGCGGTCTAGAGAGGCTCTAGCGGCAAAAGCCGGTCGCGAGCAATGCAGAATTATGAGGGCTGGCTAGAAATGCCATGCATCGAGCGCAACCTTGGCCAACAGCGTTACGCCCAGATGGCGACAGGAATGCCAAAGCTGTCGCGGCGCGGCGGGTCGGGCAGCGGCCGTGCCTCACCGCTGGCGATGCGACCGGCGATCAGCATCATTGCGGCCGCGTCGAGGAAATCATCGGCGGCTGCGCCGCGCGGTGGCGGCTGGTCGAGAAAGCCCGTCTCATAGCCATGCCGGCAAAGCAGAGCCTTGCGTTCCGTCATGCCGGCCGGATTGACGCTGCCCTTGATCTTCTTCGGCAGCTGCATGGCCTGATCGCCGTTCAAGCAGCAGAAAGCGACTTCCGGATGCGATTCGTAGACGCGGCCGCGCAAATCGGGTCGCGCGATCAGCAGGGCGTCGATCTCGCGAATCTTGGCAAAAATGCCGAAGGCCTGGATCGAGACGCCACGCGGCGGGTCGGATGTGGTCATGGCCACCTCGCTTGCCCTGATGTGCGCGGCATACCAGGCTTCGATGGTGGTGAAGCCGTTGGTGTCGGCATAGAGCGCGGCGCGGGAGGGGATCGAGAAGACGCTGGATTGGCGTGCCCCGAGCAGCGGCCGCACCAGCGCTTCGGGGCCGCGACCGCCCTTGCCCGAAAACTCGGGCAGGCCGATCGGCATGTCGACAGCGATGACAGTATCTGTGGGAAGCGATGCGAGCAGGGCGGTGAAGGTTGCAAAGACACCGACCGACGGTGCCATGCCAGAAGCGCGCCGGACGGCGATCCAGCCGGCCTTGCAGCCGTCGACGCCGACAAGCACGGCCTCAGTCGACGTCACGCCCGGCGGCCCCGCCCCGGATGCGTGAGGTGGCGAAGCTGGACCATCGCCATCGGATGCGACAGGCTCTGCGCATCGGTTTCGAGCTGCAGTTCGTCGCCGCCGCGCTTGGCGGTGCGCGCCAGGATCTCGTAGACCGCCGCCGTCGTCGATTGCAGCGCCTTGATCGGCGGCTGGCCGGACAGGATACGTGCCAGATAGACGGCCGCCGTCAGATCGCCCAGGCCATTCGGCGGCTTGTCGATCAGGCGATGTTCGGCGAGCAGCGCCTGGCTGCTATCGAGCAGGAGATTGCCGGTGCCGCCCGTCATCATCGACGGCGCAGAGGTGACCAGCATGGTCAATGGTCCGGCGTGGAGCGCTGCCGCGATCGCCGATTTCAGGTCGGGCAACGCGGCGCCGGCCATCCATTCCAGTTCGTAGCGGTTGGGGGTGGCTATGTCGGCGATCGGCATCAGCCGGTCGCGCATGGCTATGGCGGTTGGCTCGGGCACATAGAGGCCGCCCGAATCACCCATCACGGGATCGCAGATATAGACGGCGCCGGGCGTCCTTGCCTTGACCGCGGCGACCAGCGAGGCGACGGCCTCAGCCTGGCCGGCCTCGCCGAGATAGCCGGACAACACGGCGCCGACTTCACCCAGCCATGGCGCCCGCTCGAGATCGGCCATCAGCGCCTTGAATTGGTCGAGCGGCGGCACGATGCGCGTTGCCCGGCCATGGCCGGGATGCCAGGGCAGGATGACGGTCGGCACCGCCCAGACCGGGAAACCCAGGGTCTCCAGCGCAAAGACGGCGGCACGGTTGCCGACCGAGCCGCGCGCGACATGGCTGGAAATGACGATGACCGCACGCGGCGCGTCGGTTTGTTCGGCGCTCATTGTCGTTTGATTCCTAACTGCCCCGGATGACGTAAAGCACGAGCCAGACCATCAGGCCCAGCGCCAGCAGCAGGCCCAGCGTGCGGCCAAAGCGGGTGCCCCAGACTTCGATCGGATCGGCGCGATCGGCATCGGCCGCGGTAGCGTGATCGTGCATGCCTTTCGCGGCCCGCCCCGCAAACGAGTCGCCGGCCGGATCCGTCTCGTGCGCGATGCGCTCGAGGATACGGCGCGATTCCTTCTCGCTGTCCTGGTGCTCCGCCATGATGATGTCCCGTTTTGCAGGACCTTATCGCGTTCGTACGGCCAATCACAGAGCCTTGCAGCGGCATTGGGCATGCCAGGCGAGGGCTGCCGGCCCGGGCGGTTTTCTTGCGCGCTGATTGTGGTAATGCTTCGCGTGCAACTTCTACCGAGGGACCCCATCATGTTTGCCCAGCGCCTTGCCTCGCCGTCCACGTTCCGCACGCTGCCCGCCTTCCTGATGATGGCGATCGTGCTGCCGCTGCTTGCCGGCTGCGGCTACAACACCATCCCCACAGCGGAAGAAAACGCCAGGGCGGCATGGAGCGAGGTGCTGAACCAGTATCAGCGCCGCGCCGACCTCATCCCCAACCTGGTCGAGACGGTGAAGGGTTATGCCTCGCACGAAAAGGATACGCTCGACGCGGTGGTCGAGGCACGCGCCAAGGCAACGCAGATCACGGTAACACCGGAAACGCTGAAGGATCCCGAAGCCCTCAAGAAGTTTCAGGATGCCCAGGCGGGGCTGACCAGCGCGCTGTCGCGGCTGATCGCGGTCTCGGAGGCCTATCCCGACCTCAAGGCCAATCAGAATTTCCTGGCGCTGCAAGCCCAGCTCGAAGGCACCGAGAACCGCATCGCGGTGTCGCGGCGCGACTACATCCAGGCGGTCAGGGACTACAATCTGACGCTGAGGACCTTTCCCTCGGTGCTGTGGGCGACCTTCTGGTTCCGCGGCAACGAGCCCTTTGCCAATTTCACCGTCGCCGAAGACAAGATGCAGCCGCCGAAGGTCGATTTCGGCACGAAGCAGGGCGGGTGAAGGACGCATGGTGAGCTTGGTCATTGTCGACCTTGTGTTCCTTCACACCCCCCTCTGTCCTGCCGGACATCTCCCCCGCAAGGGGGGAGATCGGCTGCTTTGGCGGATTGGCCAATTTTCAACATCACAGGAAAAGAGCCGTCAGTGAAGACAGCCAATCTCCCCCCTTGCGGGGGAGATGTCCGGCAGGACAGAGGGGGGTGCCAAGAAACGCCAGCCTGACATTCTTGGCTGTCATTCTCAGCTTCCTCTTCCTGCCACTCGCCATCGCCGCCGATCTCCCCGTCCTGACCGGCCGTGTCGTCGACAATGCCGGCATCCTCGATGCCGCGACCAAGGCGGCGCTGACGCGGAAGCTCGCCGACTTCGAGACAAAAGGCTCCGACCAGATCGTCGTCGCGACGATCCCGAGCCTCGACGGCGAGGAGATCGAGCCCTACGCCAACCGGCTGTTCCGCTTCTGGAAACTCGGCCAGGCGAAGGAAAACAACGGCGTGCTCCTGCTGGTCGCCCCGAACGACCGCAAGATGCGCATCGAGGTCGGTTATGGGCTGGAAGGTACGCTGACCGACCTGCATACCAAGCTCATCATCGAAAGCGACATGGTGCCGGCCTTCCGTGCCGGCGATTTCTCCGGCGGTATCAGCAAAGCCGTAGACGACATGATCATGGTGCTGGAAGGAAATCCGGAGGAGCTGGAGGCGCGCGGCGAGCGCAACCAGGAGGCGCCTTTCGAGTCCGACGACCTGTTCTTCACCGTGTTCATCGGCATATGGATAACCATTATGGTCGGCAGTCTTGCTGTCTCCATCTTGCCGCCGATCTTCGGCCAGAAGCTCGGTCCTGGCCGCTACCGCTGGCTCGGCATGACCTTCGAGCCAAGCCGGCGATCCTCCCGTGGTGGCTGGTCGTCGGGAAGTTCCAGCGGCGGCTGGTCTTCGGGGTCAAGCAGCGGTGGAGGCTTTTCCGGCGGCGGCGGTTCGTCCGGCGGCGGCGGCTCGTCGGGAAGCTGGTGATGGCATGACGATACCCAGCATCAGCCTGTCGAAACACGACCGCCTCGCCTCGGCCGTCCTGATTGCCGCGGTCGTGCTGTTCTCCTGCGTCATGGCCTACGCGGCCGACCTGCCGGCGCTGACCGGCCGTGTCGTCGACAATGCCGGCATCATCGATGCCGCGACCAGGGCGGCGCTGACCCAAAAACTCGCCGACTTCGAGACAAAAGGTTCCGATCAGATCGTCGTCGCGACGATCCCCAACCTTGATGGCGAGGAGATCGAGCCCTACGCCAACCGCCTGTTCCGCTTCTGGAAACTTGGCCAGGCGGGCGAGAACAATGGCGTGCTCCTGCTGGTTGCCCCGAACGACCGCAAGATGCGCATCGAGGTCGGTTATGGGCTGGAAGGTACGCTGACCGACCTGCACACCAAGTTGATCATCGAAAACGACATGGCGCCGGCCTTCCGCGCCGGGGACTTCTCCGGCGGTATCAGCAAAGCCGTCGATGACATGGTCATGGTCCTGGAGGGCAATCCCGAAGAACTGGAAGCGCGAGGCAAGCGCAATCCCGCCGATGACGGCACGTCCATCGATCCGATCGTTGCCGTGTTCCTGATCCTGTGGGCGACGATGTTTTTCGGCGGGTTGGCGATGGCGTTCCTGCCGCCGATGTTCGGCACGAAGCTGTCGCCGGGCGTGTACAGATGGCTGGGCATGACGTTTCGTTACGGCCGTGGGCCGAGCGGGTACTCGGGCAGCAGCGGCTGGACAACGGGTTCGTCTTCGGGCGGCTGGTCGTCGGGCAGCTCCGGTGGTGGTTGGTCTTCGGGATCAAGCGGCGGTGGCGGGTTTTCCGGTGGCGGCGGCTCATCGGGTGGTGGCGGTTCTTCAGGAAGCTGGTGAGACATATCATGGCAACACGACCAATCAGCCCGCAGGATCATGAGCGCATCGCAACCGCGATCCGCGCCGCCGAGGAGAAAACCGACGGCGAGATCTACTGCGTCGTGGCCCATGCCAGCGACGGCTATTTCTTCCCGGCCGCCTTCATGGCGACCGTGTGCATGCTGATCGTCAGCCTGGCGGTCGGCTACGGTCTGGAGGCCTGGTGGCTGTCGATCCGGCTGCCGCATTTCGTCCTCGCCCAGCTCCTGGCGCTTGCCTGCGTGCTGGCCTTGTTGTGGGCGCTGCCCGGCCTGCGCATCCATCTGGTGCCGAGGCGGCTGCGCTACCAGGCGGCGCACGCGAACGCGGTCAAGCAGTTCCTTGCCCGCAACGTCCACCGCACCACGGCGCGCACCGGCGTGCTGGTCTTCGTATCGATCGCCGAGCGCTATGCCGAAGTGGTCGCCGATTCGGGCATCGACGCCAAGGTCGGCCAGCATGTCTGGGACGGTGTCGTGCGCGACTTGACCGCGCATGCCGGCGACGACCGGCTTGCCGACGGCTTCGTCAAGGCGATCGAGCAGGTGGGTGCGGTACTGGCCGAGCATTTCCCGGTCACAGTGGGCGACAGCAACGAACTCGACGACCATTTGGTCGAAATCTGAGTCCTTCCAGTGAAGCTTCGAGGGCCCTGTCTTAGGTGGTGACCGCCTGTGAGAAAGCAGCCGGCGGGCCGCCGGGACTCTTGCAATCGGGCGATGCGGGTTTATGGTTAACAAATCATGAATACGCTGACGATCGACATCCGGAAAGCCGACCCGCGCGATGCCAGTGCCATCGCCGAGGTGCATCTGGAGGCCTGGCGCGGCGCCTATTCCGGCATCATTCCGCACCGCACCCTGACATCGATGATCAACCGTCGAGGAGCCGACTGGTGGGCGAATGCGATTCGCCGCGCCGCCACCGTCCTGGTCGTCGAGATCGGCGGCAAGATCGCCGGCTATGCGACGATCGGCAAGAACCGCGCCCGCGAACTGCGCCAGCAAGGCGAAATCTACGAATTGTACCTGCGGCCGGAATATCAGGGCATCGGGCTTGGCAGCCGGCTGTTCGCGGCGGCCAGGGCGCGCCTGGCCGACCATGGGCTGAAAGGCATGGTCGTTTGGGCGCTGGAAGACAACCAGAACGCGCTTGCCTTCTATGCCGGCGCCGGCGGCCGCGATGTAGCCGAAGGCGTCGAGATCTTCGAGCAGAAGGCGCTCAAGAAGGTCGCTTTCGTCTGGGAATGACAGCCCGGCCTTTCGGCCATTGCGTCTCCCGATTTCAGCCAGCACCATTCGCCGCATTGCACCATGGCGCGCCGCCCGCTATCGATCGCCCATCGAGAGAGGGATTTAAGCCATGCGCATCGAAGCCATAGCCAGCGGAAAGAACCCGCCTGAGGACGTCAACGTCATCATCGAGGTGCCGATCGGCGGCGAGCCGATCAAGTATGAGATGGACAAGGAAGCCGGCACGCTGTTCGTCGACCGCTTCCTGCACACCTCGATGCGCTACCCCGGCAACTACGGCTTCGTGCCGCACACGCTGTCGGGCGACGGCGATCCGATCGACGTGCTGGTCTGCAACACGCGCGCCCTGGTGCCGGGCTGCGTCATCAACGTCAGGCCTATCGGCGTGCTGATCATGGAAGACAATGCCGGCCAGGACGAGAAGATCATCGCCGTGCCGTCACCGAAACTGACGCTGCGCTACGAGAACGTCACCGAATACACCCAGCTGCCCGACATCACGCGCCAGCAGGTGCAGCACTTCTTCGAGCACTACAAGGATCTCGAGCCCGGCAAATGGGTCAAGATCGAAGGCTGGCACGATTCCAAATATGCCAAGAAGATGATCGTCGAGGCGATCGAGCGGGCCAAGGCGAGCAAGTAGCTGGGCTTAGGCTCTGCGGAGCATCAACCTCGCAGGGCCTAGGCCTCGCGAGGCCCCTCAACTTCGTCATACCAGGGCGGAGCAGCCGCGAAGCGGCGTCGCGGAGACCCTGGTATCCATGCCGTGACGCTCGGTGAAGTGCGCGGCTAAGCAGAATTCTGCACCGTTGTGGTGTTGTTGGTGTCGCGGCATGGATCCTCGGGTCTGCGCTGCGTCGCTACGCTCCTTGCTGCGCCCGTGGATGACGAAGTCAAAGGCGTTTCGGTCAATCCCGACGTGTGCGACCTGCATGTGGCAGAAGTTCCGTGCTAAGCAACTGATCTAGTTATCCACCCGGCCGAAAGCCGGCACGTTGCCGATGACAGTGCGCCTGTCCTTGCCACAGGCGAAGGTCCGTGCCTTGCCGTCGGCAAGCTTGCGCGCCTGATCGTTGGCGGTGGGATTGCCCGTGGCCAGCACCAGGCCGACGGTGCAGCCGTCGCGGGCTTCCATCTGGCCGACCTTGGCGACGAGCAGCACCTCGGTCGGCTTTTTCTCGTCCTCGGGATTGCTGATCGAGCGGCGATGGATGGCGGCATAGGGCACTGCCGTGTCGCCCTTGGTTTCGATGCGCCATTCGATCTTGGCTCCGGACGAATTGAAGCCGGAAAAGCTTTCCCAGACCGTCGTCATGTCGCCGCCGGGCGGAAAGCCGTAGAACAGCGATTCACGCGCGTCGTCATAGGCGATCAGTACGGGATAGCCGCGATAGCCCGAACAGGCGAGTTCGGCCCAGTCGCCGTCGCCTTCTTCTGCCTGCGCGTAGGTCACGCAGTCCGTTTTCGAATCCAGATCGGTGTAGGCGCTGGAAATGCCGTCGGCTTGCGCCGCCTGACCGAGACCGACCAGAACAAGCGGGATCAGAATGGCACGCATGGCGGTCAATCTCCGTTGCAAGCCGCTGCAGCGTAGCGTCAAACGCTATTTCTTCAAGCTCGCTTCAATCAGCAGGTCGGCATTGCGGGCAACCGCCTGGGCCGGGCCGCCGAGCCCGAACAGCTGGCCGCTGATATAGGCGCCCTCGATCAGCAGCAGCAGGCCGTCGCCGAGCGTGTCAGGGTCTTGCGCGCCCATCGCGGCCGCCATGGCGCGCAGCCGGCGGCGCAGTTCCTGCTTGTTGGCCTCGCTGACCACGCGGGCCGGATGGCTGTGGTCGGGATATTCGACCGCCGCATTGGTCATGCCGCAGCCGCGATAATCCGCCACTTGCGTGCGCTTGCCGATGCGGGTCAGAAAAGCCTTGATCTGTGCGCGCGGCTCGCCGGGATGAGCGGCGACCGCCTCGTCGAAACGCTCCCAATATTCAAGATCGTACTGCCTGAGATAGGAGGCGGCCAGTTCATCCTTGGACGGAAAGCTGCGATAGAGGCTGGGCTTGGTGACGCCGGCACGTTTGACGATCTCGTCGACGCCTATCGCCCTGATGCCGCGCCGGTAGAACAGGTCATAGGCCACATCGAGGATCTTCTTGGCTGCTTTCGGCGGCGCCGACGCATGACCGTCGCTGATGGTCAGATCAATATTTTTGTCCGTTGGCATCGTGTGGCTCGATTGACAATGTTACCGATCGGTACGTATACATACTCCACCTGCAACGTACCGGTCAGTAACATGATAGCTCAATCCCGCCCATTTGGCCAGCGCTACGCTTTCGTCGTGGTCGGCGTCATCTTCCTTAGCCTGCTGGTCGCGGCCGGTCTGCGGTCTGCTCCCTCTGTCATGATGCTGCCGCTGGAGACCAGTTTCGGCTGGCGGCGCGACATCATCTCGCTGGCCGCAGGTGTCGGCATCCTGCTTTACGGCCTGACGGGGCCATTTGCCGCGGCCCTGATGGAGCGCATCGGGCTGCGCCGCACATTGCTGGCCTCGCTGGTGGTGATGTCAGGCTCGACCGCGCTCAGCCTGCTGATGACCAAGCCGTGGCATCTGTTTATCACCTGGGGCGTGTTCTCGGGCATTGGTTCCGGTGCTGTCGCCAGCGTGCTCGGCGCGACCATCGTCAACCGGTGGTTCAAGACCAATCGCGGCCTTGTCATGGGATTGATGTCGGCCTCCAGCGCCTCGGGCATGCTGGTGTTCCTGCCGCTGATCGCCGCGCTGGCGCAGTCGGGCGGCTGGCAGCCGGTTGTCGTTGCGGTCGCGATCGCAACCGCGGCTCTGATACCGCTGGTCTGGCTGCTGGTGCCGGAGCGGCCGGCCTCGATCGGCATGGTGCGCTACGGCGCCGATGCCGACGACCTGCCGCCGGCTCCGCCCGCGTCACAGGGCAATTTCCTCGCGCATACGTTCTCGACGCTGCGCCGCGCCGCCGGCACCCGCGTCTTCTGGTATCTGTTCGCCACCTTCTTCGTCTGCGGCTTCACCACCAACGGGCTGGTCGGCACGCATCTGATCGCGTTCTGTGGCGACATGGGCATCGGCGAGGTGCAGGCCGCCGGCCTGCTGTCGATGATGGGTATCTTCGACCTGATCGGCACGACACTGTCCGGCTGGCTCACCGACCGCTACGACCCGCGCAAGCTGCTCGGCGTCTATTACGGCATTCGCGGCCTGTCGCTGATCTACCTGCCCTATTCCGGCTTCTCGGCGACCAGCCTGATCATCTTCGCCGTGCTCTACGGCCTCGACTGGATCGCCACCGTGCCGCCGACGCTGCGGCTCGCCAATGAGGCGTTCGGCGACCGCAGCGGGCCGATCGTGTTCGGCTGGATCGTCGCCGGACACCAGATCGGTGCGGCGACAGCCGCCGCCTTCGGCGGCACCATGCGCGAGTTGCAGGGCAATTACGAACTGGCGTTCCTGATCGCCGGCATGACGGCAATCGCCGCCGCCTGTATCTCGCTGCTGATCAACACCAGCAAGCCAGCTTTCGAGCCAGAGCCGCAGGCGGCTTGAAGCTCGGCGACGGAGCAAATCTCCCCCTCGAGGGGGAGATGGCCGCGAAGCGGCCAGAGGGGGCGGTCCGACCGGGCTCGGCCTCCTGGTGCAGATGGAGGCTGGCGCTCCATGCGCGGCGACCCCCTCTGTCGCCTTCGGCGACATCTCCCCCTCGAGGGGGGAGATCACCCGCCTGTTGATCGTCAGAAAAACTTCATCATTTCGAGATGTCCCTGAAACATTGACGCTGGATTTTGGTGGCACCGTTCAAGCCATCCAGGAGACAGCCGTGAACAAGCTTTCGATGACCCGCCGCGCTTTTGTCACTTCCGCCGGCGCCGTTGGCCTGGCCGGCGTTTCGAGCCTGGCGCTGCCCTACTATTCGCGTGCCAATCAGCGGCCTTCCTTCACCCATGGCGTTCAGTCCGGCGATGTCGACGCAACCAGCGGCATGGTGTGGACGCGCACCGATCGCCCGTCGCGCGTCATGTTCGAAGTGTCGTCGACGGAGAATTTTGCCAATGCGACGCGCCTGGCGCCTCTCGATACGTCGCCGGCCAGCGATTACACGGTCAAGCGGCTGCTCACCGACCTCGCTTCCGACCAGGACATCTTCTATCGAATGACGGCAGCCGACCTCGCCGACATCAACGCCGTTTCGGAGCCGATCACCGGCCGTTTCAGGACGGCGCCAGCCTCGAAGCGCGACATCCGCTTTGCCTGGTCCGGCGACACCGCCGGCCAGGGCTGGGGCATCGATGAGACCGGCATGAAGACCTACGCCACGATCGGCAAGCACACGCCCGACTTCTTCCTGCATTCGGGCGACACCATCTATGCCGACGGCGCCATGAAGGACGAGGTCGACCTGCCCGGCGGCGGCAAGTGGAAGAACGTCGTGCTGATCGACGGCAAGCGCAAGGTCGCCGAGACGCTGGACGAATACCGGGACCAGTGGAAATACAACATGATGGACAAGAACGTGCTTGGCCTGAGCGCCATCTGTCCGACTTTCTACCAGTGGGACGACCATGAAGTCCTGAACAACTGGTCGGATTCGAAGGATCTCAGCGCCGACGGCCGCTATACGGAAAAATCCATCCACGTGCTGGCGGCCCGTGCGGCGCGGGCTTTCCACGAGATGACGACCATCCGCTACGAACCGTCCGAGCCCGGCCGCGTCTATCGCAAGATCGCTTATGGGCCGCTGCTCGACGTGTTCTTCCTCGACATGCGCTCCTATCGCGGCCCCAATGGTCCCGACATGCAGGATGAGATGACGCCGCAATCGCGCATGCTGGGCGAACAGCAGACGAAATGGCTGAAGCGCGAACTGGCGAATTCGAAGGCGACCTGGAAAATCATCGCCGCCGACATGCCGCTCGGCCTCGTCGTCTGGGACGACGGCACCAAGAAGGTGGGTGCCGAGGCGGTCAGCAATGGCGATAATGACTTGCCAAAAGGGCGCGAGATCGAGATCGCCGACCTGCTGCGCTTCATCAAGAATGCCGGCATCAGCAACACCGTCTGGCTCACCGCAGACGTGCATTACACGGCCGCGCATTATTACAATCCGGACAAGGCGCAGTTCCAGGAGTTCAATCCGTTCTGGGAATTCGTCTCGGGTCCGATCCATGCCGGCACGTTCGGTCCCAACGATTTCGACATGACGTTCGGTCCGGAGTTGAAGTTCATCAAGGTGCCGACCGCCGAACAGGGACAGAACCTGCCGCCCTCGGCGGGTTTGCAATTCTTCGGGCTTGTCGATATTTCAGGCGCCAGCGAGCAGATGACGGTGCGGCTGATGGATCGCGACGACAATGAACTCTACAAGGTGACGCTCGACCCGGTGCGGTCGGCGTAAGCGCACTTTATACCCTCCCCCTTGTGGGGAGGGTCGGCGCGGCGGCTTCGCAAAGCGAAGCTGGCGAGACGGGGCGGGGATGAAGCGCTGACTAGTCCGGGTAGCAGACCATGGGGATATTCGGCCAGACGGCGCTGTCGCAGTTGGCGGCGTCCTGCCGCTGCTTGAAGGCGGCGCTGACCGGGCCGGTCACCACCGGGTCGACGCCGTCGGGCGCGTCGGCGAAAATCTGCTCGGCCGACTGTGCCTCCGACGGCAAGGCAGGCCGGGATTCCTTCATCGTGGCGGCCGACTGCGCGGCGTTGGCCGCCAGCAGGACGGCGAAGGCAACGGAGGCGATGAGCGGCCAAAATCGGTTGAGTTTATCGGTCATGACGTTCGAACTGTCTGGGCCCCGAAGGGTTCCCGCCTTGGTTAACAAAATCATCTCACACGCAGATGCTTAAGATTTGATGAGTATTTGGTGACGCGCCTCCTCTTTCGCAACTGCGAAAAACCCTGTATGAGCCGCGCAACCGAAAGAGGCAGCGCCTTTTGGCCTGCTGCCTGCAACGCTTCCGAGACCAGAACATGAAAATTCGTAATATCGCGATCATCGCGCACGTCGACCATGGAAAGACCACCTTGGTCGACCAGCTTTTGAAGCAGTCCGGCTCCTTCCGAGACAATCAGCGCGTCGCCGAGCGCGCCATGGATTCCAACGACCTCGAAAAGGAACGCGGCATCACCATCCTGGCCAAGGCGACCTCGGTCGACTGGAAGGATACCCGCATCAACATCGTCGACACGCCCGGCCACGCCGATTTTGGCGGCGAGGTCGAACGCATCCTGTCGATGGTGGACTCAGCCATCGTGCTGGTCGATGCCGCCGAAGGGCCGATGCCGCAGACCAAGTTCGTCGTCGGCAAGGCGCTCAAGGTCGGCCTGAAGCCGATCGTCGTCATCAACAAGATCGACCGTCCGGACGCCCGTCATGTCGAGGTGGTCAACGAGGTGTTCGACCTTTTCGCCGCGCTCGACGCCACCGACGAGCAGCTCGACTTCCCGATTCTGTACGGTTCAGGCCGCGATGGCTGGGTTTCGGAAAATCCGGAAGGACCGAAAGACCAGCAGCTGGCGCCGCTGTTCGACCTCGTCATCAAGCATGTGCCGGAGCCGACCGTTCATCCCGGCCCGTTCCGCATGATCGGCACCATCCTGGAAGCCAATCCGTTTCTCGGCCGCATCATCACCGGCCGCATCGAGAGCGGCACGCTGAAGGCCAACCAGCCGGTCAAGGTGCTGCACCATGACGGTACCCAGATCGAAACCGGCCGTATTTCGAAGATCCTGGCCTTCCGCGGCCTCGAGCGCCAGCCGATCGAAGAAGCGCAGGCGGGCGACATCGTCGCCATTGCCGGCCTGTCGAAGGGCACCGTCGCCGACACGTTCTGCGACCTGAGCGTGAGCGAACCGCTGCATGCGCAGCCGATCGATCCGCCGACCGTGACCATGTCGTTCCTGGTCAACGACAGTCCGCTGGCCGGCACCGAAGGCGACAAGGTGACCAGCCGCGTCATCCGCGACCGCCTGCTGCGCGAAGCCGAAGGCAATGTCGCGCTGAAGATCGAGGAATCGCCTGACAAGGATTCGTTCTTCGTCTCCGGCCGCGGCGAATTGCAACTGGCCGTGCTGATCGAGACGATGCGCCGCGAGGGTTTCGAGATTGCCGTGTCGCGTCCGCGCGTCGTCATGCAGAAGGCCGAAAATGGCGACCTGCTCGAGCCGGTCGAAGAAGTCGTCATCGACGTCGACGAGGAGCATGCCGGCGTCGTCGTGCAGAAGATGTCCGAGCGCAAGGCCGAGATGGTCGAACTGCGCCCATCCGGCGGCAACCGCCAGCGCATCGTCTTCCACGCGCCGACCCGTGGCCTGATCGGCTACCAGTCGGAACTGTTGACCGACACGCGCGGCACCGCCGTGATGAACCGGCTTTTCCATGCCTATGAGCCCTACAAGGGCGAATTGCCGGGCCGCACCAATGGCGTGCTGATTTCCAACGAGCAGGGCGAGGCGGTGGCCTACGCCATGTGGAACCTGGAAGACCGCGGTCCGATGGTCATCGATCCCGGCGTCAAGGTCTATCAGGGCATGATCATCGGCATCCACTCCAGAGACAACGATCTCGAAGTGAACGTGCTCAAGGGCAAGAAGCTGACCAACATCCGCGCCGCCGGCAAGGATGAGGCCGTGAAGCTGACGCCGCCGATCCGCATGACGCTGGAGAAGGCTCTGGCCTGGATCCAGGACGACGAGCTGGTCGAGGTGACGCCGAAGACGATCCGTCTGCGCAAGCTCTATCTCGATCCGAACGAGCGCAAGCGCTTCGAGAAGTCGGCCAAGGTGGTCGGCGCGGCGTAAGCTCTCTATTTTCCAACAACCGAGAGGGGCGGAGCAACCAGTGTTCCTCCCCTTTTTCGTTCATCCACCGGCAGCCGAGATGATGGCCTGCCGATCGGTCTCGCCGGCCAGATCGATGCGGATCGCGATTCCCGCGCGGGCCGGCTTGCGCAGGGCCTTTGCTCCATCCGGGTCAACGATGAGCAGCCGCTTCTCCTCCAGTGCCTGAAGCCGTGATCGCGAGATGCCAAGTTCGCCGGCGAGCAGCCGGTCGAGTCGCAGCGATGTCGGCATTTCGAGCCCAAGCTGGATTTCCAACACGGTCGCGGCTTCCCTGGTGTCGCCGAGCCTGCGCTTGTGAACGCTGACATCGGAGAACTCCTCGACGCGCCCGATCCGGTTGCGCAACGCGATTACATCGAAGGCATGACGATGAGCGAGTGCAGGATCGTTGCTTTTCGAGTGCCGCCAGCAGCGCCGGGTCGATGTCGCGGCGGTTGCAGCGCTCGAAAATGCCGAAATTCCAGGAGTTGTCGCAGTCGATGCAGCGATAGATCAGCCACACGTCGATGCGTTTGCCGTTAGCGTTGATGCGGAATTTCCCGCTGCTGCAATAGGCCTTCACAGTGCCGCAGCGATTGCAGCTGATGAGCGGCCGAGGTGGGGTTTTGGGTGCGATCGTCCAATGGATACGCAGTGGTCCAGACATGCCGATAAGCCCTTCCCGTCGGGAAGTTCATCAGGCCGGCGATGTCGAGATGCCCATGCGGGCACGGCGTGGCGGTCGCTTGCAATGATCGGAAATCGGATGTCACGGGCGGCAGCGCGCAACAACGGTTCAGCAGTGCCAAACCGGTCTCGAACCGCCGCCCAGAAGAACACATGGAAATGAAAACAGACACCGCGAATGCGGTGTCATGCAGTGTGTCGGGGGAGTTGGCGAGACCGGCGGTTACGTAGGCAAAGTGAAGCTCGAAATTGTTTTCGCGGCGGCCTTTCTAGCCGCGAGATGCTGGACCGACAAGGGTCTTTTGTCGGTGCTACCGCAGCCGAGCCACTTGCGCTAATATCCGAAATCGAAGGTTTTCAACCAGAGACCCGGTTATGCACCCCACCTCGCTCCAGATTTTCGCCGCCGCTCTGTTCGTTGCCGCGGGCTCGCCCGGGCCATCGATCGCGGCGCTCGTCGCCCGCGTCATCTCGAAAGGGTTTCGCGACGTGTTCCCGTTCCTGCTCGCCATGTGGATCGGCGAGGGCATCTGGCTGTCGCTGGCGGTGTTCGGGCTGGCTGTCGTGGCGCAGACCTTCCATTTCGCCTTCGTCGTGGTGAAATGGGTCGGCGTCGCCTATCTCGCTTACCTCGCCTGGAAGATGTGGACCGCGCCCGTCGATGCAAAAGAGGGCGAGATGCCGCGCGAGGATTCGGCGATAAAACTGTTCTTCGCGGGCATGGCGGTGACGCTCGGCAACCCCAAGATCATGATGTTCTACCTGGCGCTGCTGCCGACCATCATCGATCTCGCTTCGGTCAGCATTGTCGGCTGGGTCGAGCTGACGGCGACCATGGCCGTGGTGCTGGTCGCCATCGATCTCGCCTGGGTGCTCGCCGCTTCGCAGGCGCGCAAGCTTTTGAAGAGCAAGCGCGCCATGAAGATCGCCAACCGTGTCAGCGCGACGACGATGGCCGGCGCGGCGGCCGCGATCGCGGCGCGGTCCTAACCCGTCACATCATTTCAATGATCGGCGCGATTTCGACGCTGAAACCCGGATCCATCAGGATCGGGCAATCCTTGGCCTTGGCGACGGCTTCGTCGATGTCTTTCGCTTCGACGATCGTGTAGCCCGCGGTCGGATTGCTGCCGCCATTGTTCTCGACCTTGCCGCCGGGCAGCACCATCTTCGACATGCCGACCGGATTGCCGCCGTCGACCACGGCCGAGCCGAGCTTGCCGTACCAGCCGTTCCAGGCGTCCATTGCGGCTTTCCGCTCGGCCTCGTCGGTCGGCATCTTGCCCGAGCCATGATAGACGTAGAGATACTTCGCCATGTTCTCCTCCCTTGGTGAGCGGCATCGAACCGGCATGCGGTCATGCCGCCTGCCGATCATCGGACCAAACCGGCAAACAAGCAACGAGAATGCGAAACTGCTAATATAACGCTCGACCTGGCCCAGCTGCCGCGCCTCACCGCGCCATGGCGTGGTATTCGTCGTTCGGCCGCATGTCGATTGCCGCGGCCACCCGGTTCGACATGTTGAAGAAGGCCGCGGTCGAGGCGATGTCCCAGATGTCGCGATCGGTGAAGCCGGCCTGACGCAGCGCGGCCCGGTCGGCCTCGACGATCTTGGCCGGCTGTTCGGTCAGCTTGACGGCGAATTCGAGCATTGCCGTCTGCCTGGGCGAAAGATCGGCGGCGCGGAAATTCATCACGATCATTTCGCCGAGCGCCGGGTCGCCGGAGAGCTGGCGCACCGCCGCGCCGTGCGCGGTCAGGCAATAGTAGCAATGATTGATCGAGGAGACGGCGACCGCGATCATCTCGCGCTCCAGCTTCGACAGGCCGGACTCACCCAGCATCAAATCGTTGTACATGTCGGTGAAGGCGCGCAGCTTCCTATCATCGAAGGCATAGGCCTTGAGCACGTTGGGGACGAGGCCGAGCTTCTCCTCGCATTTGGCGAAATAGGTTTTTGTCGCCTCGCTCAGCTCTCCCTGGCCAAGATCAAGCGCGCTGATTTTGCCGGTCATGGATCATTTCTCCTCGTTGGGCGATTCTTGTTGCCGAATTCCGATATTTCTTTGCAAGCCGTCAAACCTTTGTCGCCAAACAGCGGTCATCTGCTACCATAGTCGTAAAAGCATTGACGGGAGGGACGTGCGTCATGGCCAGCGTGAAATCCGCGAGCAAGCCGAAGAAAAAAGCCACGGCAGCGACAAAAGCGGAGGAAAGGCCAGCCAGGCTTGCGGACTATCTGCTCGCCCGCGCGCCAGCTGAAGACATTGCTCCCTACGATGTGGCCGACCTCGAACGCGCCGCCGATCTCGCCGGCCAGGCAGTCGCCACTCACAGGAAAGGCGAGTGCGTCGTCGCCGTCGATGCCGATTCGGGCGTTGTGCGAGACGGCCGCCCGATGACGGTTGTCACAGTCGTCAACGACAACATGCCGTTCCTGTTCGATTCCATCCTCGGCGAGATCACCGAGACATCGGGCGAACCGACCCTGGTCACTCATCCGGTTATCGTCGTGCGCCACGGCAAGGGCGGCGTGGAAGAAATCCTCGGCGACGGCAATTTCGCCAAGGACGATGGCAGCCACGACAGGCTGAGCGTCATCCATGTCCACATCCCACGGCTGACATCCGAGCAGGCGAGCGGATTGAGCGAGCGGCTGCGCAAGATCCTTGGCCAGGTTCATGCCGCCGTTCACGACTGGAGGCCAATGCTGGCCCGCCTCGATCAGGCGATCTCGGAATTCCGCTATACGGCCGTGCCGCTCGACAAGAAGAGCGTTGCCGAGGCCCTCGCCTTCCTGGAGTGGCTGCGCGACGACAATTTCACCTTCCTTGGCATGCGCGAGTTCAAATACACCGGCGGCGAGGAAAGCGGCACGCTTGAGCGCGCCGAAAAGCCCGGCCTCGGCATCCTGTCTGACCCCGACGTGCTGGTGCTCAGGCGCGGCACCGAAGCGGTGACGACGACGCCGGAGATCCGCGCCTTCCTGCATGGGCCGGAGCCGCTGATCGTCACCAAGGCCAATGCCAAGTCGTCCGTGCACCGCCGCATCTATCTCGATTACATCGGCATCAAAACCTACACCGCCAAGGGTACGCTCGCGGGCGAGTTGCGCATCGTCGGCCTGTTCACCTCGACCGCCTACACGCGCTCGGTGATGAAGATCCCATATCTCAGGTCAAAAGCCGAAACCATCATCGCCAAGTCCGGCTTCGACAGGCACGATCACTCCGGCAAGGCGCTGATCAACGTTTTGGAGAGCTATCCGCGCGACGAACTGTTCCAGGTGCCCGTGCCGGTCCTGAGGAAGCATGCCGCTGCCATTCTCGGCCTGGTCGAGCGGCCGCGGGTGCGGGCGCTGGTGCGCGCCGACCAGTTCGACCGCTTCGTTTCGATCCTCGTCTTTGTGCCGCGCGACCGCTACGACAGCGTCGTGCGCGAGAAGATCGGCTTCTATCTGAAGACCATGTTCGAAGGCCGGCTGTCGGCCTATTACCCGGCCTTCCCCGAAGGCGGGCTGGCGCGTGTGCACTTCATCATCGGCCGCTCCGGCGGCAAGACGCCGAAGGTCGAGCAAGCGACGATCGAGGCGGCGATCCGCGACATCGTGCGCACCTGGGAAGATGCGCTTTCCGATGCGGCGGAGGCCAATGGCGCCGACCAGGCGTTGAAGAGCATCGCCGCGCGGCTGCCGGAAAGCTACCGCGATTCGTTCAGCGCGGCGGTTGCGCTGGCAGATGCGGGGCGCATCGCCAAGATCAGCGCCGGCAATCCGATCGCCATCGACTATTATCGCCATGCCGAACAGAAGCCGCATCAGGCGGCGCTGAAGATCTATCATCACGGCAGCCCGGTGGCGCTGTCGCGCCGGGTGCCGGTGTTGGAAAACATCGGCTTCCGCGTCATCAGCGAACGCACTTTCGAGGTCGGCGACGACCAGTCCGGCCTGGTCTTCATCCACGACATGGAGCTTGAGAACAGCTACGGCAAGCCGATCGATCTGACCGATGGCGGCGCACTTTTCGAGGATGCGTTCCTCTCCGTCTGGCGCGGCGACGTCGACAATGACGGTTACAACGGCCTCGCCCAGACCGCCGGCCTGTGGTCTGGCGAGATCACCATCCTGCGCGCCTATGGCCGCTATCTGCAGCAGGTCGGTATTCCGCAAAGCCAGGATTTCATCGCCGCCGCGCTCAATCGCTATCCCGACATAGCGCGGGGCCTGCATGCGCTGTTCATCGCCCGGCTTGGCCCGACAGCCGAGACCGAAGGCGTGGTGGCGGCAAAGCACCTCAAGGCCAAGATCAAGGATGCGCTGGAGGATGTGCCGAACATCGACGACGACACCATCATCCGGCGCTACCTCAATCTGATCGAAGCCTCGCTGCGCACCAATCATTTCGTTGCCGATACGAAAGAAAAGGGCCAGTCGCTGGCGATCAAGCTCGATTCGCACGCGGTCGAGGGCTTGCCGGCGCCGCGACCGTGGCGGGAGATCTTCGTCTACGGTTCCGAGGTCGAAGGCCTGCATCTGCGCTTCGGTCCGGTGGCGCGCGGCGGTCTGCGCTGGTCGGACCGCGCCCAGGACTATCGCACCGAGGTGCTTGGCCTGGTCAAGGCACAGCAGGTCAAGAATGCCGTCATCGTGCCGGTCGGCGCCAAGGGCGGCTTTTATCCGAAGAAGCTCCCGATGAGCGCCGGCCGCGACGCGATCTTCGAGGCCGGCACCTCGGCCTACAAGAACTTCGTCTCCAGCCTGCTGTCGATCACCGACAATATCGGCCTCGACGGTGTCATCCCGCCGGCCGGCGTCATCAGACGCGACCCGGACGATCCGTATTTCGTCGTTGCCGCCGACAAGGGCACGGCGACCTTCTCCGACACCGCCAACGCGATCTCGGAGAAGCACGGCTTCTGGCTCGACGACGCCTTCGCCAGCGGCGGCTCTGCCGGCTACGACCACAAGAAGATGGGCATCACCGCCAAGGGCGCCTGGGAAGCGGTCAAGCGGCATTTCCGCGAGATCAACCGCGACATCCAGACCTCGTCCTTCACCGTCGTCGGTGTCGGCGACATGTCGGGCGACGTGTTCGGCAACGGCATGCTTTTGTCGCCGAAAACCCGGCTGATCGCCGCCTTCGACCATCGAGACATCTTCATCGATCCCGATCCCGACATGGCAGCCTCCATGCCCGAGCGCGAGCGCATGTTCGCGCTGCCGCGTTCGAGTTGGCAGGACTACGACAAGACGAAACTGTCGGAAGGCGGCATCATCGTCTCGCGCAACCAGAAGTCGATCACCTTGCCGGCGGCGGCGGCGGCGGCGATCGGCCTGGCCAAGACCACCGCCACGCCGGTCGAGATCATGACCGCCATCCTCAAGGCGCCGGTCGATCTCCTGTGGTTCGGCGGCATCGGCACCTATTTGCGGGCATCGACCGAGACCAATGCCGAGGTCGGCGACCGCGCCAACGATGCCATTCGCATCACCGCGCTCGACGTGCGCGCCAAGGTGATCGGCGAGGGCGCCAATCTCGGCGTCACGCAGCGGGCGCGCATCGAGTTCGGCCTAAATGGCGGCCGCTGCAATTCCGACGCCATCGACAATTCGGGCGGCGTCAACTGTTCCGACGTCGAGGTCAACATCAAGATCGCGCTTGCGTCCGCCATGCGCAAGGGGTCGTTGACGCGCCCGGCACGCAACAAGCTGCTGGCCGAGATGACCGACGAGGTCGGCTCGCTGGTGCTGTCCAACAACTACCAGCAGACGCTGGCGCTTTCGATCGCCCGCAAGCGCGGCCTCGCCGACATCGCGCATCAGAGCCGCTTCATGACGGCGCTGGAGGCGCGTGGCCTGCTCGACCGCGCGGTGGAGACGCTGCCATCGCCGGCAGCGCTCGCCGAGCGCGAAGCGCGTGGCGAACCGCTGACCAGAGCCGAGCTCGGCGTGCTGCTCGCCTATGCCAAGATCGTGCTGTTTTCCGACATCGTCGCCAGCGACGTGCCTGACGACGCGCATTTCGACCGCGACCTGATGGGCTATTTCCCCGACCGGATGGCGACGAAATACGCCGCAGAGATCCACGGCCACAGGCTGCGCCGCGAGATCATCACGCGCGTCGTCGCCAACGATCTGGTCAATCGCGGCGGCCCGTCCTTCGTCAACCGGCTGCAGGAAGCCACGGGGCGCTCCGCCGCCGACGTGGTGCGGACCTTCGCGATGGTGCGCGACGGTTTTGCCTTGCCGGCGCTGTATCGCGAGATCGACGCGCTCGACAACCAGATCGACGGCCAGGTGCAGCTCGATCTCTATCAGATGGTCAGCCGGCTGATCTACGTGACCAGCGGCTGGTATCTCAAGAACGATGCCGGCACGGCACCCCTCGGCCAGCGCATCGCCGAGCTGCAGGAAGCACGCAAGGCGCTGGAACCCAAGCTCGTTTCGCTGCTGCCGGCTTTCTCGCGCGAGCGCATCGAGGAGAAGCGGCACGGGCTGTTCAAGAGCGGCGCGCCGGAAGGGCTGGCCGGGCAACTGGCGCTGAGCGAGGTGGCGGAACTTATCCCCGACATCGCGCTGACGGCGCGCACCGCCGGCGCCGATATCGTCGCCGCGGCCAAGGCGTTCTTCGCCGTCAGCGATGCCTTCCGCATCCCGCGTGTCGAGGACGCCGCACGCTCGATCACGCCTTCGGACTACTATGATCAGCTTGCACTGTCGCGCGCCACCGACACGATCGGCGCGGCACGGCGCGGCATCGCGGTGGCGGCACTCACCGGCCACGCCAAGACGGCCGATCCGGTGGTTGCTTGGCTGGACGCCGGCGGCGAGCGGGTGGCGCGCATCCGCGAGCGGCTGCAGGCGCTGACCGAGGGCGGCGACATCACCGTGTCGCGGCTGTCGGTGGCGTCGGGGCTGATGAGCGATCTGACGGGGATGTGAACCGCCGACGATCACCACACGCATCACCGGATGCGTGTGGCTCTTTTCGAATGCCATCCGCTTCGAAACCGGCGTTCAAAAAGCTCACCAGGAATGTTTGAGCGTGCCGACGATCTTCAGCCGGTCGCCGTAGAATTCGGTTCCGTAATAGCTGGTTGTCAAATACTTCCGGTCGAACAGGTTCGTTGCATTCAAGGCCAACGTCACGTCCTTGGTCATCTTGTAGCTGATCGCCGCATCCACCAGTGCGTAGCCGCCAATCGAAACCGTGTTCGCGTCATCTCCGTAGGTTTGCCCGATATAGCGCACGCCGCCGCCGATGGTCAGGTCGCCACGCCGTCCTTCCTCGGGAAGCGTATAATCGACCCAGGCCGAAGCCAGGTGGCGAGGGACACGCTGCGGCCGATTGCCGGCATTCCCGCCAATGCCGTCTTCCAGGATTTCGGCATCCCAGTAGGAATAGGCAAGCGTCAGGTTCAGGTTTTCCGCGATGGCGGCCTTGCCCTCGAGTTCGATGCCGCGGACGCCAACCTTGCCGATCTGCTGCTGGACAACAGGCGTGACATAGGTCGGAACATTGGTTTGGGTAAGGTCGAAGACCGCGGCCGTGAACAGGCCGTCGAAGCCCTCGGGCTTGTACTTGATGCCTGCCTCATACTGCTTGCCCTCTTGAGGCTTCAGCGAACCCGAGACCGCATATCCGTTGGCGCTCGGCGCCACGAGCGGCTGGAAGCTTTCCGAATAGTTGGCGTAGACCGCGAGGTTCGGGGTGAACTTGTAGGTCAGGCCGGCGCGCTTGGTGAAGGCGGATGCGGTGTCGTTGTCCTGCGTTCCCGAGTCGAGATAGTCCGCCGTCGTATGCACGCGGTCCCAGCGCCCGCCCAAGGTGACGATCCAGCGGTCGTCAAACGTCAATTGCTCCTGGGCATAGACACCGACCGCCTGTTGCTTGACCCGCCAGTTCACGTAGGGGCCGAGGTTGATGCAGGACAGACCGCAATAGGTCGGATTGTCGATGTCGATGGGACCGGCGGTGCCGAAGAGGATGTTTTCACGGGTGTTGTCGTTGGCGTAGTCGACGCCGACGAGCGTCTTGCTGTCGATCCCGTCCCAGCCCGTACCGTATTGCAACTGATTGTCGAAGGCATAGCGGTTGGACAGGCCCTCGACCGAAAATGCTGTGCGGTCCGCGGTGGGGTCAAGCGACGCGCCGTAGACCTCGGCGTAGTCGAGGCTCAAATGCGTGTAGCGGGCGTTGGAGCGGAGGGTGAGGTTCTCGTTGAACTCGTGCTCGAATTGGTAGCCGATATCGACCTGCTCCGTGTTGAAGCGGTTGAAATCCGGCTCGCCCAGGAATGTGCCGACGTCGATATTGCCGCCAGCCGGGGTGCCGCGTGCGCCTGTCCCATCTCGCTTGTAATAGTCAGTCAGGATGGTGAGCGACGTTCCTTCCTCGGGCTTGATGGTCAACGCGGGCGCGATGTAAAGCCGATCGTCGTTGGAATAATCCCATCCTTGATCGCCATCCTTGGCCAGCCCGGTGAGCCGATAGGTCCACACGCCATCGGGGTCGATCGGTCCGCCAAAATCAACGCCAACCTCCTTGGTACCGTCGCCATAGGACGTGTAAATCTCCCCCTGCTTCTGGTCCAGCGGCCGCTTGGTGATGGCATTGACCAGTCCGCCAGGGCCGTTGAGACCAAAAAGCGTCGATGTCGATCCCTTCAGGACCTCCACGCGCTGAAGTCCGTAAGGCTCGAGACGGCTGGCCGTGAACCAAGCGGGGATGCGCGCCGTGAGACCATCGCGATAAGTACCGAGCGATGTCTGGTCGAAACCGCGGATACGAATATAGTCGTATCGGTCATCATTGCCGAACTCGTCGGTGAGGACGCTGGATGTGTAGGCCACGGCCTGCTGCAGGCTTTCGACATGGCGCGCCTCCAGTTCCTTCTGGGTTACCACTGAAACCGAGGCGGGAACGTCGACGATCGGCGTATCGGTCTTGGTGGCGGTCGCCGTCTCCTTGGCGACGATCGTTTGATCTGGCCCGACAACGCGGTCGGACTTGCCGGTGACGACGATCGTTTCCAGTTGAGTTGCATTGTCCAGCGAAACGTCCTGGGCCTGGGCGGGCCCCACCACTCCAAAAGATGCCGCTATCAAGGCACTGCTCGCAATCAATCGCTTTGCCTGAGTGCGCAACAATGCCTGTCGATCAATCGTCATCTGTTATTCCCTGTCAGACCAATAGCGAGCAGTTCGACCGGTCACCTTTCCGGTCCTGCGCGAGCGCAATTAGTCAAACAGGACAAAAAGAGTCAACTTAATAATCGGGAAATCCACGCCGGCGGCAATCGCCGCGAAGCAGGGGGTGGAGGACGGCGCCGGACCTTCGGTTCGACTTCCCCCACGAGAAAAACTAAGGGCTTGGCCCCGCGTCGCGGAGGAAAGCCAATTGCTGGGTTTTCCAACAATGAACCCCGGGCAGGGGCAAGGGACGGCACCAAGCTTCGTTCATTGCATGAGCGCATGAAACATGCAGACATGGCGCCCGACACGGAACCGGTGCCGGGGGATCATCATGACGGTAGAGACAGTGCAGCGTGCGTCCGGGCGCGGCATCTGGGGATGGATGTTGTTCGACTGGGCGGCGCAGCCGTTCTTCACCGTCGTCACCACCTTCATCTTCGGGCCTTATTTCGTGTCGCGGATGGCGAGCGATCCGGAAACCGGGCAAGCGGCCTGGGGCTACGGCATTGCCGCGGCCGGCCTTGTCATTGCAGTGCTGTCGCCCATCCTCGGCTCGATCGCCGACCAGACCGGACCGCGCAAGCCTTGGATCGCATTCTTTGCCGCGGTCAAGGTCACCTGCCTTTGCATGCTTTGGTTCGCGGCCCCCGGTTCGAACCTTTTCCTGGTCGTGCTGTTCTTTTCGCTGGCGTCGGTGGCGGCGGAGTTTTCGACCGTGTTCAACGATTCGATGATGCCGCGCCTGGTGCCGAAGAGCGAGATCGGCAGGATCTCCAACATGGCCTGGGGCCTTGGCTATCTCGGCGGCATGATCGCGCTGATCTTCGTCGTCGCTTGCCTGGCCGGTTCGCCGGAGACCGGCAAGACGATCATCGGCATCGACCCGCTGTTCGGGCTCGACCCGAAGCTCGGCGAGGACGCGCGCGCAACCGGGCCTTTGTCAGCCGGCTGGTACTTCCTGTTCATCCTGCCGATGTTCTTTTTCACCCCCGACGCCATCAAGGGCCTGCCGATCGGTCCGGCTGCCCGAGAGGGGTTGGCGGAGCTGAAAGTGACATTGGGCGAGGTGCGCAAGCGCAGCGGTATCTTCCGCTTCCTGGTCGCCCGCATGATCTATCAGGACGGCGTCAACGCGCTGCTGGCGTTGGGCGGCACTTTCGCCGCTGCGATGTTCCACTGGTCGATCACCGAGATCGGTATTTTCGGCATCATTCTCAACGTCGTCGCCATCTTCGGCTGCCTGGTCGCAGCCCGTCTCGACACGGCGCTTGGCTCAAAAACCATCGTCATGATCTCGCTGGTCCTGCTCAGCATCGCCACGATCGGCATCGTCTCGACCGGGCCGGGCTATACGTTGTTCGGCCTCTGGATGATGCCTGGACCGGACAGCGGCGGCCTGTTCGGCACGGCAGCGGAAAAAGCCTACATCTTCTTCGGCCTGTTGATCGGCGTGGCTTTCGGGCCGGTGCAGGCGTCGTCGCGATCCTATATGGCGCGCAGCGTCACGGCGGCAGAATCCGGCCGCTATTTCGGCATTTATGCGCTGGCCGGGCGGGCGACCAGTTTCCTGGCGCCGTTCATGGTCGCGTCGGTCACCCTGGCCAGCGGCTCGGCGCGGCTCGGCATGGCGGTGATCGTGCTGTTCCTGGGCATCGGCATGGCGATCCTGGTCAAGACGCCCTATCCGGCGGACCGGCCGGTGGATTGACTTTACCCTCCCCCTTGTGGGGGTGAGCAGCCGGTTCGCGAAGCGAATTCATCGTGCCAGTGGCACGATGAAAGGCCGGTGAACGCCGGGACGCTGCGAAGCAGCGGGGACCCGGCCCCGCGACTGGTCATTCAGAATTCAGCCCCGAGCCCTTCGCAGGCTCAGGGCGTTCGAAGCTCGAAAAGCCAAGCAATTG
This sequence comes from Mesorhizobium sp. M0848, assembly GCF_040319805.1. Lineage (NCBI taxonomy): Bacteria > Pseudomonadati > Pseudomonadota > Alphaproteobacteria > Hyphomicrobiales > Phyllobacteriaceae > Mesorhizobium > Mesorhizobium sp. M0848. Next base: position 214,667 of record NZ_JAMYOM010000007.1, on the reverse strand, counting down.
GCTTTTCGTTCGCTGCGCGAACCGCTTCTCACCCCCACAAAGGGGAGGGTAAAAGCAGCTAATGGCGGAAATGCCTGACGCCCGTAAACACCATAGCGATGCCGTGCTCGTCGGCGGCGGCAATGACGTCCTTGTCGTTCATCGAGCCACCCGGCTGGATGACGGCGGTGGCGCCGGCAGCGATTGCCGACAGCAAGCCATCGGCGAAGGGGAAGAAGGCGTCGGAGGCGACCACCGAGCCCTTGGTCAGCGGTTCGGCGAGGCCGGCGGCCTCGGCGGCGTCGAGTGCCTTGCGGGCGGCGATGCGTGAGGAATCGACCCGGCTCATCTGGCCGGCGCCAATGCCGACGGTGGCGCCGTCCCTGACGTAGACGATGGCGTTGGACTTGACGTGCTTGGCGATGCGGAAGGCGAATTTCAGGTCGGCCATTTCGGCCGGCGTCGGTGCCCGTGTGGTCACCACTTTCAGTTCGAGGTCGTCGACGACGGCGTTGTCCCGGCCCTGGATGAGCAGGCCGCCGGCGACGGATTTGACCGTCGTGCCCGGCGTGCGCGGGTCCGGCAGCCCACCGGTGACCAGCAGGCGCAAATTCTTCTTCCCCGCCACGATGGCCGCTGCCTCATCGGTGGCGCCGGGCGCGATAATCACCTCGGTGAAGGTTTTTACGATCTCTTCCGCCGCCTCGGCGTCGAGGGTGCGGTTGACGGCGATGATGCCGCCGAAGGCCGAGACCGGGTCGCAGGCCAGCGCCTTGGCGTAGGCGGCTTTCAGCGAGGCGCCTTCGGCAACGCCGCACGGATTGGCGTGCTTGATGATGGCGACGGCAGCGGAAAGGTCGGGGTCGAACTCGCCGACCAGTTCGAAGGCGGCGTCGGTGTCGTTGATGTTGTTGTAGGATAGCTGCTTGCCCTGCAGCTGGCGCGCTGTTGCGACGCCCGGGCGCTTGTCGCCGTTGACGTAGAAGCCGGCGCTCTGATGCGGGTTCTCGCCATAGCGCATCACCTCGACCAGCCTGCCGCCAAAGGCGCGCCATGTCGGATGTTCGATCTCGAGCGCCTCGGCGAACCAGCCGGAGATCGCCGCGTCATAGCTGGCGGTGCGGGCAAAGGCCTTGGCCGCCAGCTTCTTGCGGAAATCCAGCGACAGCGAGCCGATGTTCATCTCCAGCGCATTCAGCACCGAAGCGTAATCGCCGGGATCGGTGACGATGGCGACATAGGCGTGGTTCTTGGCCGAGGCGCGGATCATGGCCGGGCCGCCAATGTCGATGTTTTCGACGATCGACGCGTAGTCGGCGCCGGAGCGGCGGACCTCCTCGAACGGATAGAGATTGGAGACGACGAGATCGATCGGCTCGATGCCGTATTTGCGCATTGCCGCGGAATGCTCCGGATCGTCGCGCACGCCAAGCAGCGCGCCATGCACGCCAGGATGCAAGGTCTTGACGCGGCCGTCCATGATCTCGGGGAAACCGGTGAGCTCGGAGACGTCGCGCACCGCCAGGCCCGCCTCGGTGATCGCCTTTGCCGTGCCGCCGGTCGAGACCAGTTCGACACCGGCCGCTGCCAGCGCTTTGGCGAAATCGATGAGGCCCGTCTTGTCGAAAACGGAGAGCAGGGCGCGACGCACGGGAACAAGGTCTGGTGCGGGAATGTTCTTGGCGGCGACGGCCATGGGCTGGCGGCCTTTCACGACTGGTGTGGTGGATGCCCGCGCCCGTAGCACATGCCGCCCGGAAATCAAACCGGCGGTCAGGTGGGGCAAGGCAACGAATCCGTGTTAACGGGTTTCTTCGGAGACTTCGCAGGCGCGTTGGCTGACGGAGCACCAACGAAAAAACCCGCCTATGCGGCGGGCCACTGGCGCAAACCGGCACCATAGGCAAAAATGTACCATAGCTGAGGGCACGGAGTCAAGAAAAAATTCCTATCATGGGAAAGCTGCCGATGCCCCGAGCTGGTTGTCGTCAGGCCTTTTGTTAACCTGAGTTTGAAGTCCTGTCAGGAGGATCAGTTGTTTTCCGGGTAGCCGGCGATGCTGGTGCGGGTCAGCTGCCAGTGGACTTCGGCGATTTCCGAAGCCTTGAAGGCAAGCACGATCTGGCGGCTGCGGCGCGGGCCGCCAAGGCCGGCGAAATAGATCGATTCCTCGACCTCCGGCACCACTTCGGCTGCTGTGAACACCCAGGTGTCGGCCTGATCGGCGGCCAGCACCAGGCGGTCATGCTCGTCCTGCAAAAGGTTGACGTCGGGATGAACGTGGAAGCGGACGGTGACGAAGTCGCGCCCATTGTTGCGGATCGCCGTATTGCCGGGGCGCTGGAAGCGGTCGCGGCCAGCCAGCACATTGCCGTTCGACGACAGTTTCAGCTCGCGCTCATGCAGGAAGCCGAAGCGCGGGACATAGCCGTCATGGCGGGCGATGAAGCCCTGAACGCCCTTCTGGTCGGTGCGCTTGCACTGCACATGCTGCGGGCCGCCGATCAGCGGCGAACCGAGCAGGTCGTTGACGCGCAACGAATGGCTGAAGCGCGCCGACGAGGTGTCGTTGATGGTGGCGGTCGAGTGCGCGGCGGTGGCGCGCGCCAGCGGCCGGAATTCAGCCGCGCCATAGGTGTCAATGCCGGCATTGACGATGTAGTGCTGGCGGCCGGACGACAGTTCGAAGGCGAGGCAGCTGGCGTGTGCGGCGTTGGACACATCGATCGGCGGCGGCGGGCCGGTGTCGGCGATGACCGTGGTGCCGCCCATCGACAGGCGCTCATAGCCGGAATGCGGCGCATGCAGCAGCGGCGCGCCAGCGGTGTCGTCGTGGCGCAGAATGGTGGCGATGCGGTCGTGGATGGTGGCGCCCATGCCGTTGAAGCGGGCGAGGCTGCCATCCTGATGGCGAAAGAAGCGCAGCGCCGGCAGCATGCGGTCGATGGCGCCGATCAGCGCCTGCGGCGGCGTTTCCGCCTGGTTGGCATAAGTCTGGCGCAGCGGCAGAAGGTCGGCGAGGATTTCCAGGACGACCATCGGATTGCGCGAAATGTGCCCGCCATCGGCGAGGATCTGGCGGTCGAGTTCCTCGGCAAGATTGCGGGTCGCGCCCCGCAGGGCCGATGCCGGTGCCGGCAGGGACAAGGCAGCGAAGGCGAGCGCGATACGGGCCCGCAGCCTGTCCTTGCCGTCGGGCATTTCGCGCGCCATCGACCTGAGGTAGCGGATCTGGATGGCAACCGATTTCAGGAAGGCGCGGTAGAAAGGGAACTCGGCGCCCTGCAATACGACCGAGGAGTGCTGCAACCAGGCGATGATGCGCTTGGCCGTCGTGCCCGGCTCCCAGGCGATGCCGGAAATATGGCTGCCATGCATGGTGATCCAGTCGGAGACCAGGGCGCGGGCATTGGCGGCGGCAAGCTCGGTGCCGGCGGCGCGCATATGGCGCAGCCAGCGAAAGCCGTGCAGCGTCTTCTGCCAGCCGTGATTGGGCACGTGGATCTGGAAAGGCGACTTGCCGCCGGTCTCGACCACGTGCCCCGACAGGGGATAGCGGCCGTAATAGATCTCGAGTGCGATCTGCGGGTCGGCGAGGCGCAGGTCCGGCGGTGCGATCAGCACACGTTCCGGCGTGCGGCCGGAATATCGCCAGCGATAGACAGGCCCGGCGCGCAGGCGTCGGCGCGTTTTGCGCCAGAACTCCTTCGCGACAAGCGTCCACAGACGCGTCGTGCTGCTGGCAGCAAGTGCCAAAACCCCTCCTGATCGTCCTCTACCCCGGCGCCGAGTCTACATGATTGCACGATTCGTGCGAAGGCGAATTCCACGAGCCCACGCCGGTTCACCTGGTTTTGCCCCCGATCCTGCCTAAAAAGTCAGTAGATCCGGGCAGTTCAATTCCTAGCCGGCTCGCCGCATGCGAGCGGCGAAGAAACCATCGAGGCCCGAGCGTTCCGGCGGGCCGAGCTCCAGGTCGGCGGGCGTGGTGCGCAGCGTGCCTTGCGGCGTCAGGAACGGATCGATGCCGGCGATCTCGCCTTGCCGCAACGGATCGTTGGTGATTTCAGGCGTGCCGGCCAGAAAGGCGCGATAGAGATCCTCGCCCTCGAGCGGGTCGAGCGAACAGTTGGAAAAGACGATCGTGCCGCCGGGCTTCACCAGGGTGACGGCGCGGGCGAGCAGCCTGCGTTGCAGGTCGGCCAGTTTTTCGACATCGGCCGAAGTCTTGGTCCATGGCACGTCGGGATGCCGCCGCACCGTGCCGGTCGACGAGCAGGGCGCGTCGAGGAGGATCGCGTCGAAGAGTTCTTCCGGCTCATATTTGAGCAGGTCGGCCTGGACGATTTCGGCCGACAGGCCGAGACGGTCGAGATTCTGCGTCAGCCGCACGAGCCGGTTTTTTGACGTGTCGACGGCGGTGACCTTCGCGCCGGCAACGATCAGCTGCGCGGTCTTGCCGCCGGGCGCGGCGCAGAGATCGGCAACCCGCAATCCCGTGACATCGCCGAACAGCCGGGCGGGCAGGCTGGCCGCGGCGTCCTGGACCCACCAGGCGCCCTCGGCAAAGCCAGGCAATTCAGTGACAGCACCGACAAGATTCTCGACTCGCACCGTGCCTGTCTGCAGGACGATGCCGCCGAGCTTTTCGGCCCAGAGACCGGGATCGGCCTTGACCGAGAAGTCGACCGGCGCCTCAACGCGATGTGCTTCGAGGATCTGTCTGGCCTTCTCGTTGCCGTAGGTGGTCTTCAGCCTGTCGGAAAACCATTTGGGCGCCTCGTCGGTGGCGGCAAGGGCGGCAGGCAATTCCGTTTCCTTGGCCCGTGCCAACGTGCGCAGAACGCCATTGACGAGGCCGGAGAAGCGCACCGTGCGCGGATCGGACTTGGCATGGGTCACCGCAATGTCGACGGCGGCGCTGTCGGGAATATCGAGGAACAGGATCTGTGCTGCGGCCACATGCAATATGTGCGACAAAGCGGTGGCATTGGGCGGCAGCGGTTTTTCCAGGCGCCTCGCCAGCAGCCCTGATATGGTCATGCGATAGCGTAGCGCGGTGACCAGGATGGCGCGGACCAGGCCGCGATCGCGCAAGTCGAGCGCCTTGTATTGCGGGTGGCCGTTCTCGTGATCGGTCAGCCCATCAAGCGGCGTCCTGGCGTCGATGACGGCGGCAAGCAGGCGCGCCGCCGCCTTGCGGGCGGCGAGGCCGGCAACGAAGTCGCCGCCGTCCCTGTGTTCCTGATCACTTGAAACAGTGCGTCGTGGTCCTCTGTCCGCCACGCTCACGACCACCGGCCCTTGGGCCCGGTCGGATTGCGACCCCACGGGTTGGACTTCGGCTGGGCGGGCTCCGCCGACTGCTCGGGCCGCGCTGCCTGATCCCATGGGCCGGATGGCCGTAGTTCGTCCGCCTGGCGTGGCGTTGGGGCCTGGCGCTGGGCGGCCTGGGTTTGGCTGCCGGCCATGTCGCGCGCCATCGCTTGCAAGGCTGCGATGCGGTTCTCAGTGGCGGGGTGGGTGGAGAACAGGCTGTCCATGCGCTCGCCGTGAAGAGGATTGATGATGAAGAGATGCCCGGTCGCGGGATTTCGCTCGGCATCGGGGTTGCGGATGCGTTCGGCGCCGCGGGCGATCTTGTCAAGCGCCGATGCCAGCCAGAGCGGGTGTCCACAGATTTCGGCGCCACGCCGGTCGGCCTCGTATTCGCGGGTCCGGCTGACCGCCATCTGCACGACCATCGCTGCAAACGGAGCCACGATCATCGCAACCAGCACGCCGACAAAGCCGAACGGGTTGTTGTCGCGGTTGCCGCTGAAAAAGAAGGCAAAATTGCCGAGCATTGAAATGGCGCCGGCAAAGGTGGCGACGATCGTCATGGTGAGCGTGTCGCGATGCTGCACATGGGCGAGCTCGTGCGCCATGACCGCCGCGACCTCTTCAGGCGTCAGCGCCTGCAACAGGCCGGTGGAGGCAGCCACCGCCGCATTCTGCGGATTGCGGCCGGTGGCAAAGGCGTTCGGCTGCGGGTTGTCGATCAGATAGGTCTTCGGCATCGGCAGGCCGGCCTGTTTGGCCATTGCCTGGACGATGGCGTAATATTCGGGCGCGTTCCTTTCATCGACCTCGACGGCACGGTTCATCGACAGCACCATCTTGTCGGCATTCCAGTAGCTGAACAGGTTGGTGCCGGCGGCGATCAGCAGCGCGATCATCATGCCGCCGGTTCCGCCGATCAAAAAGCCGACGCCCATGAACAGCGCGGTCATCGCGGCAAGAAGCATGGCGGTGCGGATGGTGTTCATCGTCTGCTCCTGTCCGGGGGATAGCGAAAAGGGGTCGATCGTCGTGGGTTCATGGCTATATGATGGGAAACGCCAGTTCCTGTTTCAATTGACTGGACTCAATCTGCTGACTGGACTCTATCTGCCGAGATTATCGCATGACCGACGAAATCAGTAAAACAGGCTCCGCTCCTGCCGAAGCGGCATCGCAAAGAGAGCTAGCGCCGGCCGCACGCCGTGCGTTGGCCGAGGCCGCAGCGCGGCGGGAACACTACCGCGAAAAGGAGGCCGCGCTGCCGAAGGAGATCGGCGGCCGCGGCGGCAAGGAGCCAGGGCGCTACGGCGACTGGGAAGTAAAGGGCCTGACCAGCGACTTCTAGATGCCTCCCTACGCAGCGTTGCGCTGCGGCTCGAGCGCGATCCAGCCACGCTCGTCGACCGTGATGCCGACCATGTCGTAGCCTGCGATCGCGGCATGTTGCGTTGGCAAGGGGTGCTTGTGCGTGGCGCTGATGACCATGACCGCCGCGCCCGCCGCTTCGGCTGCCGCGATGCCAGCTGGAGCATCCTCGAAGACGAGGCAATCGCGCGCGTCGAAGCCGAGCCGTTCCGCGCCAAGCCGGAAGCAATCGGGCGCCGGCTTGCCGCGGGAGACATCTTCCGCCGCGACGATGACGCCCGGGACGGGGATGCCGGCGGCCTTCATGCGCAACAGCGCCAGCTCGCGCGGGGCGGAGGTGACGATTGCCCAGCGTTCGGGCGGCAGCGAATTGAGAAATGCCACGGCGCCGGCGATCTGGAGAATGCCATCGAGATCGGCCGCCTCGGCCTTCAGCAGCAGATCAGCCTCGTATGCCGGGTCGACGCCCGGCAGTGCCAGGCCGGTGATGGTCTCGATCGCGCGCACGCCATGGATCGTCGGCAGGAAGGCGGCGACGTCGAGGCCTTGGCGACGTGCCCAATCGCTCCACACCCGTTCCGCCGAGGCGATGGAATTGATGAGCGTGCCGTCCATGTCGAAGAGGAAGGCCGCGAATTTTCTGCCTGAATACATGATTTTCCTTGAGTTCGGGGAGCGCTGGTGGGGTTGCCGAACCTAACGTCTCGACCGCGGCAGGGGAAGACACGGGGTGGGCTTTTCGATCGGCCCAGGGAACCACGGTATCCTCCGGGCGTTTGGGAAGGACTGCTTCTCACAACAACGATCGAAGGGGGACCAACGATGCTGATCCGGCTCGGCTACGAAATCGCCATCGAATGCGTAGCCGCCACGCCGGTGATTTCAGTGCTCGAGATCCATCGGGACAGGCAGGCCGACATCAAGCGGCAGACGCGGGTGCTGACCTCGCCCGCGGTGCCGACAAGGCTGTACCATGACCTGCATGGCAATGCCTGCCGGCGCTTCACAGCACCCGCCGGTGGTTTTCGCATCCTGTATGAAGCGGTCGTCGAGGACAGCGGCGAGACGGACGAGGTCAACACGCTGGCCAGGGAAGTGCCGGTGGCGGACCTGCCCGACGAAGTTCTCGGTTATCTCCTGGGCAGCCGCTATTGCGAGACGGATCATCTGAGCAGCCTGGCCTGGGAGCTCTTCGGCGACATCCCGTCCGGCTGGGCGCGCGTGCAGGCGATCGTCGATTATGTCCACAACCGGCTGTCGTTCGGCTATGGCTATGCGCGCTCGACCCGCACCGCGGCGCAGGCGCATGAGGAGCGCGTCGGGGTCTGCCGTGACTTCGCCCATCTGGCGATCACGCTTTGCCGCTGCATGAACATTCCGGCACGCTACGTGAACGGCTATCTCGGCGATATCGGCGTGCCAGCCGATCCGGCGCCGATGGACTTCTCGGCGTGGCTGGAAGTGTTCCTCGACGGCAAATGGTACACGTTCGATCCTCGCCACAACACGCCAAGAATCGGCCGTATCGTCATCGCCCGCGGCCGCGACGCCACCGACGTGCCGCTGCTGCACAGTTTCGGCCCCCACCGGCTCAGCCTGTTCAAGGTGTGGACCTACGAACAGGAAGGCAATCTGTTCAACCCGCCCTACCACGGCATCGACAGGACCGTCAGCGCACAGATGCTGGCGTAGTCGCGAGGCCTACCGATGCAACTGCTCCAGGGTGGTCAGGAGGTTTTCTCCGGGCCGCAACTTTCGGGACACATGGTCCGCTTCGGCACAGTGAGCTTGTGCCGCAACAGGACGCCGTCGACGGCGTCGCGGTGCCTCGGGCCAGATCATGGTAAGCGGCTGGTAAACGCCAGCGCCACGGCGCGTTCCCGTTTACCAACCGTTCACCTTTGTTGGTTCCAAGATTTAACAAAAACAATGACTTGCTACTGGAAAGCCAGCTCTCCGCCAAGCTAGGGCGTCATCCGGCGGGAATCCTGCATTGCCCTTTCCGCGGCGACGAGGCCGAGGCGAGTGGAGGCTGTAGGATGCGGAATTACGGGGGTCTTGTTCACGCGGTTGGCGGGTTCGCCAGGGATCGCGGTGGAAATTTCGCAATCTTGTTCGGCCTCAGCGCCTCGGTCTTGGCGCTGGCTGTCGGCTTCTCGGTCAACGTATCGCAGCTCTACAATGCGAAAACGAGCCTTCAGGGCGTGGTCGACGCCGCGGTCACGTCGACGGCACGCGACCTGACGACCGGTGTCATCAAGGAAGCCGATGCCAACAAATCGGTGCAAGCCTTTCTCGACGCCAACAGCCAGGCAGGCATTCTGCAGGCCGACCAGATCGTACTCGACAAGCTGATCGTCAACAGGACTGCCAAGACGGTCCAGGCCGACGCCCATGTCGATGTCGGGCTGTATTTCCCGATTTTTGGCACGGGCGACATGAAACAAGTCGCCGCCTCCACGACGGCGCTCTATTCGGACAAGACCATCGAAGTGGCGATGATGCTCGACATAACGGGGTCGATGGCCAAGCTCGGCAAGGTCGACAAAATCGGCGATTTGAAAGCAGCTGCAAAAAACGCCGTCCAGACGATGCTGCAGAAGCAGGATCCGCAGAACCCCCGCATCCGCGTCGCGATCGTGCCTTATGCATCTGGCGTGAACGCCGGCAAGCTGGCGGAAAACGTCTATGCCGAGAAGCAAGCCAGCTCTGAGCTCCCACCCATCGCCGGCAGCCCGCTTCTCGTCGCCAAGACAGGCAAAAATCTGCTGCCGTCCTTCAGCGACTACATCTCCATTGTCGGCGCGGCGATGCCACGCCCCGACAATTGCGCCACCGAGCGCAAGGACAAGAACGGCAACGCGGATATGAGCGCCGACGGCCCGGATACCGTTCGCACCGACAGGAACGGCAAGAAATACTATGCGCTGGTCAATCGGGACGATCATCTCGGTGACGGGGACATGAACAGGTGCCCTGATGCGGAAGTGATCCCCCTGACCGCCGAATTCGATGCATTGCTTGAATCGATCGACGACTTCCGGGCCAATGGGTTTACGGCCGGCGCGATCGCCATTCAGTGGACCTATTATATGCTGTCGCCGCAATGGCGCACTGCAATCAGGAATGCCGGTCTCGGCAAAGGCGCCTCGGATGCCGATCCGAAGAAGATCGCCAAGGTCGCGATCCTGATGACCGATGGCCAGTTCAATACCGCCTTCGCCGGCGCTGGGGACAGGTACAACAGCCAGGGCAACCTTGCGCGCGGCAACGCCGAAACGCTGTGCGACAACATGAAAAATGATGGCATCGAGATTTTCACCATCGGCTTCGATCTGGACGACAAGGACATGTCGGTAACCGAGCGGGACCAGGCAAAGGCGGTGCTCAGGGACTGTTCGTCGAAGGATACCTCCGCCGCCAAGAGGCATTTCTTCGACGTGTCCACCGGAGCCGAATTGGACGACGCCTTTCAGGAAATCATTCGCAACACCGAAAAGGTCGCATTGACCCAGTAGTCTAGTCCGCAAACGGAAAAGGCCGCCGCTTCTTTCGAAGCCGGCGGCCTTCCGTGTTTCCGTCCGTGGCGCGGCCCTATGGCGATGACCTATGAGGTCAGCCGCCGCGCATTTCGCGCCTTAACGGGAAGACTGCTTCCCGAAAGTGCAATCCGCTGAGGCCACGTTCTGGAAAACGAAATCACTCGACATCGGATCACCTCCTTTCGATTTGTTGAACACATACTCATGATGGGGTGCGTTGCAGCAAAAGACAAGGCGAAGGTTTGAAAAAGTCGGGAAGGTGCTTTTGGCACGACACTGGGTTGCGGGCTGTCGGCCGGGCAGGCAAGATCATGGCATAGAGCCGAGCCGGCAATCCGGGTCGGCCCCTGTGGGAGGGATGCATGGAGGCAGCCGAGAGAGCGGCGCGGATCGTGCGGACGGTTGTCGAGACGCTGAAACCGGGCTTTGCCGTCAGGCTGTGGACCGGGGAGCGGATCGGCCCCGCCACTGGTCCGGTGCTCACCATCAACGACCAGGACATCGTCTGGCAGATCGTGAAGCGACCGTCCCTGTCGACGCTGATCGAGATGTGGATTTCCAAGACGATCAACATCGAAGACGGAACGATCTTCGACTTCTACGCCCTGCCGTCGCAAGGCAAGCTCAGAACCAAGCTCAAGTCGCTGCCGAAAATGGCGATCCTGCGCGACCTGCCTTCCGTGCTTTTGGCACGCAAGCAGATGACGGCGCGGACCGATCTTTCGGGGCGCAATCCTTATGTCAGCGGCTCGAGCCAGGAGGCGATCCAGCATCACTACGACATTTCGAACGCCTTCTACCGGCTCTTCCTCGACGAGCGCATGGTCTACAGCTGCGGCTACTTCAAGGATTTCGACAACAGCATCGATCAAGCGCAGATCGACAAGCTCGACCATATCTGCCGCAAGCTCCGGCTGAAGCCTGGCGAACGACTGCTCGACATCGGCTGTGGCTGGGGAGCGATGCTGATCCATGCCGCGAAGAACTATGGCGTCATCGGCCACGGTGTCTCGCTGTCGCAGGCCCAGACCGAGCTGGCCCGCGAACGCATTCGCGCCGAGGGGCTGGAGGACCGCATCACCATCGAGATCAAATCCTATGCGGAGCTTACAGGCAGCTTCGACAAGATCTCGTCGATCGGCATGTTCGAGCATCTCGGACTCGCCAACCACGCGACCTATTTCTCAACTGTCCACCGCCTGCTGAAGCCCGGCGGCATCTATCTGCATCACGCCATCACCAGGCGCAGCAAGGGCGACATCAAGAAGACCCTGCGCAAGGGGTCGGAGTTCAAGGCGCTGATCAAATACATTTTCCCCGGCGGCGAACTCGACACGATCGGCATGACAACAGGCAATCTCGAGGCGCACGGCTTCCTGGTCTACGACGTGGAGAATCTGCGCGAGCATTACGCCCGCACCTGTCGCCTGTGGGCCGAGCGCCTGCACGCGCGTTTCGACGAGGCAATCGCCGAGGTGGGCGAAGCCAAGGCACGGCTATGGCTGCTTTACCTGACGGGCTGTTCGATCACCTTCGAACGCGCCTCGGCACAGATTTTCCAGACCGTCGTGACCAAGCGCGCGCGTGGTCCAAGCGGCCTGCCGCCGACGCGGGCGGATCTGTATCGATAGCTTACACGAAGCGCATCGCGTCGCCGACTTCGACGCGCGCCGGCCGGTCGACCGTGCAATAGACCCCGAGATTGTGGGCGTTATGGCGGACAAGGTTGCGCAGGATCGCCGGATCATGATCGAAGCCAGCCTGGGCGACGATGGTGAAACCGCAGCGGCGGCAGGGTTCGGAGACAGTCAGCAGGAGATCGCCGATGGCAAGCTTGCGGCCGATCCATTCCGTTTCGGGAAACGACCCTTCGATTGCCGCCATGTCGACGACGATGTTGGGGCGGAAGCGGCGTGGGTCGGCGACCCCTTCCGGATGCAACGCTTTGAGCCGTGCCAGCGAGGCGGTGGTCAACAGATGGATGGGCGCCTTGCGGTAGCGCTCCGCGGTCAGCGGGCCGGAATAGCTGGGTGCGGCATTCTCGCGGCGAAACGGCCGGATCGAGGCCTCGAAGCCGAGATAGGCCGACACCGCGCGGTCGCTCTCGATACTTGGCGCAGCCAGCCAGTCGCCCCCGGGAACGGCAATCTCGAGTTCCAGGGTCGGCGACAGCCGGGTGCGGATGCGCGGCACCTTGTGCCATTTCGGGTCGCGGTCCGGTCGCGCGATCTCATTGTCGGACGCGTCGACGAGGCCGAATATACGGTCGCCCTCGATGCTCTCGATATCGACCGAGATTGTTTCCCGACGCTCGCCGGCAAGCGAACTCGCCGGATAGCGCCAGAGTTCACTGACAGTGCCAAGCGCTGCCTGCATCAGCTCTTCTTGTTTTGCCGGTTGGCGACCAAATCATCGACGACGGCCGGGTCGGCGAGCGTCGAGGTATCGCCGAGGGCGGAGAAATCGTCCTCGGCAATCTTGCGCAGGATGCGGCGCATGATCTTGCCGGAGCGCGTCTTCGGCAGGCCGGGCGCGAACTGGAGCTTGTCGGGCGAAGCGATGGCCCCGATCTCCTTGCGGACATGGGCGATCAGCTCCTTGCGCAGCTCCTCGCTCGGCTGCTCGCCGGCCATCAGCGTGACGTAGCAGTAGATGCCCTGGCCCTTGATGTCATGCGGATAGCCGACGACGGCGGCTTCCGAAACCTTGTCGTGGCTGACCAGTGCGGATTCGACCTCGGCCGTGCCCATGCGATGGCCGGAGACGTTGATGACGTCGTCGACGCGGCCGGTGATCCAGTAATAGCCATCGGCGTCGCGGCGGCAGCCGTCGCCGGTGAAGTACTTGCCCTTGTAGGTCGAGAAATAGGTCTGGATGAAGCGATCATGATCGCCATAGACGGTGCGCATCTGGCCCGGCCAGGAATCGGTGATGCACAGATTGCCGTCGGCCGCACCTTCCAGCACCTTGCCCTCGCCGTCGACCAGCTGCGGCTTGACGCCGAAGAAGGGCCGTGTCGCCGAACCCGCCTTGAGGTCGGTGGCGCCCGGCAGCGGCGTGATCAGGATGCCGCCGGTCTCGGTCTGCCACCAGGTGTCGACGATCGGCACCTTGCCGTTGCCGACGATGTTGAAATACCACTCCCAAGCTTCCGGATTGATCGGCTCGCCGACCGAACCCAGCACGCGCAGCGACTTGCGCGACGTCTTCTTTACGTGCGCATCGCCGGCGCCCATCAGCGCGCGCAATGCCGTCGGCGCGGTGTAGAAGATATTGACCTTGTGCTTGTCGATGACTTCCCAGAAGCGCGACTGCGACGGGTAGTTCGGCACGCCTTCGAACATCAGCGTGGTGGCGCCGTTGGCGAGCGGGCCATAGACGATGTAGCTGTGGCCGGTGACCCAGCCAACATCGGCGGTGCACCAGTAGATGTCGCCGTCATGGTAGTCGAAGACATATTGGTGCGTCATCGAGACGTAGACGAGATAGCCGGCGGTGGTGTGCAGCACGCCCTTCGGCTTGCCGGTCGAGCCCGATGTGTAAAGGATGAACAGCGGGTCCTCGGCCTTCATCTTCTCGGGCTTGCATTCGGCTTTCACCGTCGCGATCTCGTCGTGGTACCAGACGTCGCGGCCGGGAACCCAGCCGGTCTTGCCGCCGGTGCGGCGCACGACCACCACCTTTTCGACTTTCGTTCCGGCTTTCGCGGCGATCTCGATCGCCTTGTCGGTGTTTTCCTTCAAAGGGATCGGCTTGCCGCCGCGTAGGCCTTCATCAGCCGTGATGACGAAGGTCGACTTGCAGTCGTCGATGCGGCCGGCCAGTGCATCCGGCGAGAAACCGCCGAACACGATCGAATGGACGGCGCCGATGCGTGTGCAGGCCAGCATCGCATAGGCCGCTTCCGGGATCATCGGCATGTAGATGGTGACGCGGTCGCCCTTCTTGACGCCGTGCTTCTTCATCACATTGGCGAGCCGGCAGACATGCTCGTAGAGCTCATTGTAGGTAATCTTCTTGTCGTCGTAGGGATTGTCGCCTTCCCAGATGATGGCGGTCTGGTCGCCGCGCTTCTTCAGGTGCCGGTCGATGCAGTTGTAGGAAACGTTGGTCAGTCCGTCCTCGAACCATTTGATCGAGACCTTGCCGTCGAAGGAGGCGTTCTTGACCTTGCTGAAGGGCTTGAACCAGTCGATGCGCTTGCCGTGCTTGCCCCAGAACTTGTCCGGATTCTTGACGCTGTCGGCATACCATTTGAGATAGGTGTCATTGTCGATCAGCGCGTTTTTCTTCCACGCCGGCTGGACGCGATGGACATGAACCTCGGACATTCCTGACTTTCCTCCCAAACCAATCGCCGGCTTGAAATGTCGGCGGGATCGCGGCGACACGGCCGCGAATTCGGCGGCATTATTACCAGTTCCGCCGTTACGGCAACATTAGACGTTGGATTTGCGCGGCGGGATGCCGCAGGTGTTTTTCCCGCCGCTGTCAGCACTCGATCAGCGTCGCTGCTAACTGCATGTTTTCGCGCGGAAAACCCGTTTTCGATCAGGAAAAATCAATAGACAGTTAAGCAACGGCGCGCACACTCTGACGTTGGGAGGAAAGGAGACTCAACCAGGACCGCCCAAGGGGGACTGCCATGCGCGACCATTCCGAAATGGACCTGATGCTCAAAGGCTATGGCCTGACCACGGCCAAGATTCTCTATCACTTTCCCGATCATCCGCATCTGTTGCAGAGCTTCATCTGGCAGGACTACGATCTGGCGCCACAATTTCCGGTACTGATCAAGTTCATCGAGTTCTGGAAGGCCAAGCTGGACGGGCCGCTGCATTCGATCAGCTACACCCACCAGAAGCTGATCGCGCCGAATGAATGGCGCAAGGTGGATGGCGAGTTCGTGCTGCACTGAACGCGGTACAGCCGATCTCCCCCGCAAGGGGGGAGATTGGCAGCTTCAACGCCAGTGCTCACACCACCGGCGGATTGAGCCGGGCAAAGCCTTCCTGCCGCCGATAGGGGAAATACGGGTAGGGCGCGGTGACTTCGCTTGCCGCGTCGAGTTTCCCGATCTGTTCCGGCGTCAACGTCCAGCCGACGGCGCCGAGGTTCTGGCGCAGCTGTTCTTCGTTGCGAGCGCCGATAATGACGGAGGAAACGGTCGGGCGCTGCAGCAGCCAGTTGATGGCGATCTGCGGCACGGTCTTGCCGGTCTCCAGCGCCACCGCATCAAGCGCATCCATCACCCGATAGAGATGCTCGTCCTCGACCGGCGGTCCGAAGCTTGCCGTGTCGTGCAGCCGGCTCTTCTCCGGCAAAGGCTGGCCACGGCGGATCTTGCCGGTCAGGCGGCCCCAGCCAAGCGGGCTCCACACCAGCGCGCCGACGCCCTGGTCGAGGCCGAGCGGCATCAGCTCCCACTCATAGTCGCGGCCGACAAGCGAATAGTAGACCTGATGGGCGACATAGCGCGGACAGCCTTGGCTGTCGGCTTGCGCCAACGACTTCATCACCTGCCAGCCGGAGAAATTGGAGACGCCGACATAGCGCAGCTTGCCGGCACGAACCAACTCGCCCAGCGTCGACAGAACCTCCTCGATCGGTGTGCCGGCATCGAAGGCGTGCAGCTGCAGCAGGTCGATGTAATCGGTGCCGAGGCGCCTCAGCGCATCATCCACGGATCTGATCAGCCGCGACCGAGACGAGCCATAGTCGGCCGGCCCGTCGCCCATCGGCAGCGCGGTCTTGGTCGAGATCAGCACGGCGTCACGGCGGCCTCTTATGGCTTCGCCCAGCACCTCTTCCGAAGCGCCGTTCGAATAGACGTCGGCGGTGTCGAACAGGTTGACGCCGGCCTCCAGGCAAATGTCGATCAGCCGCCGCGCTTCCCTGGCGTCGCTGTTGCCCCAGGCGCCGAACAGCGGGCCGGAGCCGCCGAAGGTGCCGGCGCCGAATGAGAGTGCGGGCACTTTCAGGCCCGATGCACCGAGACGTCGGTAGTCCATCTTTTTACTCCTGTGGAACGAAGGGTGTGGAAAGCGGGTTTGCAGAGGACGGTCACGACCGGATGGAGGCAGGCTCGCCAAGCGTGACGGTGCGATCGAGACGCAGCGCCAGGCCCGCCACGCCGAGCGCCGCGAGCGGCAGCAGGGCGGCGACCCAGGTGAGGGAACCCAGGCCAAGGCCATGGGCAATGACCGCGCCGCCAAGCCAGGCGCCTGCGGCGTTGCCGAGATTGAAGGCGGCGATGTTGAAGGACGAGGCGAGGCTCTGACCGGCACCTTGCGCCTTGTCCAGCACCCACATCTGCAGGGGCGCCACGGTGGCGAAGGCGGCGGCACCGAGCAGGCCGACATAGATGACGGCCATGACCTGGCTGTGGATGGCAAAGGTCATGGTTGAAAGCACCAGGGCCAGCACCACGAGACTGCCCAGCACGGCCGGCACCAGCCAGCGGTCGGCGACCTTGCCGCCAAGCAAATTGCCGGCGATGAGGCCGCCACCGAAGACGAGCAGGATCGGCGATACCGCTGCTTCCCCAAAGCCGCTGATCTCGGTCAGCAGCGGCGCGATATAGGTGAAGACGGCGAAGACACCGGCATAGCCGAGCACGGTGGTGGCAAGACCGAGCAGGACGGGGGTGCGGCGTAAAACGGCGAGATCGGCGCGCAGATCGCTCTTTTCGGGAGCCGTCTGGCTGCGCGGCACCAGAACCAGGATGACGGCGAAGGCCGCCAGACCGACCAATGTCACCGCCCAGAAGGTCGCCCGCCAGCCGAAGGCCTGGCCGAGCCAGGTGCCGAAGGGCACGCCGAGGATGTTGGCGATGGTCAGGCCGGTGAACATCAGCGCGATCGCCGAAGCCTTCTTGTTGGGTGCGACCAGTCCGGTGGCGACGACAGAGCCGACGCCGAAGAATGTACCGTGGGCAAAAGCGGTGATGATGCGGGCGCCCATCAGCGTCCAGTAGTCGGGCGCCAGTGCACAGGCGAAATTGCCAAGCGTGAAGATCGCCATCAGCACCAGAAGCACGGTCTTGCGTGGCCAGTTACCGGTGACGATGGTCAGCAGGGGCGCGCCGATGACGACGCCAAGCGCATAACCAGAAATGAGCTGGCCGGCGGCCGAGATCGAAACGCCGAGATCCTTGCTGACATCGAGCAGCAGACCCATGATGACGAATTCGGTGACGCCGATGCCGAAGGCACCGGCGGCGAGGGCGTAGAGAGCAAGAGGCATGGCGGTTTCCACTTCGATGACGAAGAGCGCCGTCCCGCGCCCCGACCCCTGAGATCGTGCTCCCCTGCATTGTGAACCAGACTTGCCTTGGGCACATTTTCTGTGAAATAGATTCACAAATGGCCAGGCCTGACATCAACCGCTCCGGCGAGATCGAAGTTTTCGTGCGCGTCGTCGAGGAAGGCAGCTTTTCCTCCGCGGCACGCGCGTTGCGCATGACACCGTCGGCGGTGAGCAAGCTGATCGCGCGGCTGGAGGCCCGGCTTGGCGCGCGGCTGGTCAGTCGTTCGACGCGAAAGCTTCAACTGACGCCGGAAGGCACAGCATTCTACGAGAGCGGCCTGCGCATCCTCGCCGACATGGCGGCGGCCGAGCAGGAGGCGGCGGCGGGTGCGGCACCGCGCGGAAGGCTGCGCGTCAACAGCTACGTGCCCTTCGGGGTACACCGGCTGATCCCGCTTCTGCCACGCTTCCTCGAACGCTACCCCGAGATTTCGGTCGATCTGGTGCTGACCGACAGCGTCATCGACCTGATGGCGGAACGCGCCGATGTCGCCATCCGTGCCGGGCCGCTGAGTGAGTCACGGCTGGTGGCGCGCAAGCTCGGGCAAAGCCCGGTGGTCGTCGTTGCAGCACCTTCCTATCTGGAGAAGCACGGCATGCCACCGACGCCAGCCGATCTCGACAGGCACAACCGCATGGGCTTCGGGTTCGTCAGGCATCTCGATGGCTGGCCGTTCCTCGACGCGGACGGCCGCGCCATCATGGTTCCCATCACCGGCAACACGCTGGTCAGCGATGGCGAGGCGATGCGGCTGATGGCGCTGGCGGGCGCGGGCATCGCCCGGCTGGCGCGCTGGCATGTGGCGGCCGATATCGCCGCCGGTCGGCTGGTGTCGCTGCTGGAGGCATTCAATCCCGGCGACGAGGAGCCCACCCACGCCGTCTATGTCGGCCAGGGCCGGCATCTGCCGGCGCGGGTGCGTGCCTTTCTCGATTTTCTGGGTGAGAGCGTCCGGCTGAGCTGACATCCCGGGAGCCACGGGCTCCCGGGATGTCAGCGTGGGCTATATTTATGCTTTCGGCGTGAACGGCGCCGGGCGGCGGCCCGCTGCCTGGCGCTCCAGCATCCAGCCGGGATATTCGGACGGCAGGGCGCTGACCTCGTCGAGACGAAGCAGATCGTCGCTGTCGAGCTTCACTTCAGTGGCGGCAAGGTTCTGCTCCAGCTGCTCCATGCGGCTGGCGCCGATGATGACGCTCATCACGAAGGGCTTGGCCAGGACATAGCCGAGCGCCACCGTGGCGACGCTGACATCATGCTTTTTGGCGATTTCGCGCATGACGGCAACGGCCGCCCAGGCACGGTCCTCATTGACCGGCGGGAAGTTGAAGGACGCGCGGCGGCCTTCGCCATTGCCGGGCGCGCCGGGGCCATATTTGCCGGACAGCAGGCCACCGGCCATCGGCGACCACACCATCAGGCCGAGCTTCTCCTCATTGAGCAAGGGTACGATTTCGCGCTCGAGGTCGCGGCCGGCGATCGAATAGTAGGATTGCACGGTCTCGAAGCGGGCGAAACCCTTGCGCTCGGCGATGCCGAGCGCCTTGGCGATGCGCCATGCCGCCCAGTTGGAGACGCCGACATAGCGGACCTTGCCGCTGGCAACGAGATCGTCGAGCGCCCGCAGCGTTTCATCGATCGGCGTCACGGTGTCGGTGCCGTGCAGCTGGTAAAGATCGATATGGTCGAGTTGCAGCCGCTTCAGGCTGGCGTCGACCGAGTCCATGATGTGGCCGCGTGAAGAGCCGCGCTGGTTCGGACCGTCGCCCATGGCGCCGTGGGCTTTGGTGGCGATGACCACATTCTGCCTGTTCACGCCGAGATCCCTGAGCGACTGGCCGAGCAGCCGTTCGGATTCGCCAAAGGAGTAGACGTCGGCCGTATCGAAGAAATTGACGCCGGCGGCGAGCGAATGGGCAACGATCTCGTTGACGCCCCTCTGGTCGAGACTGGCGATCAGGCCCCATTGGGCATTTTCACCGGCAGCACCGAAGGTCATGGTGCCGAGGCAGATTTCGGAGACGAACATCCCCGTATTTCCAAACTGATTGTAACGCATGGTGGCGGCTCCAGAGAGTTTGTGATGACGCAAAGCAAATAGGAACGGTACGTTTCGTTTCCAATTGCTGGCTCAACGAGCCCGCCGAGTTGGCCTATAATCCCTCACCGCATCTAATGCCGCCATCAGAAAAGCGCCCGCTGCATTCACCGAACGAGGTTCGCATGAGTATGCGGATTATAAGTCTATAACTCGGATCTTCGTCTTCGGGCGGCGATTGACCTCCTCGACGAAGTCGTCATCCCACACGGGACCTGAGAGAAGATATTCCGCAAGCGAAGGTGTTGCGCCGACCAGTCGGTCGTAGTCCTCGGGGGAGAGTACGACAGCAGTTGGCTTTCCGCGCACCGTGATGGTTTGTGGCCCTTGTTCCCGCGCCTGCCGTACGAGTTTCGACAGATTGTTCTTCGCGTCCTTAAGATGCCAGTTCAAGGGCACTACTCGCTAGATGGCTTCGCTAGTCATATACCAGATGCCGTTGAAGCATGGCAGGGTTTCCGCTCCAACAGATGTGTTCGCTAGTTCCTCGACATGGGTTGGAAGCTATTGGCAGCGAGAATCTATAGCCTCTTTCGGCGGCAGATCGCAAACCTCGGGGATTGGCCTAAACATCTCTCTCGTCGTCATCCACGGGCGGAGCAAGGAGCGCAGCGACGCAGCGCAGACCCGAGGATCCATGCCGCGACATCTGCCGAAGAATGCAGCGGAACAGAATTCTGCACCGCTGCATTTTCCTTGTCGTCACGGCATGGATCCTAGGGTCTGCGCTTCGCGTCGCTCCGCCCTAGGATGACGAAGGTGTGGTGGCCTGCAGCCAATCGAATATGTTGGAATTTAGCGACTAGAGACCGGTCTGTGCATCGGAACTATCGGCTGCCGAAGATCGCCGAACCGACGCGGACGCTGGTGGCGCCGAAGGCGATCGCCGTCTCGTAGTCGCCAGACATGCCCATCGAGAGTTTGGCGACGTCGGCTTCCTTGCCGAGCTTTTCCAACAGCGCGAAGTGCGGGCCGGGGTTCTCATCGGCCGGCGGGATGCACATCAGGCCCTCGATGGCGAGGCCATGCTCGTCGCGGCAGCGGGCGACAAAGGCCACGGCGTCGCGGGGCTCGATGCCTGCCTTCTGCGGCTCGGAGCCGGTGTTGACCTGGACGTAGAGCTTCGGTGCGCGGCCCTGCCTGGCGATCTCCTTGGCCAGTTCGGCGGCGATCTTCTCGCGATCGATCGTCTCGATGACGTCGAACAGCGCCACAGCCTCCTTGGCCTTGTTGGATTGCAGCGGGCCGATCAGATGCAGTTCGATGTCGGGAAATGCGTCCTTCAGATCAGGCCATTTGCCTTGCGCCTCCTGCACGCGGTTCTCGCCGAAGACGCGCTGGCCGGCCTCGATGACCGGGCCGATGTCGGCAGCGTCGAAGGTCTTTGAGACCGCGACCAGCGTCACGACGCCGGCTTCGCGGCCGGCCTCGCGCTCGGCGGCGGCGATCTTCGCCTTGACCGCGAAAAATTGCTGAACGGCGTCACCCATATGCAAATCCTGCTGTTTTGACCGGCGTTTTTGTCAGACGCGATACCCATATGGTTGACGGGTTTGCCAAACCATGGTGAACACCCGGACCACATTCCCTGAACTGCCGAGCCATCGCCCGCAGTTCGCGCCTGCTTTTAAGTGAAAAACGTCCCATGGCAACCGAACGATACAATCCGCGCGCGTCAGAGCCCAAATGGCAGAAGGCCTGGGACGCCAAGAAGCTGTTCGAAGCGCACAATGACGATCCGCGCCCGAAATACTATGTGCTGGAGATGTTTCCCTATCCGTCGGGGCGCATCCATATAGGCCACACCCGCAACTACACGATGGGCGACGTGGTGGCGCGCTACAAGCGGGCCAAGGGCTTCAACGTACTGCACCCGATGGGCTGGGACGCCTTCGGCATGCCGGCCGAAAACGCGGCGATGCAAAACAAGGTCCACCCCAAGGAATGGACCTACCAGAACATCGCCACCATGCGCGAGCAGCTCAAGGTCATGGGCCTGTCGCTGGACTGGGCGCGCGAATTCGCCACCTGCGACGTCGACTACTACCACCGCCAGCAGATGCTGTTCCTCGATTTTGTCGAGAAGGGGCTGGTGA
Source organism: Mesorhizobium sp. M0848 (assembly GCF_040319805.1). Taxonomy (NCBI): domain Bacteria; kingdom Pseudomonadati; phylum Pseudomonadota; class Alphaproteobacteria; order Hyphomicrobiales; family Phyllobacteriaceae; genus Mesorhizobium; species Mesorhizobium sp. M0848. Next base: position 192,956 of record NZ_JAMYOM010000007.1, on the reverse strand, counting down.
CGCGCAAATCCTCCAAGGTCAACTGGGACCCGGAGGACATGACCGTGCTCGCCAACGAGCAGGTCATCGACGGGCGCGGCTGGCGCTCGGGCGCGCTGGTCGAACAGCGCGAACTGACGCAGTGGTTCTTCAAGATCACCGACTTCGCGCAGGATCTGCTGGATTCGCTCGACGGCCTCGACGAATGGCCGGAAAAGGTGAAGCTGATGCAGCAGAACTGGATCGGCCGCTCGGAAGGCCTGCTGATCCGCTGGCCTCTGGCCGACGCCTCTGATGGCGAGCATGAGCTGGAAGTCTATACGACAAGGCCCGACACCATCTTCGGCGCTTCCTTCATGGCTGTCGCCGCCGATCATCCGTTGGCCAAGAAGGCCGCTGCGCACAATCCGGCGCTGGCGAAGTTCATCGAGGATATCGGCCATATGGGCACCTCGGTGGCGGCGCTGGAGACAGCTGAGAAGAAGGGTTTTGACACCGGCATCCGCGTCGTCCATCCGTTTGACGACAACTGGACGCTGCCTGTCTATGTCGCCAATTTCGTGCTGATGGAATACGGCACCGGCGCCATTTTCGGCTGTCCGTCCGGCGACCAGCGCGACCTCGACTTCGCCAACAAATACGGCCTGCCGGTGATTCCGGTGGTGATGCCGGAAGGCGAGAATCCGGCGACGTTCCAGATCATCGATGAAGCCTATGTCGATGACGGCGTGATGATCAATTCGCGCTTTCTCGACGGCATGAAGCCGGATCAGGCTTTCGACGAGGTCGCCAAACTGCTGGAGCAGAAGACGATCGGCAACCGGCCGATGGCCGAGCGCAAGGTGAATTTCCGCCTGCGTGACTGGGGCATTTCGCGCCAGCGCTACTGGGGATGCCCGATCCCGATGATTCATTGCGAGGGTTGCGGCGTGGTGCCGGTGCCGAAGGCGGACCTGCCGGTGAAGCTGCCCGACGATGTCGATTTCGATCGCCCGGGCAATCCGCTCGACCGGCATCCGACATGGCGCCATGTGAAATGTCCGCAATGCGGCAGGGATGCGCGGCGCGAAACCGACACGATGGACACGTTCGTCGATTCGTCGTGGTACTTCGCCCGCTTCACCGCGCCGTGGGCGCATGAACCGACCGATCCCAAGGCGGCCAACGAATGGCTGCCGGTCGACCAGTATATTGGCGGGATCGAGCACGCGATCCTGCATCTGCTCTATTCGCGCTTCTTCACCCGCGCCATGCGCGAGGCCGGCCATGTCGATCTGGCCGAGCCGTTCAAGGGCCTGTTCACGCAAGGCATGGTGGTGCACGAAACCTATCGCGTCGGCTCGGCATCGAATGGCCGCTGGCTGGCGCCCACCGAAGTTCGGCTGGAGGATGTCGACGGCAAGCGCAGCGCCATCGACATCGCCACCGGCGAGGCCGTCACCATCGGTCCGCTGGAAAAGATGTCGAAATCGAAGAAGAACACGGTGAGCCCGGAAGACATCACCGATGGCTACGGCGCCGATACGGCGCGCTGGTTCATGCTGTCGGATTCTCCTCCCGAGCGCGATGTCGAGTGGACCGACGATGGCGCTGCCGGTGCGCATCGCTTCATCCAGCGCATCTGGCGCCTGGTGTCGACGGCGGCCGAAACACTGGCCGGCATCAAGCCCGTGGCGGCCAGCAGCGGTGAGGCCGCGGTGGTTTCCAAGGCCGCGCACAAGATCCTGAAGGCGGTCGGAGAGGATATCGAGAAGCTCGCCTTCAACCGCGCCATCGCCCGCATCTACGAACTGGCCAACGCGCTGACCACGCCGCTCAACGAGGTGGCCGAAGGCAAGGCCGATGCAGCGCTGAAAGGCGCCTGCCGGCAGGCGGTGGAGATTCTCGTGCATCTGATAGCGCCGGTCATGCCGCATCTGGCCGAGGAGTGCTGGGCAGCGCTTGGCGGCACCGATCTCGTTGCCGAACGGCTTTGGCCGGTCTTCGATCCGGCGCTGGTCGTCGACAACGAAGTCACCTATCCGGTACAGGTCAACGGCAAGAAGCGGGGGGATTTGACAATTGCCCGCGACGCGGACCAAGGTGCGGTCGAAAAAGCGGTATTGGCTCTCGACTTCGTGCAGAAAGCACTCGAAGGGAAGGCTCCGCGCAAGGTGATCATCGTGCCGCAGAGGATCGTCAATGTCGTTGCCTGATCGGGAAAAGACAGAGTTGAGCCATTTGCTGCGCCGCATAGCGCTTGCCGGCCTGATAGGTTCGCTCGCGCTTGTCTCGGCCTGCACGGTGCGGCCGCTCTATTCGAGCGCGCCACTGTCGGGTTCGCAGGCCAGTGCCAGTGCCGAACTGGCGTTGATCGGCATCAAGCCGGTCAATACGCGTTACGGCCAACAGGTGCGCAACAATCTGATTTTCGGGTTTGGACGAGGCGCCGGCGAGCCGGCCTCGCCGGCATATTCGCTCAATCTCGGCGTGACCGAAGCGGTCGAGTCCGCGGCACTCGTGCAGGTCGGAACGGATGAAGACGAACCGACCGCCGGTTCCGTGACGCTGACTGGCAGCTATACGCTGGCCGATGCGAAGACCGGCGTGGTGATCGCATCCGGCAAACGTTCGATCACCTCGTCCTTCGACAGGCCGCGTCAGGAATTCGCCGCATACCGGGCGCAGATCGACGCCGAGAATCGCGCTGCGCGAGAGTTGGCGGAAGCGCTGCAGCTGTCCATTGCCCAGGACCTTGTCCGGCACGGCAAGACCGGCTAGCGCACCTCATCGCTTCACGGAAACGGTCTGGCTCCAGGCACGATGGGGTGATCGTGGGATCATGACCAGATTCCCGAACAGAGCCAGATTCCGAACAGGGATTGTCCGAAGATACCCATCGAGCTACTGCGGCGCAGCGAGTAGATCGCGCCACCAGCGTGGGTGCGGGGAGACGACGATCGTGCCGTGTCGCTCGCAGACCACCACGAAGATTTTGGTGCCCAGGGATGGTCGGCGATCCATCCGGGAAGCAACTGTTAACCACTCGCTCCCTATTGCTCGGCAGACATTTCAAAGTGAGTCTTGAGAATGGAAGCCAAGCGTTTTTCCCGGGTCAATTTATCGACGGCTGCATTGCCTGATGGCCCCGAGGGGAAGCGCTTGGAGAGCATCGGCGACAGGGGTGGTCAGCGAAGTTCTTCCGCGGCAGGCGACCTTGATCGTCCGGCTCGCAAGGAGCCGGACGGCCGGCAGCCCACCACACGCCGGGCCGGCTATTCCGCACAGGTGGTCGATCTCGGCGGCAACAAGCGGCCCTATATGGAACCGCGGGGTTGCTCGGACGATACGCCTTCGAAAATCGGCGATATCGAGAGCCCTGCCTGGCAGGAATATTTCTTCCTTGCACCCAACGTGCGTTTTACACGCACGCCGGACTATGAGGCCAGGAAGCATCGTCCGCAGCACGAGCGTGTTGTCGAACACGCCGCGACGCGCCCAGCAGAGCAAGCCGTTGCGCAATCCGTGGTCGGCGGGGCGTCCTCCGCGCCCTCGCTCCTGGCATTGCCGGCGTCGGTGAACAGCCCTGCTTCCCAGCCGCTGGCCGGCCACGCCGCGCAAGGGCCACTGCCGCCGGCTGCTGCTTTTGTTGCCCCGGAGCGCACCAGGGAGAGGGTGCCAGCCGTTGCGCCGGTGCCGCCGAGGTCGGTCGCTACGGCACGGGCATCCGCGCACGCGTCCGTTGCTCCGGGCGCCAAAACGACCACTTCCGAAAGGCTGCGCTGGCCATATCTTTCGGATCATGCCTTCTTCGAGGCCATGGCACCCTATCTGGTCGACGTTTCGTCGCCGGCCCGGCAGACCGGTCCAGCGTCGCCTGCACCGGTCGCCGTAGCGCCAGTGACCACTATGCCGATCGACATTCGCCCGACGACAGGGACCGATGCCACCGCATTGTTTCGTGTCATCGACTGCCTTCCGGGCCAGGTCTTGAAGCCGTTGCCGGATGTTTGGCCGGCCAATTCGAACCGGACCGTCGCCCAACCTGGCGTGCCGGCGAGCAATGCGCCGTCGCCGGTCCAGGCTGTCGCAATCCCAGCCGCCAAAAGCGATGCCGTTTCCGTATCGGCCGCGCCAAGTGTGAACGTCCCTGCCAGGGCCGTTGGCGCCCGCTCCGCGCGCTTGCCTGGGGCTGGAAAGGTCGTGCTGTCAACCGCGGGCGATCCCTATGAGCTTCCCTCGGAAGAGCTGTTGCAGCAGCCACCGGAGGGACAAGGCTTCTACATGTCGCAGGAGCGGCTCGAGCAGAACGCCGATCTGCTGGAAAGCGTGCTCGAGGACTTCGGCGTGCGTGGCGAGATCATTCATGTTCGCCCAGGCCCGGTCGTCACGCTCTATGAGTTCGAGCCGGCGCCGGGCGTCAAATCTTCTCGCGTCATCGGGCTTGCCGACGATATCGCCCGCTCCATGTCGGCGATTTCGGCGCGGGTCGCCGTCGTGCCTGGCCGCAACGTCATCGGCATCGAGCTCCCGAACGAGATGCGCGAAACCGTCTATTTCCGGGAGCTGATCGAATCGGAAGGCTTTCGCAAGACCAGCTGCAAGCTGGCGCTTTGTCTCGGCAAGACGATCGGCGGCGAGCCGGTCATCGCCGAGCTGGCGAAGATGCCGCATTTGCTGGTGGCCGGAACCACCGGCTCCGGCAAGTCGGTCGCCATCAACACCATGATCCTGTCGTTGCTCTATCGGTTGAAGCCGGAAGAATGCCGGCTGATCATGGTCGATCCCAAGATGCTCGAACTCTCTGTCTATGACGGCATCCCGCATCTTCTGACGCCCGTCGTCACGGACCCCAAGAAAGCCGTGACGGCGCTCAAATGGGCGGTGCGCGAAATGGAGGACCGGTATCGCAAGATGGCGCGGCTCGGTGTGCGCAACATCGACGGCTATAACGAGCGTGCCGCCGCTGCCCGCGACAAGGGCGAGACGGTTGTCATGACCGTGCAGACCGGCTTCGAAAAGGGCACCGGCGAACCGCTTTTCGAACAGCAGGAAATCGACCTTGCGCCGATGCCCTACATCGTCGTCATCGTCGACGAGATGGCCGACCTGATGATGGTCGCCGGCAAGGAGATCGAAGGCGCGATCCAGCGTCTGGCGCAGATGGCGCGCGCTGCCGGCATTCACCTGATCATGGCAACGCAGCGCCCCTCGGTCGATGTCATCACGGGCACGATCAAGGCCAACTTCCCGACCCGGATTTCCTTCCAGGTGACATCGAAGATCGACAGCCGCACAATCCTGGGCGAGCAAGGCGCCGAACAATTGCTTGGCCAGGGCGACATGCTGCACATGATGGGCGGCGGGCGCATTTCCCGCGTGCACGGGCCGTTTGTTTCCGACGCGGAGGTCGAGCATGTCGTCGCGCATCTCAAGGCGCAAGGGCGCCCCGAATATCTGGAAACCGTGACGGCCGATGAGGACGAGGAAGAAATCGAAGAAGACCAGGGCGCGGTCTTCGACAAGGGATCCATTGCAGCCGAAGACAGCGACGCGATCTACGACGAGGCGGTCAAGGTGGTGGTGCGCGACAAGAAGTGCTCGACGTCCTACATCCAGCGCCGCCTCGGCATCGGCTACAACCGCGCCGCGTCCCTGGTCGAGCGTATGGAAAAGGAAGGTTTGGTCGGCACACCCAACCATGTCGGCAAACGCGAAATCATCATGGGCCGGCGCCAGCCGGCAAGCGCACCCGAGGACGATGGCGCGGACTGATCGGCAGCCCGCTTGAAGCGCACATGAAAAAGGCCGGTTGCCCGGCCTTTTCATCACAAGCGAATTGGCTTCAGCCGATCGCCATTCTCAGCCGATCTTCTGGCCGGTTTTTGCCCAGTCGGCAAGGAACTGTTCCAGGCCCTTATCGGTCAGCGGGTGCTTGACCAGTGCCTTCAGGGTCGCCGGCGGCGCGGTCACGACATCGGCGCCGATGAGCGCCGCCTGCTTGACATGGTTCACGGTGCGCACCGAAGCGACCAGGATCTCGGTCTGGAAATCGTAATTGTCGTAGATCTGCCTGATCTCCTGGATCAGCTCCATGCCGTCGATGCCGATGTCGTCGACGCGGCCGACGAAGGGCGAGATGAACGAGGCACCGGCCTTGGCCGCCAGCAGCGCCTGGTTGGCCGAAAAGCACAGCGTGACGTTGACCAGGCGGTTCATCTCGGTGCGGATCGTCTTGCAGGCCTTGAGCCCGTCCAGCGTCAGCGGCACCTTGATGCAGACATTGTCGGCGATCTTGGCCAGAACCTTGGCCTGCTGCATCATCTCGGAATATTCGGTGGCGGTGACTTCAGCCGAGACCGGACCCTTGACGATATCGCAAATCTCTTTGGTGACGTCGGCGATCTTGCCGCCGGATTTGAGGATCAGCGACGGATTGGTGGTGACGCCGTCGAGCAGCCCCAGGTCGTTCAGCTCACGGATATCCTTGACGTCGGCGGTGTCGACAAAAAATTTCATGGCGGGTCTCCTGAAGATTTTCATGTGCATGTCATGCACATTCGGGGTCGGCCTTTGATCTAGACCAAAGTCAGGGCAAGGTCACGCCTCATGATCGAAGATTCGCCCTTTGTCGCAGCCGCACCGGTGCTGGTGCCGATGCCCGCCGAACGCCCCTACACCTATGCCGTGCCGGCCGGCATGCGCGTGGTGCCGGGCTCGATCGTGCGCGTGCCGCTTGGGCCGCGCCAGGTCGCCGGCATCGTCTGGGATGGCGCGGTCGAGAAGGTCGACGCGAAAAAGCTGCGCCCCATCGAACAGGTTTTCGACTGCCCGCCGATCGACCGCGCGATGCGCCGCTTCGTCGACTGGGTGGCGCAATACACGCTGTCGCCGCCGGGCATGGTGGCGCGCATGCTGCTCAGGGCGCCGGAGGCTTTCGACCCCGAACCGTGGATCGAGGGATTGCAGCGCACGCTTCTCGCACCCGACCGGATGACGAGCGCCAGGCAGCGCGTGCTGGAGACGGCCGAAGGCGGCCTTGCCTGGACGCGCTCCGGCCTCGCTCACGCCGCCGGCGTGTCGTCGACGGTGATCGACGGCCTGAGGGCGCAAGGCGTGTTCGAGACCGTGATGATCCCGCCGCGCCCGGTGGTGGCCGCGCCCGATCCCGCCTACGCCACACCGGAACTGATGCCGGACCAGAGCGCCGCGGCGCAGATGCTGCGCGCCAATGTCGCAGCCGGCGTGTTCAACGTCGCGCTGCTCGACGGCGTCACCGGATCAGGTAAGACGGAGGTTTATTTCGAAGCGGTGGCGGCTGCGCTCGACCAGGGCAGGCAGGTGCTGATCCTGCTGCCGGAAATCGCGCTGACGCATGCCTTTCTCGAGCGCTTCCAGCAGCGCTTCGGCGCCAAGCCGGGTGAATGGCATTCCGACCTGCCGCCGCGGATGCGCGAGCGGGTTTGGCGGCAAGTGGCGGAAGGCGGCGTGCGGGTCGTCGCCGGTGCGCGTTCGGCGCTGTTCCTGCCGTTCAAGGAGCTTGGCCTGATCGTCGTCGACGAGGAGCACGACCCTGCCTACAAGCAGGAGGACCGCGTCTTCTACAATGCGCGCGATATGGCGGTGGTGCGCGCCCATATCGGCAGCTTTCCGGTCGTGCTGGCGTCGGCGACGCCATCGGTTGAAAGCCGGGTCAATGCCAGCCAAGGTAAATACAACAGAGCGGTGCTTTCCGCTCGCTTCGCCGAGGCGGCGCTTCCGCATCTGAAGGCGGTCGACATGCGGCGCGCGCCTCCGGCGCGTGGCGGTTTCCTGTCGCCGGTGCTGCTCGACCAGATGCGCCAGACGCTGGAGAGGCAGGAGCAGTCGCTGCTGTTCCTCAACCGGCGCGGCTATGCGCCGCTGACGCTGTGCCGGGTCTGCGGCCACCGCTTCGGCTGCCCGGTCTGCTCGGCCTGGCTGGTCGAGCATCGTTTTCGCGGCCAGCTGGTCTGCCATCATTGCGGGCACAATGAGCGCCGCCCCGAAGCCTGCCCGGAATGCGGCACGCTCGATCATCTGGTCGCCTGCGGGCCAGGTGTCGAGCGGATCGCCGAAGAGGTCGTTACGCATTTTCCCGACGCGCGCACCATCGTCTTGTCGTCGGACCTGATGGGCGGCGTAAGGCGGCTGCGGCTGGAACTGGAGGCGATCGCCGATGGCGAGGCCGACATCGTCATCGGCACGCAGCTCGTCGCCAAGGGCCACAACTTTCCCAACATGACCCTGGTCGGCGTCGTCGATGCCGATCTTGGCCTTGCCAATGGCGATCCGCGCGCCGCCGAGCGCACATTTCAGCTGCTCAGCCAGGTCACCGGCCGCGCCGGCCGCACCGGCAAGAAGAGCCTTGGCCTGCTGCAGACTTTTCAGCCCGACCACCCGGTGATGCGGGCGATCGTCTCGGGCGACGCCGAGGCCTTTTACGAGCGCGAGATCGCCGAGCGCGAACGGGCCGCACTGCCGCCCTTCGGCCGGCTCGCAGGCGTCATCGTTAGTGCGGTGACGCGGGCTGAAGCCGAAGGCCATGCACGTGGCCTGCGCCGCGCCGCGCCCGAGGCGACGGATTTGTTCGTGCTCGGCCCGGCGGAGGCGCCGCTGTCACTGCTCGGCGGCCGCCATCGCTTCCGCCTGCTGATCCAGGGCGAGCGGCGCGCCGATATGCAAGGTTTTATCAGGGCCATGCTGGCCAACGGGCCAAAACAGCGCGGTTCGGTCAGGGTGCAGGTCGATATTGATCCGCAGAGCTTTTTGTAGAGGCGATGGCTGCCGGGCGCTTGGTAAGTGGATTCAAATAGGTACGTCGGGCGGCTCAAAACTCGACGTCTCGTGACGGCGATTCGTTTCGCTCAAATTCAATGCCGCCAGGATACCGAAGTAACCAATCAGCCAAATTTCTCCGACTGTCTTGCGAATAGAGCTTTCGCCCTTCATCGACCGGGACGATCATGGCAGCCGGCCTGCCATTTTTTTTATGATGGTTGGCTCGCCGTTTCCCGCAGCCTCCACAATTGCCGAGAGTGTCGCCTTGGCCTGCTGAAGCTGAACGGTTTTCACTGCGACCTCCTTATGCTCTCATGTGTTTATAGTATCGGGGATCGCCCAGGAAAAGGAACAGCCCTTATGAAAACCCTCGGCCTTCTGGGCGGCATGAGCTGGGAATCGACCGCCATCTACTATCGCCTGCTCAACGAGATCGTGCGCGAGCGGCTGGGCGGCTTGCATTCTGCCAAACTCCTGCTGTGGTCCTTCGATTTTGCAGAGATCGCCGAGCGGCAGCATCACGGCGACTGGGACGGCGCCGGCGTGCTTCTCGTCGAAGCAGCGCGCAAACTCGAGGCCGGCGGCGCGGAAGGTCTGCTTTTGTGCACCAACACCATGCACAGGCTGGCCGATGAGGTGCAGGCGTCGGTGTCGATCCCGCTGATCCACATCGCCGACGCCACGGCGGTGGCGGTCAAGCGCGCCGGCATGCAGCGGCCGGCGCTGCTGGCGACGCGCTTCACCATGGAGCAGGACTTCTACAAGGGCCGGCTCGCCGACAGATTTGGATTGAGCCCTGTGGTGCCGGATGCGGCCGGGCGCGACATGGTCCATCGTGTCATCTATGAGGAACTGTGCCAAGGCATCGTCAAGGAGACTTCAAAGGCGGCTTACATAGCCGAGACCGAGCGCCTGCGCCGCGAAGAGGCGGCCGACAGCGTCATCATGGGCTGCACCGAGATCACCATGCTCATCGGCCAGCAGGACTTCGACGTTCCGGTCTTCGACACAACGCGCATCCATGCCGAGGCGGCGGTCGAATTCACGCTGGGCTGACAGGCTTCCGCAAATTGCCGAACTCCATCTGGCGTCCTTTCTTTCCTTCGCTAGAATGCCGGGAATTTCAAAACAGGCATTTCGAGGGGACGAGATGGATTTTGCGCTTCCATGGCCGACGAGCCAGGGCGAATGGCTGGCCTGGTCGAGCGCCGTCTTCACCGTGCTGCTCGGCCTTTTGTTTTTTCTGGCACCTGGTCTCGCCTTCCGTGCCCTGCGCTTGCAGGTCAAGCCAGAGAAGGCTGCCGCGATCGCCGAGGGGCGCGGCAGGATGTCGGGCTTTTATCTCGGTGTCGGCCTGTGCTGTATCCTGCTGGCGCAGCCGCTGATCTACATGGCGCTCGGCTTTTCCTGGTTGTTCACCGCCTTCGGCCGGCTGCTGTCGATGATGTCTGATGGCGCCAACACGCCTTTCAATTGGGTTTCCATTGTGCTGGAATTGGTCCTGGCGGCGTTGCCGCTCGCCTTTGCCTTCGGCTTTCTGCCTTGAATCGTTGGGTATTCCGCGATGGAAGACGGGTGACTTTCCCCGGATGCGACAATAGTGCCTGAAAACCATGCGGAACGACGCATTGCGGTCTTAAAATGCCTGTGCTAGACGGCAATCGACTTTCGGCCGGTGATAGCGGAAGCCGCGCCTCCGTGCTCGAAAAAATGCAGTAAGGTCAAAGATTTAGCCAGAGTTTTTGCTCGCGCCAACAATCTACGGCCTGTCAGACAAGAGAAAAGACGGTCCGTGGCTCAATCGTCATCGCCAATCTCAGGTGTCGCAGAACGCTATGCGGGTTCGCTGTTCGAACTCGCCCTGCAGGCAAATTCCGTGGCCAAGGTCGAAGCCGACCTCAACAGTTTCGAAGCCATGCTCGCGGGCAGCGCTGATCTCACCCGGCTGATCAATAGCCCGGTGTTCTCCAGCGAGGACCAGGCGAAGGCCATTGCGGCGATTGCCGACAAGGCGGGGATTGCCGGCCTCACTGGCAATTTCCTGCGCGTCGTCGCCCGCAACCGCCGGCTGTTCGCCATTCCCGGCATGATCAGGGCGTTCCGCCAGATATCAGCCGAACATCGTGGCGAGACCGCTGCTGAAGTGACGTCGGCGCACGAGCTGACGGCTGCCCAGCAGACCGAACTCAAGGCGGCGCTGAAGAGCGTTGCCGGCAAGGACGTGGCCATCTCCGTCACCGTCGATCCGTCGCTGCTCGGCGGGCTGGTGGTCAAGATGGGCTCGCGCCAGATCGATACGTCGCTCAAAACCAAACTCAATTCGCTCAAGCTTGCACTGAAAGAGGTCGGCTGATGGACATCCGCGCCGCGGAAATTTCCGCAATTCTGAAAGACCAGATCAAGAATTTCGGCAAGGAGGCCGAGGTCTCCGAAGTCGGACAGGTGCTGTCCGTCGGTGACGGTATCGCCCGTGTCTACGGCCTCGACAATGTCCAGGCCGGCGAAATGGTCGAATTCCCCGGCGGCATCCGCGGCATGGCGCTCAACCTCGAAGCCGACAATGTCGGCGTCGTCATCTTCGGCGCCGACCGCGACATCAAGGAAGGCGATATCGTCAAGCGCACCGGCGCGATCGTCGACGTCCCCGTCGGCCCCGGCCTGCTCGGCCGCGTTGTCGATGCGCTCGGCAATCCGATCGACGGCAAGGGTCCGATCAAGGCAGTCGAGCGCAAGCGCGTCGACGTCAAGGCGCCCGGCATCATCCCGCGCAAGTCGGTGAACGAGCCGATGTCGACCGGCCTCAAGGCCATCGATGCGTTGATCCCGGTCGGTCGCGGCCAGCGCGAGCTGGTCATCGGCGATCGCCAGACCGGCAAGACCGCCATCATCCTCGACACGATGCTCAACCAGAAATCGGTGCACGACAACGGCCCCGAGAAGGAAAAGCTCTACTGCGTCTATGTCGCCGTCGGCCAGAAGCGCTCGACCGTCGCGCAGTTCGTCAAGGTGCTGGAAGAGCGCGGCGCGCTCGAATACTCGATCATCGTCGCCGCCACCGCTTCCGATCCGGCACCGATGCAGTTCCTGGCGCCGTTCGCTGGCGCCACCATGGGCGAATATTTCCGCGACAATGGCATGCACGCGCTGATCAGCTATGACGATCTGTCGAAGCAGGCCGTCGCCTATCGCCAGATGTCGCTGCTGCTGCGCCGCCCGCCGGGCCGCGAAGCCTATCCGGGCGACGTCTTCTACCTGCACTCGCGCCTGCTCGAGCGCGCCGCCAAGCTCAACGACGATCTGGGCGGTGGTTCGCTGACCGCGCTGCCGATCATCGAGACGCAGGCCAACGACGTGTCGGCCTACATCCCGACCAACGTGATCTCGATCACCGACGGCCAGATATTCCTCGAAACCAACCTGTTCTTCCAGGGCATCCGTCCTGCGGTGAACGTCGGCCTGTCGGTCAGCCGCGTCGGCTCGGCCGCGCAGATCAAGGCGATGAAGCAGGTTGCCGGCTCGATCAAGGGCGAGCTCGCGCAGTACCGCGAAATGGCGGCCTTCGCGCAGTTCGGCTCCGATCTCGACGCCGCCACGCAGCGCCTGCTCAACCGCGGATCGCGCCTGACCGAACTCCTGAAGCAGCCGCAGTTCTCGCCGCTGAAGACGGAAGAGCAGGTCGCGGTGATCTTCGCCGGCGTCAACGGCTATCTCGACAAGCTGCCGGTCAACCAGGTCGGCAAGTTCGAGCATGGCCTGCTCAGCCACATGCGTTCGGCCGGCAAGGACGTCCTCGATGCCATCCGCAAGGAAAAGGCGCTGTCGGACGATCTGCGCGCCAAGCTGAAGGCCGAGATCGACGCTTTCGCCAAGACCTTCGCCTGAGCGAATTGCAAGACGGGATCAGGTTTGAAGCATGCCTTCATTAAAAGACCTTCGTAACCGTATCGCCTCGGTCAAGGCGACGCAGAAGATCACCAAGGCGATGCAGATGGTCGCCGCGGCGAAGCTGCGCCGTGCGCAAGAGGCTGCGGAAGCGGCGCGCCCCTATTCGGAGCGCATGGGTTCCGTGCTGGCCAACATCACCCAGGCCATCGGCGGCGGCGGCGATGCCCCGGCGCTGATGACCGGCACCGGCAAGGATGACGTGCATCTGCTCGTCGTCTGCACCGCCGAGCGCGGCCTGTGCGGCGGCTTCAATTCGCAGATCGCCCGCCTTGCCCGCGACCATATCCGCAAGCTTTTGGCGGACGGCAAGCAGGTCAAGATCATCTGCGTCGGCAAGAAGGGTTTCGACATCCTGCGCCGCGACTATGCGTCGATGATCATCGACCGCGTCGATCTGCGCGAGGTCAAGACACTCGGCTTCGTCAATGCCGATGCGATCGCCAAGAAGGTCATCCACCTCTTCAATGAGGGCGGCTTCGACATCTGCACGCTGTTCTATTCGCAGTTCAAGTCGGTGATCAGCCAGATCCCGACCGCGCAGCAGATCATTCCGGCCGGCGTTGCTTCGGCTCCTGCCGAGGCGATCGATGGCGGCAACGCCGTCTACGAATATGAGCCGGAGCCGGGCGAAATCCTCTCCGACCTCATTCCGCGCAACATCTCCGTGCAGGTTTTCCGGGCGCTGCTCGAAAATGTGGCCGGCGAAATGGGCGCCAAGATGAGCGCCATGGACAATGCGACGCGCAACGCCGGCGACATGATCAACAAGCTGTCGATCACCTATAACCGCCAGCGGCAGGCGCAGATCACCAAGGAACTGATCGAAATCATTTCGGGCGCCGAGGCGCTCTAGGCGTGGTTCGCGGGTCATCGACCCGCGACTGGACCGCGTGAGAAACAAAGGACGAAAAAGGGTAAAGACGATGGCGAAAGCAGCGACCCCCCAGAAGGCGACATCCAAGACGGCAGCCCCCAAGGCCGCAGCCGCGAAAACCGCAGCCCCCGTGAAGGCGGCAAAGGCTCCAGCAGCCCCGGCCAAGGCGGCAGCACCGGCGAAGGCCGCCGCTGCCAAGACATTGGCAGTGGCCAGCAAGGCAACCGGCGTTGCCGGCAAGGTCCGCCAGGTCATCGGCGCCGTTGTCGACGTGCAGTTCGGCGATCACCTGCCGGCGATCCTGAACGCGCTCGAGACGACCAATGTCGGCAATCGCCTGGTGCTCGAAGTCGCCCAGCATCTGGGTGAAAACACAGTGCGCTGCATCGCCATGGACTCGACCGAAGGTCTGGTTCGCGGCCAGGAAGTGCGTGACACCGGCGCGCCGATCACCGTGCCGGTCGGCCCGGGCATGCTCGGCCGCATCATCAACGTCATCGGCGAGCCGGTCGACGAAGAAGGCCCGGTCGACGCGACCGAAATGCGCTCCATCCACCAGCCGGCTCCGACCTATGTCGAGCAGTCGACGGAAGCGCAGATCCTGATCACCGGCATCAAGGTGCTCGACCTGCTGGCGCCCTACGCCAAGGGCGGCAAGATCGGCCTGTTCGGCGGCGCCGGCGTCGGCAAGACCGTGCTGATCCAGGAACTGATCAACAACATCGCCAAGGCGCATGGCGGCTATTCGGTGTTCGCCGGCGTCGGCGAGCGCACCCGCGAAGGCAACGATCTCTATCACGAGTTCATCGAATCCGGCGTCAACAAGAAGGGCGGCGGCGAAGGCTCCAAGGCCGCACTCGTCTACGGCCAAATGAACGAGCCGCCGGGCGCGCGCGCCCGCGTCGGCCTGACCGGCCTGACGGTTGCCGAATATTTCCGCGACCAGGGCCAGGACGTGCTGTTCTTCGTCGACAACATCTTCCGCTTCACGCAGGCCGGTTCGGAAGTGTCGGCTCTGCTCGGCCGTATTCCTTCGGCCGTGGGCTATCAGCCGACGCTCGCCACCGACATGGGCGCGCTGCAGGAACGCATCACCACCACGACCAAGGGCTCGATCACGTCCGTGCAGGCCATCTATGTGCCCGCCGACGACTTGACCGATCCGGCGCCGGCGACCTCGTTCGCCCACCTTGACGCGACGACGACGCTCAACCGCGCCATCGCCGAAAAGGGCATCTATCCGGCCGTCGATCCGCTGGATTCGACCTCGCGCATGCTCGACCCGCTGGTCGTCGGCGACGAGCATTATGGCGTCGCGCGCCAGGTGCAGTCGATCCTCCAGCGCTACAAGTCGCTGCAGGACATCATCGCCATCCTGGGCATGGACGAGCTGTCGGAAGAGGACAAGCAAACCGTGGCCCGCGCCCGCAAGATCGAGCGCTTCCTGTCGCAGCCGTTCTTCGTCGCCGAAGTGTTCACCGGCGCGCCGGGCAAGCTGGTCGACCTCGCCGACACCATCAAGGGCTTCAAGGGCCTCTGCAACGGCGACTACGATCACCTTCCGGAAGCTGCCTTCTACATGGTCGGCGGCATCGAGGAAGCGGTCGAGAAGGCACAGCGCCTCGCGGCTGAAGCGGCTTAATTTAGGGAATAGGGAGTAGTCAGTAGTGAGTGGGGAATAGCAGCTGCGTAATGTGGACCGGTTAGGGCCACTTACTACTGCCTAGTTCCTATTCCCTACTCACTAAATTGATCATGGCTGAAGCTTTCAAGTTCGAACTGGTCTCGCCGGAGCGTCTGCTCGTTTCCGAGCAGGTCGAATCCGTCGTCATTCCCGGCGCCGAAGGCGAGATGACCGTCATGGCGCATCACGCTCCGGTCATGACCACGATCAAGCCGGGCGTCGTCACGGTGAAGACCGCGGCGGGCGGCGAAGAGCGCTATGTGGTGTTCGGCGGCTTCGCCGACATCGTTCCGGCCGGCTGCACGCTGCTGGCGGAATCGGCTGTCGCGGTGAAGGATGTCGACCGCGCCGATCTCGCGCGCCGCATCCAGGAAGCCAAGGAAGACGCCACTGATGCCAAGGACGACGAGGCTCGCAGCAAGGCGGAACAGTTCCTTAGCCAGCTCACCACGCTGGAAGGCGCCATCCTGCCGGCGTAAGGCCTGAGGGCAGACTCTGGAATTCATGCCATTGGTAGCGCGCAGGACGGGCGTTCTGTCGCGATCCTTCGCGCCTAGGGGCGCTGTCCCGCCGACATCATAACCGCGAGGCCGTAGCTCAGGCCTGCTCGCTCTGTATGCCGAGCGCGGCGAAGGCCAGAACCGGACCATCGCGCCGCAGGTGGACGAGATGGACAGCCACGAGTTCGATCAACGTCTGCCGCTCGGCATGGTCCCTGGCGAAGCCGGCCAGGTCGAACACCGCGGTCACGGTTTCGTTGGCCGGCAGCTGCTCGCTCAAAAGTGCCGTCAGCGCCGCGTCGAGCGGATCGGTGAAATGTCCCGCCGGCAAGGTTTTTCCTCGCGCGGCGCAAGCGGCGATCCAGGCAGCCACCACCAGGGTTAGATGGACCAATTCAGTACCGGCTTCGAGGCATTCGATGGCGGAGGCGACGATGCGCTGCGGCAGTTTCTGGCTGCCGTCATTGGCGATCTGCGCCGTGCGATGGGCAAGTGCAGTGTTGGAAAAACGCTCCGCGAGCTCCGCAGTATAGGCGCTCGTGTCCAATCCGGCATCCTCGGGCAGGGTCGGGATGGCTTCGGCCCACAATGCATCAACGAATTGCCGGATCGCCGGGTCGGCGAAGGCGCGGTCGACGGTGGCATGACCGCTGAGCAGGCCAAGATAGGCGATGGCCGAATGCGAGCCGTTGAGCAGCCTGAGCTTCATGTCCTCGAACGGGCCGACATCGCGAACCATGGTGACGCCGAATTGTTCCCACGCGGGCCGGCCAGTCGGGAACTTATCTTCGACCACCCACTGACAAAACGGCTCGGTCATCACGGGCCAGGCATCCTCGACGCCGAGTTCTTCAGCGATCCGCGCCCGATCGGCGTCAGTGGTTGCGGGCACGATGCGATCGACCATGCTGGAGGGAAACGCGACTTGTTGTGCGATGTGGTCGGCAATTCCGACATCGCTCGATTGCGCGAGCCCGGCATCTCGCAACTGGGCGAATTCGACCAACAGCCGGTGCAGCGTGGCGCCGTTGGCCGGCAAATTGTCGCAACACAGGACAGTGAAGGGCGGCGTGCCGGCGGCGCGTCGCCGGGCAAGCGCCTCGGTCAGAAAACCATGCGCTGTCTTCGGCATCCGGGGATTGGCCAGATCATGGGCGATATCGGGATGTGCGGCGTCCAATCCGCCGCCTGCCGCCCTCAGATAGGCCTTTTCAGTGATCGTCAGCGTGACGATGCGGGTGCGCGGATCGGTCAGCGCGACCAGCACCGCCCTGGGATCCTCCGGCGCCACCAGCATCACACCGATCGAACCGATGACCTGAAGCCTTTCGGTTCCACTGCTTCTGATCGCCAGCGCGTAGAGCCCGTCCTGCGGCGTGAGAGCGTCGCGCGTGTCGGTGCTGCGCAGCGAAACGCCTGTTATGCCCCAATCCGCGTCGCCTGCCGCCAGGCAATCGTCGACATAGGCTGCCTGATGGGCGCGGTGGAAGGCGCCGACACCAAGGTGCACGATGCCCGGGATGACGCGGCTGCGATCATACGCAGGTGTCGCGATCGAAGCCGGCAGTGCGCGCACCGTCTTCGTGGAAAGGCGTTCGGTCGTCGTGGTGCGACTGGTCTGGTCGGATGACATGAGTGGCCTCGGCAGGGATCGGCAAAGCGGCGTAACATTCGATTTCCTGCCACACAATGGGTCGAAAAGTCATCATACAACAATCGGATTTTTGTATGTTGACATTATTTCTTGCCGCCCCTACCGATAGTGGCCTTGGGAGGATGACCGTGACACTGACCCATGCGGATCTGCTGTTTCCCGCCGAGGCGCATTCGCGCGCGATTGCCCGTGATCTCTATGCCGGGATCAAGGACCTGCCCCTTGTCAGCCCGCATGGCCACACCGATCCGCGCTGGTATGCGCTGAACGAGCCATTCCCGGATCCGGCGCAACTGCTCATCGTCCCGGATCACTACATCTTCCGCATGCTGTTCAGCCAGGGCGTCCGCCTCGAGGATCTCGGCGTCGCGACGCTGGACGGCGCGCCTGTCGAAACCGACGGCCGGACGATCTGGCGGCGCTTTGCCGAGCACTATTATCTGTTTCGGGGCACACCGACCCGGCTGTGGTTCGACCACGTACTTGCCGATCTGTTCGGCATCGACGAACCGCTGACCGCCGCGACGGCCGACCGCCACTACGACACGATTGCAACGCTGCTGCAGTGGGAGAATTTTCGCCCGCGCGCGCTGTTCGAGCGTTTCAACATCGAGGTCATCGCGACCACGGAAGGCGCGCTCGACGATCTCAAATGGCACCAGATGATCCGCGACAGCGGCTGGCAGGGCCGTGTGGTCACCGCCTACCGGCCGGATGCCGTCGTCGATCCTGATTTCGAGGGGTTTTCACCCAATCTCGGTCGGCTCGGCGAGATCACCGGCTGCGACACCGGCAGCTGGGCCGGATATCTCGACGCGCATCGCCAGCGGCGCGCCTTCTTCAAAAGCTTCGGCGCGACTTCGTCAGATCATGGCCATCCGACGGCCGAGACCGCCAATCTTTCGGATGCGGCGGCGCAAGAGCTGTTCAATCGGGTTCGCCGTGGTTCCGACGATGAGCGCGAGCGAAAACTGTTCCGCGCCCAGATGCTGACCGAGATGGCCAAGATGAGCCTCGACGATGGGCTGGTCCTGCAGATCCATCCCGGCTCCTGGCGCAACCATTCGCCCGCAATCTTCCAAAAATTCGGCCGCGACAAGGGCTTCGATATCCCGACCCGGACCGACTATGTGACGGCGCTGAAGCCGCTGCTCGACTGCGTCGGGCTGGAGCGCGACCTCACCGTCATTCTCTTTACGCTCGACGAAACCAGCTATGCGCGCGAGCTGGCTCCGCTGGCCGGCGTCTACCCGGCGCTGAAGCTCGGGCCGGCCTGGTGGTTCCACGACAGCCCGGAAGGCATGCAGCGGTTCCGCGAGATGACCACCGAGACGGCCGGCTTCTACAACACCGTCGGCTTCAATGACGATACCCGCGCCTTTCCATCGATCCCGGCACGTCACGATGTGGCGCGGCGGGTCGACTGCGCGTTCCTGGCGCGTCTCGTCGCCGAGCACAGGCTGCGCGAGGACGAGGCGCATGAGCTGGCGCGGGAACTGACCTATACGCTGGCGAAAAAGGCGTATCGGCTCTGAAGGGGCAACTCGCCCGCAATGCAAAGGGAGGAAACCATGTTGCATTTTTCAAGACTGACGGGAGCTGCGCTGCTCGCCGCCGCACTGATGGCCGGAATGGCAAGCGCCCAGACGGTTCTGCGCTCGTCCGACACCCACCCGGACGGCTATCCGACGGTCGAGGCAGTCAAATATTTCGGCGAGCTTGTAAAGGAGCGTACGGCCGGCCGCTATGCGGTCGAGCTCTATCATTCCGCGCAGCTAGGCGAAGAAAAGGACACGATCGAGCAGGTTCGCACCGGCGTGATCGACCTCAACCGCATCTCGATGGCGCCGTTCAACGGGCTCATTCCCGAAACCACTGTGCCCTCGCTGCCCTATATCTTCCGCTCGGAAGACCATATGCACAAGGTCATGGACGGGGCGGTCGGCGATCAGATCGCGGCGGCGTTCGAACAGGTCGGGCTGGTGCTGCTCGCCTTCTATGACAGTGGCGCGCGCTCCTTCTACAATTCGAAGAAACCGATCAACTCATTAGCCGATCTGTCCGGCATGAAGTTCCGCGTCATCCAGTCCGACATCTTCGTCGACATGGTGGCGGCACTCGGCGCCAACGCGACTCCGATGCCGTATGGCGAGGTGTATTCGGCGATCGAGACCGGGGTCATTGACGGCGCGGAAAACAATTTTCCGAGCTACGACACCGCCAAGCATGCGGAAGTCGCCAAGTTCTATTCGCTCGACGAGCACACTATGGTGCCGGAAGCCTTCGTCATGGCGAAGTCGAGCTGGGACAAGCTGACGCCGGAGGATCAGGCGATCTTCAAGGCGGCCGCCAAGGAGAGCGTCGCCAGGCAGCGCGAGCTGTGGACCGCCAAGGTCAAGGAATCGCGCGCCAAAGTCGAAGCGGCCGGTTCGCAGATCACGACGCCGGACAAGCAGCCCTTCATCGACGCCATGGGTCCGGTCTACGAGAAGCACGTCAAGGACGACAAGCTGAAGGCCATGGTCGAAGCCATCAAGGCCGTGCAGTGATCAAGCGGCGGCGCGGGCATTCCGCGCCGCCATCCCCCTTGCGGAGAGAACCGGTGACCTCCAGCCCAGCACACAGACCGCCCCTGTCCGGCGTCGCCCGCATGATGTCGCGCGTCAGCACAGCGGCGCTATGGGTCGCAGGCATCGGGCTGGTGCTGATGACCGCCTTCGTCGCCTGGCAGGTGTTCGGTCGTTATGTCCTGAACCGCTCGCCAAGCTGGACCGAGCAGGGCTCGGTGATGCTGATGAGCTGGTTCATTTTCCTCGGCGCTGCCGTCGGGGTGCGCGAGAACTATCACCTCGGCTTCGACGTCCTGCTCTACGTGCTGCCCAAAGGCGGCAAGCGTTGGCTGCGGATGATCTCGGACCTCGTCGCGCTCGCCTTCGGCATCGGTATGATCTGGTATGGCAGCCAACTGGTCGCATTGACCTGGGGCGCTACCTTGCCGTCGCTCGGCATATCGGGGGGCTGGGACTACGTCCCGCTGGTCGCGGGAGGCGTGCTCGTCGCGCTCTTCACGCTGGAGCGCATCGTGCTTCGTCTCTCCGGTGCGCCGATCGACGATGTGCTCGATGAACTGCCGCCGGCGGAAGTCGCAACCGAACTCGACACGGCGAACGTGAAGGTCTGACGGCATGGAACTCTGGATCCTCTTCGGCGTCTTCACCCTTCTGATGCTTATCGGCACGCCGATCGCTTTCTGCCTCGGCGTCGCAAGCTTTGCCACCGTCCTCTACATGGGCCTGCCGCCGCTCATCGTGTTCCAGCGCCTGAATTCCGGCATGAGCGTCTTTTCGCTGCTGGCCATTCCCTTCTTCATCTATGCCGGCGACTTGATGGTGCGCGGCGGCATCGCCAGCAAGATCGTTGCCTTCGCCGGCTCGCTCGTTGGCCATTTGCGCGGCGGCCTCGGGCAGGTCAACATTGCGACCGCTACACTGTTCGGCGGCATTTCGGGCTCCGCCGTGGCCGAGGCAGCGGCGGTCGGCGGCTTGATGATCCCGCAGATGAAGGCGCGTGGATATGGAGCGGATTACGCCGTCAACGTCACGTCGATGGCGGCGCTGATCGCGCTGCTCCTGCCGCCGTCGCACAACATGATCATCTACTCGATCTCGGCAGGTGGAAAGATCTCCATCGCCGACCTGTTCACGGCCGGCATCATTCCGGGCCTGCTGTTGGCCCTGTCGCTGATGATCACCGCCTATTTCGTGGCGCGCTCCCGCGGCTATCCGACCGAGCCGTTTCCGGGCTTCACCGCCGTCGCGCATCTCTTCGCTGTCGCGGTGCCCGGCCTGCTGCTGATCGCGATCATCTTCGGTGGCGTACGATCGGGCGTTTTCACGGCGACCGAGAGTTCCTGCGTCGCGGTCATCTATGCGTTGCTCGTTACTGTCTTCGTTTACCGGCAGATGACTTGGGAAGGTTTCGTTCATGCCACCCATGGTGCCGTGCGCACCACGGCCATGGTGCTGCTCATCATCGGCATGGCGGCGGCGTTCTCGTGGTTGATGGCCTTCCTGAAAGTGCCGGCAGCGCTCATAGCCTCCATGAACGCGATCTCGGACGATCCGCTGATCGTGCTTCTCCTGCTCAACGTCTTGATGCTGTTCCTCGGCACCTTCATGGACATGGGCCCGACGATTATCATCTGCACGCCGATCTTCCTGCCCGTGGCGCAAGCCTACGGCGTCGACCCGGTGCATTTTGGCGTTATCATGATCCTCAACTTCGGCATCGGGCTGAATACGCCGCCGGTGGGCGCTGTGCAGTTCGTGGCGTGCGCAGTGGGCAAGATATCCGTCTGGGAAGCGATGCGCTCGATCTGGCCGTTCTATGGGGCCGGGCTCGTGGTACTGGGGCTCGTCACTTACATTCCGGCCATTTCGCTCTGGCTACCGAGCGTCTTCAAATAGGGGCGACATGGCATCGGACACCGCAACCGACCTCAGGGTCGAGAGAAAACCCAAACTGTCGGAGACCGTGGTCGCGACGATCCGCAAGCAGTTGCAGGCGGGTGAGATCCTGCCCGGCCATAAATTACCGACCGAAGGCCAACTGACCGAAACCTTCGGCGTCAGCCGCACCGTCATCCGCGAGGCGCTGGCCAAGCTTGCCGCCGACGGGCTGGTCGAACCGCGCCAGGGCGCCGGCGTCTTCGTCACAGAGCACATCTCGACAATGTTCGGCGCGCTGGCCGCCGACATGGGCAGCAAGGATTCGATCGCACTCAACGTGCTCGAAGTGCGGCTGGCGATCGAGATCGAATCGGCCGGGCTCGCCGCCATCCGTCGCAACGCCGCGCAGGAGGCGGCGATCCAGGAAGCCTTCTTCGAATTCGAGCGGCTGCTGCTTGCCAGCGAGCCGACCGGTCCGGCCGACCTCGCCTTCCATCGCGCCATCGCCAGCGCAACCAGCAACCCCTTCTATGTCGAGATGCTCGACGTGCTCGGCCGGCGCGCCATCCCGTGCGACGTGACTTCGCCCTGG
This sequence comes from Mesorhizobium sp. M0848, assembly GCF_040319805.1. NCBI lineage: Bacteria > Pseudomonadati > Pseudomonadota > Alphaproteobacteria > Hyphomicrobiales > Phyllobacteriaceae > Mesorhizobium > Mesorhizobium sp. M0848. Next base: position 170,502 of record NZ_JAMYOM010000007.1, on the reverse strand, counting down.
TCGACCGAACTGGCGCAATCCGACAGCTATCAGCGCGGGCTCCAGCGCGAGCATCTGGTGATCCTCAACGCCATTACCTCTGGCGATGCCGAGGCCGCGCGCGAGGCGATGCGCGCGCACCTCACAGCCAGCCAGCAGCGTTACCGCGAGCGGCTGCATGCACGTCAGGCTTTTTATTCCAGTTCGGTCAAGGCCGCCGCCGGCAAATGACCCGTTTCAAGTCAGGACCGACAATGAACCAGAGCCATACCGACTACACCTCGCGATTTGCCATTGACCCGGCTGCCGCCGCGGCAATGGGCACCGATGAGCTGCGTCACAACTTCCACATTGACGGCCTGTTCCAGCCTGGCCGCATCAGCCTGACCTACACTCATTACGACCGCATGATCGTCGGCGGCGCCGTGCCGACTGGCGCACCGCTTCAACTGGAAGCGATCAAGCCGACCGGCACCAAGAACTTCCTCGACCGTCGCGAGCTGATCGCCGTCAACATCGGCGGCACGGGCGTCATCACGGCCGGCGGCCAGTCCTTCGAATTGCAGGCGCGCGACATGCTCTATCTCGGCATGGGCACCACCGACGTGTCCTTCGCCTCGGTGGACAAGACCGCGCCGGCTAAATTCTATCTGCTCAGCGCGCCTGCGCATCAGGCCTGGCCCAGCCGGCTGATCCGCATCGGCGACGCCAAGCGCCTCGATCTCGGCAGCAAGGACACCTGCAACGAGCGTTCGATCTTCCAGTTCATCCATGCCGAGGGCGTGAAGACCTGCCAGCTGGTGGTCGGCATGACTCAGTTGGCTCCAGGATCGGTGTGGAACACCATGCCATGCCATGTGCATGACCGGCGCATGGAGGCCTATCTCTATTTCGACCTGGCCGAGACGGCGCGCGTCTTCCATTTCATGGGCGAGCCTGACGAGACGCGCCATATCGTCATGAGCAATGAGGAGGCGGTGCTGTCGCCGGGATGGTCGATCCACTCCGGTGCCGGCACTTCCAATTATGCTTTCATCTGGGCGATGGCCGGCGACAATGTCGACTATACCGATGTCGACCCGGTGGCGTTGGGGGATCTGCGGTGAGCGACCCCTTCAGCCTTACCGGAAAACGTATCCTGGTCACCGGCGCCAACACTGGCATCGGCCAAGGCATCGCCGTGTGCGTCGCACGCGCCGGGGGCGCGGTGGTCGGCGTCGGCCGCTCGTCGATGGACGATACGGCAGACAAGATTGCGGCGGTGGGCGGGCAATTCGAAGCGGTGAGCGCCGACCTTGCCGACACTTCGGCCGCCGGCCTGTTGCTCGACCGGATCTGGGACGAAAGCGGTCCGCTCGACGGGCTGGTCAACAATGCCGGCATCATCCGCCGCGCCGATGCCGTCGATCTCAGAGAGGCCGATTGGGACGACGTCATGGACGTCAACCTGAAGACGGTTTTCTTGCTCTGCCAAAGCTTTGCAAGGCGTGCCTTGGCCGCTGAGCGGAAAGGCAAGATCGTCAACATCGCCTCGGTGCTGGGCTTTCAGGGCGGCATCCGTGTCGCGTCTTACACGGCCTCGAAGCATGGCGTGCTCGGCATCACCCGGCTGCTCGCCTGCGAATGGGCGCAAAAAGGCATCAACGTCAACGCCATCGCGCCGGGCTATATCGAGACCAACAACACGCAGGCGCTGCGCGCCGATCCCGACCGCAGCGCCGCCATCCTGGCGCGGATCCCGGCCGGTCGCTGGGGGGAAGCGGGCGACATTGGCGATGCCGCCGTGTTCCTGCTGGCGCCGGCGTCGAACTACATGCATGGAGCGGTGGTGCCTGTGGATGGCGGCTGGCTTGCGCGATGAGGAGACGACGATGACCACAAAGATTTTCGCGCATGCCGGCGAGGGCGCCTGGACGCCGACCCCGGACGGCAACAGGCGACGCGTTCTCCTGCATACCGACGAGTTGATGCTGGTCGAATTCGGCTTCGACAAGGGTGGCGTCGGCGCCCTGCATTCGCACCCACACGTCCAGGCTAGCTATGTCGCCGAGGGCCGCTTCGAGGTGACCATCGACGGTAGGACCGAAACCATCGAGACCGGCGGCAGCTTCATTGTGCCGTCCGGTCTGGTGCACGGCGTCAAGGCGCTGGAAGCAGGGCGGCTGGTCGACAGCTTCACGCCGCACCGGGCCGATTTCCTCGGCTAGCCAGGGAAGACCCGCACCTCAAAAGAGGCGCGGGTTGTTGCCTGGGCGCTTGTGGCGCCGCGGTACTCAAGACATGACCGCAGGATGCGAACCTGCCGCATGATGGTGAACATAGGCTTAACGCGCCGGGTGTTCGTGATGGCGGTGACTGCGTCGGTCAGGTGATATGCCGGAGCAGGCTGAAGAGCCGCTCGAACGTCTTGCCGTAGGGCGGGCGCAACAAGGCTCCCGCGCTCAGCCGGGACTGCAGGAAAACCGGCTTCTCCTTGCTGAAGGTGCGAAAGCCCCATTCGCCGTGATAGGCGCCCACGCCGCTGGCGCCGACGCCGCCGAAAGGCTGGTTCTCCTGCACCAGATGCAGCATGCAGTCGTTGATGGTGACGCCGCCGGCGACGGTCTCATGCAGGATGCGTTGACGGTTGCCGCTGTCGCGCCCGAACCAGTAGAGCGCCAGCGGCCGGTCCGCCCCATTCACATGCGCGATTGCCTCGTCGATCCCGGTATATTCTACGATGGGCAGCACCGGCCCAAAAATCTCTTCGCGCATCAGCCGCAGGTGCGCGCCGGCATTGCGGACCAGGGTCGGCAGCAATTTCCGGCTGGTACCGCCAAGCTCCTCACTGGCCGGGTTGATTTCGGTGACATCGGCGCCGGCGTCACGCGCTTCAGTGATCATGTCGCGCAGGCGCTGGTGGTGCCGATCGCTGATGATGGCGGTATAATCGGGGTTGTCGCGCAGGGTCGGGTAGAGCTTCGCGATCGCCGTTGCGAGCTTCGCGGCGACCGCGTCTGCTCGCCCCTTCGGGACCAGAAGATAATCCGGCGCGATGCAGGTCTGCCCGGCATTCAACAGCTTGCCGTAGGCAATGCTGGATACCGCCGCGTCGAGGTCGCATGACGGATCGAAGATTGCCGGCGACTTGCCGCCGAGTTCGAGCGTGACCGGGGTCAGGTTGGCTGCCGCGGCTATCGCGACCTGGCGTCCGACCGCGGTCGAGCCGGTGAACAGCAAATGATCGAAAGGCATCGACACGAAGGCCTTTCCCATCTCCGCGTCGCCGCTGATGACGCTGAGCTCATCGGGTGCGAAATGCTCGGCAACGAGTTTGGCCAGCAGCGTTGAAAATGTCGGCGTCAGTTCGGAAGGTTTTATGAGTACGCGGTTGCCGGCGGCAAGGGCCGCGGTGACCGGCGCGACAGCGAGCTGGAAAGGATAATTCCAGGGCGACACGATGCCGACGACACCCAGTGGCTGCGGAAGGAGGCGATTTCTGCCCGGCAGGAACGGCATAGTGGTGGCGACGCGGCGTTCGCGCATCCAGCCCCTGAGGTGCGACAGCGCGTGGCGGATACCGGCGCGCACGACGAACAGTTCCGCAAGACGCGTCTCATGCGCGGAACGGCCGCCAAAGTCGGTGTCGATGGCGGTGCAGATGTCGGCTTCATGCCGCTCGGTCAACGCCAACAGGCGTTTCAGGCGATCCTTGCGGATGCCAAAGTTGGGGAAAGGCTGCGCCTCGAAGGCAGCACGCTGCAACCGAACCGCTCGCCGAGAGCATCCTGAATGGCCTGCAGCATCGCGCCCTCCCTGACTTGTCGGGCCGAGCTTACATCGTGGTGCGTGGCGGAATCCAGCGGGGGTGCAGGTCTCGCAAGGGAAGGTGCTGCGGCGAGCCTTGGATCAATCGGTCAGCTTCCGCGTTCGCGCCGCAGGCTTTCCTTGTGCCGGCTTGTTCTGGTTGTGGTCCGGTGTCAGCTGCGCTAAGGCAAGGTGCCCATGCGGAGAGTCGTTTTGACCGGTTTCCACATCCTCTCCAATCCACGAAATTGCAGCCCGGTGTCTGCCTGATGCAGGCATCGGCGATGAGCATCTTGGCCGTGGCCCGCAGGCGGCGCGTTTCGTCCCGGGTGGCCCTGATGCAAGATCGGGTTGCCGCATTGCGCCAGCGGAATTGCGGATGAAGGGCGCGCGCAGGCTTGAGGCTGCGTTTGGAGCGGCCGCGCGAAGGGTTATGCGGGAGTTTCTGCGATTCGTGCCGCTGTCTCTGAAACAGCGCATGCAAAGACGCACATACGCACGCGCAACGCCCGCCAACAGAATTTTCATTTCGGGCTGCGCGCGCAGCGGGACGACGCTGACACAGCGGCTGATGAGGTGTTTCGGGGATATTTTCGTCCATCCGCCCGAAGCGCGATACACAATGCTGGACATGCTGGATCGGCCGGAATCGAACCTCGTCGTCAAGCGCGATGCGCGCGGTTTTGCGCATCTGGCGAAGCTACCTCCCTCCATCGGCTTGATCTATTGTGTGCGCCATCCATTCGACACGCTGACAAGTTCGCATCCGCAAACACGCCACGAGCGTCGGTTCCACGTCACGCCGCATCGCTGGCTGGCCGAATACGACGCGCTGACCCGGCTGAAGAAGGCACAACCGCACCGGCAGATACTCTTTGTCCGCTACGAAGACATGATCGGCGCGCCCGATGCGCAGCAGGACAGAATCGCGCAGTCGTTCGGACTGACACCGCGCATTCGTTTCAGCGAGGATCCGGACAATCCGATCCGGGTGGCTTCGTTGAGAAAATGGGAACGGAATGAAGAATTCAGGACCTATCTCGACGGTCTGCCCCCGGCATTTCTCGTCGGCGTCCGGCGTTTCTGCGCCGAGTTCGGCTATGACATGCCAATAAGCACGCCGACCGTGGACGCGCGGTGATGCAGGCACCGGCGGCCGTCGCGACAGAAGAGCGAGATCCCAAGCGGCGCGTGCTGAAAGACGTGTTCGGCTTCGATGATTTTCGCCCCGGCCAGGCCGATGTCATGGACGCGCTGCTGGCTGGGCGTCATGTGCTGGCCGTCATGCCGACAGGTGCGGGCAAATCGCTCTGCTACCAAGTGCCGGCACTGGTCCTGGGTGGGCTCACCATTGTCGTTTCGCCGCTGGTGGCGCTGATGCAGGATCAGGTCGCCGCCTTGCGGCTTGCCGGCGTGGCGGCCGACACGATCAATTCCTCGATCGACCGCGATGCCAATATCGCCGCATGGCGTCGCGTCGCCTCGGGCCAGACGCGCCTGCTCTATCTCGCGCCGGAGCGGCTGATGACCGAGCGCATGCTCGAGGCGCTGGCCAGGCTCGATATCAGCCTGATCGCCGTCGACGAGGCGCATTGCATCTCGCAATGGGGGCCGGCGTTCCGGCGCGAATACGAGGACCTGTCGCGTCTGCGCGGCATCTTTCCCAACGTGCCGATCATCGCGCTGACGGCAACGGCGGACGAAGGCACGCGCACCGACATCGAATCCCGGCTGTTTGCCGAGCGCGTCGAGACCCTGGTGCTGGGCTTCGACCGGCCGAACATCAAGCTTGCCATCGAGGCCAAGCAGGACAGCAAGCGGCAGCTGCTGCGCTTCGTCGAGCGTCATCCCGGCCGCAGCGGCATCGTCTATTGCCTGTCGCGCAAGAAGACGGAGGAGATGGCGGCCTTCCTCGAGAAGAACGGCGTCACCGCGCTCGCCTATCATGCCGGCATGAGCAAGGAGGCGCGTGACGCCAACCAGAACAGCTTCATGACCCTGTCCGGCGTCGTCATGGTGGCGACCATCGCTTTCGGCATGGGCATTGACAAGCCTGATGTCGCCTATGTCTTCCACACCGACATGCCGGGCAGCCTGGAGGCCTACTACCAGGAGATCGGCCGCGCCGGCCGCGATGGGCGGGACGCCGAGGCGCATATGCTGTTCGGCCTTGGCGATATCCGCATGCGCCGGATGTTCATCGACGACGAGGATGCTCCGCCCGAGCACAAGAGGCGCTCGCATGGCCGGCTCGACACGCTGATCGGCTATTGCGAGACGGCGCAGTGCCGCCGCCAGGTGCTGCTCGGCTATTTCGGCGAAGAAGCGCAGCCTTGCGGCAATTGCGACACCTGCCTCGACCAGGCGCCGCGCGCCGATGGCGGAGCGGAGGCGCGGATCATCCTGGCGGCGATCGCGCAGAGTGGCGAACGCTTCGGTGCCGGCCATGTCATCGACATCCTGCTCGGCCATGAAACCGAGAAGGTGCTGGCCAGGAACCACCAGAGGCTTGCCGCCTTCGGCAGCGGGCTGGCGCACAAGAAGGATTTTTGGCTGTCGCTGATCCGGCAGCTCGTCGCGGGCGGGTTCCTGATGCCGGATCCGGCCGGCCATGGCGGCCTCGCCATCGCCGAAAAAGGCCATGCGCTTGGCCGTGGCGAGGTGCCGTTCCATTATCGCGTCGAGGTGCGCAGCCGCGCCTTGCGCGGCAAGACGCGCTCCGGGCAGGATTTCGGGCAATCGGATGTGGACACCGGGCTGCTGGCCGCGCTGAAGACCTTGCGACTGCGGCTCGCCAAGGAGCGCCAGGTGCCGGCCTATGTGGTGTTTTCCGATCGCACCCTGATCGACATGGCAGAGCGCCGCCCAAACGACCTCGACGCCTTCGCTGAAGTGAATGGGGTTGGGGCGGCAAAGCTAAAGGAGTTCGGCCAGGTTTTTCTGAGTGCGATTGCCGAGCACCAATCCGATGGTTCGGCCTGAGGTCAGATCAGCGACTGGTCACGCGCCCTGAAGCATAGGGATCTTCGGAGAAGGCATCCGTTCCGAAACCTCCTGTTCCGTCGCCGCCCATTCCTCCACCGCCCATGCCCCCGCCGAGACCGATCAGTTCAATGTTCTCTGGCCGGCCAGTCGACAGATCAGGCCCAGACTGAGGCGTTCATCGACTTCATGGCTGAGCATCTGCAACCGCAATAGGTGCCGCTGTCCGCTTATCCACCGCAGCGTCGACCCGCCGGGCGTCAGTCGCGCGATATGGACAGTCCCGTGAAAAGCGGAGCGTAGGCGGCGAGCCTGCGGGATACGAACTCCGTGAAGAGCCGCACGCGCTTCGTCTTGCGTGTCTCCCCCTGTGTGAGAAGCCAGAGCGTTCCGTACATGTGCAGGTCGGTGCCCGGCACCCTCACCAGCAGGGGGTCGGCATCTCCGACGAAGCACGGCAGTGTCGTGATCCCGAGACCTTGCCGTACGGCAACGATCTGCGCCTCGGCGTCCGTGGTCCTGAATGGAACGCCAGTGGTGCGAACCTCACCCGCGCCGGCCCACTCTGGAATTCCATGAACGCTTATGACGATCCACCGGATGGGATCAGGCGCGCCCGCACGCCACGCGGCCAGGCGATCGCGGGACATGTAGACGCCGCCGAACACCTCCGGTCCCTTCAGGCCGTGAAGATTGAGCGGCAGGGTTTTGCGGTCGTAGACGACGCGGATCGCGACGTCGGCCTCTCGGTTGGTCAGATTTGCCAGCTCGCCGGACGACAGGATTTCCATCTCGATGTCCGGGTGCAGACGCGCGAAATCGGCGAAGTCCGGCATGAGCAGGTGTGTCGCGAGGGGCGGTGCCAGCGTCACCCGCAGAAGCCCGCGCACACCCTGGTCGCGCCCGAAGACGCGCGTCTCCAGCTGGTGCGACGACGCTTCCATCTGGTTCGCGAGATCGAGGACCTCCTCGCCCGCAGCCGTCAGGCGGTAGCCCGAAGGCAGCTTTTCGAACATGTGCGCTCCGAGGCGTTCCTCGAGCTGGGCGACGCGTCGCAGCACGGTCGAGTGATTCACCCCGAGCTGCGCGCCGGCAGCCCGCACCGAGCCTCCGCGCGCGACGGCAAGAAAGTAGCGAATGTCATCCCAGTCGATCATGGTGCAATCCGGCACCGCGCGGTGCGCCTTCCCAAGCCCGTATCTAACGCATGCTACAGCAGTACGGGCGGGACATCATAGCTTATGTCGACAGGGGCGGCGCAATTCCGAATGGCGGACACGGATCGTCACGGCTGGCGTCAGTTCCTGAAAGCGGATCGATTTTGCACCACCGATGTGCGCGCTTCCGCACTCACCGCGTGACTCTGACGGGCCCATCTAGAGGTTCTCGGGGCGTACCCGAACGACCAAAGACAGAGCCTGGAAGGATTGAGTTATGGGAAAACTAGACGGTAAGGTTGCGGTTATTACGGGTGGCGCCACCGGCATCGGCCTCGCCGCTGCAAAGCGCTTCATCGAGGAGGGCGCTTTCGTCTTCATTTTCGGCCGTCGGCAGGATGTGCTCGACGCTGCTGTGGCCAACCTCGGGGCCAATGCCCGCGCGGTGAAAGGCTCGGTTTCCGACGAGGCCGACCTCGACCGGCTCTACGCGGCGGTGAAGGCCGAGCGCGGAACCCTCGACATCGTCTTCGCCAATGCCGGGGCGGGAGGCCTGCTTCCGCTCGGCGAGATCACCGCCGAGCACATTGACGAAACCTTCGACACCAATGTGAAGGGTACGATATTCACGGTCCAGAAGGCGCTGCCGCTGATGGGCGAGGGCGGTTCGATCATCCTGACCGGATCGAGCGCCGGCACCACGGGCGCCCCCGCATTCAGCGTCTACAGCGCGAGTAAGGCGGCCGTGCGCAATCTTGCGCGGAGCTGGGCGGAGGACCTGAAGGGCACCGGCATCCGGGTAAACGTGCTGTCGCCCGGGCCGACAGCGACCGAACTCGCGAAGGCAGCGATAGGGGAGGAGGGCTTGAAGGCCTTCGCCTCGATGAACCCGCTCCAGCGCATGGCCGATCCGGCGGAGATTGGAGCGGCGGCTGCGTTTCTCGCGTCGCCCGACAGCAGCTTCATGACCGCCAGCGAGGTCGCCGTCGACGGGGGCCTGGCGCAAATCTGACGCTACGCCCCGCCGTTCATTCCATTCGATATTCCGGGCCCGCAGGGCGTGGTAAACTGAAGGAGAATATACATGAGCTATGCAATTATTGGCTTCGGCAAGATCGGCCACGCTCTTGCCAAGGCGTTTGCCCGCAACGGCATCGAAGTGTCCGTGGCAACCACGCGCGACCCGGAAAGCTTTGCAGCCGATGCGGCCGCGATCGGACCCACGATTATCCCGAAAACGCTGGCGGAAGCGATCAAGGCGGACATCGTCTTTCTGGCGGTTCGTTTCGAGTCGCACCCAGATGTCGCGAAGGCGCTGTCAAGCTGGGAAGGCAAGACGATCATCGACGCGACGAACGTGTTTCCAGCCCCTGAAGAGCTGGACGGTCTGCCGTCCTCCGCCTTCGTCGCAAAGGCGTTCACCGGTGCCAAGCTCGTCAAAGGGTTCAATCACCTGATTGCAGCCACTTTGGCTGCCGATCCGATCGTCGAGGGCGGGCACCGGGTCGTCTTTCTGTCGAGCGACGACGAGGACGCGATCGCTCCCGTGGCGGCCTTAGCCAAACAACTCGGGTTCGCACCGGTCAAGCTGGGGAAGCTCAACGAGGGTGGCGCACTGGTGCACGCACGCGGCCGCACTTGGGGCCAGCTGATCTTCCAGGACCTGTTCAAGAAGGAGCAGTAACGGATTTATCGTGCACCGACAGAGTGGCCGGTGTTCGACGCCGGCCACATCGTCAGCAACGAGCCGAGCGCGCAAAGTGACGTGCTTGAAAGCGGCTTACATCTGCCTGGGATCCTTCGGCCGACATGTGCCGGCCACCCATGAATCGTAATTGCAATAGCTGACGTCCCAGCCGGCATCGCGTCTTTTGGAAGTTACCTCACGACCGCCCGGGCGGATGGGTCCGAAGCCACCCCAACTGCCATCCGAGCCTTTGCAATTTCCCATGACGCGATAATTGCAGTTGTTTACGACGAAGTTGCCGTCCATCGACACGCATGCCGATGCGACAGTGGAAAGACTGAAGAAGGCCGTGCCGGCGACTGTGACGGCGAGAGAGGCTTTGCGCATAGTGGTCTCCTAACTGGCTGGGCGAACCAACCATTACGAGATCTTGGGCCGGCCACTTCCCCCATTTGGGCCAAACCGGCTGGCAAATTCACAGCGACATGGCTGCGCTTGCGGACAGAAAACCATGTGCGGAGAGCCGAATGGGCCTGCCCATCGCCGAAGCTTTACGCCTCCGCGAAGGCCAGAGTGTCCCGGCTCGGGCGGCTTTGTCCTGTTGGCTGCGCGATATGCGGCAGGCGGCTAGCAGCCCAGGAGATGTCAGGTTCTTGGGCTAAATGGCGGAGAGGGAGGGATTCGAACCCCCGATGGGCTTGCACCCATGCCGCATTTCGAGTGCGGTGCATTCGACCACTCTGCCACCTCTCCGCGGTCATGGCCGGCCGTTGCCGGCGCGGCGCACTAGATAACGGCTGAACGGGCAGGTTACAAGGCCAATCCGTCAGTTATTTGGCTTGCTTGGCAAGCGGCGGATTCACGGCTGGTGGGGTACAGCGAGACCCGAGGCAGATTGCCGACCAGTCACCCACCCTCAGCCCAGGCGGGGCAACGCCGTGGGTATGTCGGCACAGCCGGTCCGTGCCCGCCAATGACGGTCTCGGAAACGGCGCGGCTGGTTTGCCTTGACTCGCCCCCAACCTTCGGTTAGGGACAGCGCGCAATCGGCGTGGAGGGTTCTTCCGCGCCGCTTGTTTTTTGAACCCGCAGACTGACAAAAAGACGGCTGAACCGCCAGAGGCGGTTCATCAAGGCCGACCGAACAGCGAAAGGCAAAAAATGTTCGCAGTCATTAAAACGGGTGGCAAGCAGTATCGCGTTGCCGCCAACGATCTCCTGAAGATCGAAAAAGTCGAAGCCAATGTCGGCGATATGGTCGAAATCGGCCACGTTCTGGCGCATGGCGAAGGCGAGAATGTCACGTTCGGCGCGCCGTTCGTCGACGGCGCGGTGGTCACCGCCGAAGTCGTCGAACAGGGCAAGAACCGCACCGTCATCGCCTTCAAGAAGCGCCGCCGGCAGAATTCGCGCCGCAAGATCGGCCATCGCCAGCTTTTGACCACCGTGCGGATCTCCGAGATCCTGCTGGGTGGCGCCAAGCCGACCAAGACGGCAGCGGCCAAGGCTCCGAAGAAGGTGAAGGCCGAGGCCGCCACCGAGGTGCAGGCGGAAGCCGCGCCGAAGAAGGAGCCCAAGGCCAAGGCAGCCGAGACAAAGGCAGCCGAGACCGCCGCAGCGCCGCTGTTCAAGGCGCCGAAGGGTGAACCGGACGATCTGACCGTGATCAAGGGCATCGGCCCGGTCGCAGCCAAGGACCTGAACGAGCAGGGCATCATCACCTTCGCGCAGCTTGCCAAGCTGACCGAGAAGGATGTCGCCAAGATCGACGAGCACATGCCCTTCAGCGCCGACCAGATCAAGGACTGGCGCGAGCAGGCCAAGGAATTGGCTGCGAAGTAATTTTCTGGCGATTGGGTCGCCGGATCGGACTTGAAACGGAACGCGAACGCGTTCATAAGGCCTTTAGGCGCCTTGCGGCGCAACGGAGTTAGTTAGATGGCACACAAGAAAGCTGGCGGCTCGTCGCGCAACGGTCGCGACTCGCATTCCAAGCGTCTGGGCGTGAAGAAGTTCGGCGGCGAAGCCGTCATCCCGGGCAACATCATCATTCGTCAACGCGGCACCACGTGGCATCCCGGCGTCAATGTCGGCATGGGCACGGACCATACGCTTTTTGCGCTCGAGACCGGCGCCGTGACGTTCAACAAAAAAGCCAACGGCCGAACCTACGTATCGGTCAACCCGATTGCCAAAGCCGCGGAGTAGCCGGTTCCGCACTAGAACACCGGCGCCCATCTCGGGAACCGGTGTCTGGCAAGGCCAGGAAAAGGATCAGGGGAGATGGGTTTCCATCTCCCCTTTTTCTTGTGCCTGGAGGACTTTCAAATGGTTGCCGAAGCGGAAGACTCAGAAGACGGAAGTTACGCGATAGACTGCCCGGTGCTGGTCACCGAGCGGCTGGTGATGCGGGCGCCCCATGAAGGCGATGTCGCGCAACTGGTCGAACTTGCCGACAACCGTCATGTCGCCGAAATGCTGGCACGCATGCCGCACCCCTATGGTGAGGCCGAGGCGCGCGCTTTCCTTGCCATGACCAGGTCGCGCCGGGCCGGCATCGCCTATGCCCTGACGCTGGCCGGAACCGACACGTTCGTCGGTTGTGCCGGTCTCAACACCACCGAACGCGGGCTGGAACTCGGCTACTGGATCGGCGAGCCTTACTGGAAGAAGGGCTATGCGACGGAAGCAGCCCATGCGCTGGTCGATCTCGCCTTCCAGAGGACGTCGATCCAGGTGCTGCAGGCCTCGACGCGGGTCATCAATCCGGCCTCGCGCCGCGTCATCCACAAATGCGGGTTCCAATATGCCGGCCAGGGCATGCTGAATTCGATCGTCGCCGGCCAGGTTCCCGTCGAGCGCTACCGGCTCGATCGCAAGACCTGGACCAGCCTGCGGAACTGGGTACATTTTTGATGTGTGACGACGGTCAAGCCAATGGTCGACAGCAGCGATATTGAAACGGTCGCGATCGCGCCGATGACGCCCGGGGATATCGAAAGCTTTCATCGCGCGCTCGATGTCGTCGCGCGTGAGCGAAAGTACCTGTCCTTCCTAGAGGCGCCACCGCTGGATCAAGTCAGAAGTTTCGCAATGGACCGTATCGGGAGAGGCGATCCGGGGTTCGTGGCCGTTGTTCGTGGCGAGGTCGTCGGCTGGTGCGACATCTCACGCCACGATCGGCTCATCCATGCGCATCGCGGCTCCCTCGGAATGGGGATCATTCCTTCCTATCGGGAGCGTGGCCTGGGACTGCGGCTCATCAATGCGACCTTGGCACAGGCGCGCAAGACCGGCTTTATCCGCGTCGAGCTTTCCGTGCATTCCGACAATGCTCGCGCCATCTCTCTTTACGACAAGGTCGGGTTTGTCAGGGAGGGCGTGCAGCGCGACGCCGTCCATATCGACGGGGAATACCGCGATACGATCATGATGGCGATCGTCGAACGTGAAACACTGCCGGATGAAAGGCCATCAGCCCAGTTCGACCCACACCGGCAGGTGGTCCGAACCGTCAGCTTTCCGGTCGACCCACAGGCGCTGCAGGGATCTGGCAAGCGAAGCGCTTGTGAAGATATAGTCGATGCGCTTGTGGCGGCTGGGGTCGGTGGGTTGTTTCGGGTCGACCCAGCTGATGAGATCGTCGCCGGTGGCGTTCAGGCGCAAGGCGGCATCGACGGCAAAGTCGGCGGTCAGCGGCATGCCGAATTCATGGTCCGGCCGGCCGGCGAGTTCGACATATTCGGGTGAACCGGCCAGCATGTTGAAATCGCCCATGCCGACAAAGGCTTCGGGATGCGGCAATTCTGGCAGGCCGATCTCGGCGACGCCGGACAGCGCGCCGCCTTCGAGCGCGTAGTTCAGCATGCGTTGGCGCAGGAACTGGATCTGGCTGGCGCGTTCGACGGGGCTGCGGTGATCGAGATGGATGGAATAGAAGCGGATGAAACCAAGCGGCGTCTCGATCAGCGCTTCCAGCGCGCCACGCTGGAAGTTCATCATCTCGAAGCTGCGGCTGCGCGGCAAAAGCAGGTTGCGCGACAGATGAATAGGCGTTTTCGACAGCACCATGTTGCCGAGCTGGAAGGTTTTCGTGATGGCGCGGCCATTGTCGATGTGCGAACCGATATTGGCCTCGAAATTGCTGCCATAGACGGCGAAGTAGTCGGGCAGCGCCTCGCCGATCTCGGCGACCATGTCGCGGCCGCTATTCCTGGGATTGTTGCGGGTCACCTCCTGCAAAGCGATCACGTCGGCGCCGCGCACGGCATCAGCGATGCGCCCGACATCGTATTGCCCGTCGAGGCCGATGCCGTACTGGATGTTGTAAGTTACAAGCTTCATTCCGGCATCTCTCCGGCCGATCCCACGCGGCCATTGTCACAAAACGGCCTCGCCCTTCGCCGCGCCTTGGTTTAGAGCAAGGGCCAAGGTTTAGAGCAATGCCGCAAGGCCACTAGTAGAAACTGTACAATCCCATGAAATTTCTCGATCAAGCCAAGGTCTACATCCGCTCCGGTGACGGTGGCGCCGGTTCGGTGTCGTTCCGGCGCGAAAAGTTCATCGAGTTCGGCGGGCCGGATGGCGGTGATGGCGGCCGTGGCGGCGATGTCTGGCTGGAGGCGGTCGACGGGTTGAACACGCTCATAGACTACCGCTACCAGCAGCATTTCAAGGCCAAGACCGGCGTCCACGGCATGGGCCGCAACATGACCGGTGCCAAGGGCGCCGATGTCACGCTGAAGGTGCCGGCGGGAACGCAGGTGTTCGAAGAGGACAACGAGACGCTGATCTGCGATCTGACCGTGGTCGGCCAGCGCTTTCTGCTGGCCAAGGGCGGAAATGGCGGTTTCGGCAACCAACATTTCAAGACCTCGACCAACCAGGCGCCGCGCCGCGCCAATCCCGGCCTGCCGGGGCAGGAGCTCAACATCTGGCTGCGGCTGAAGCTGATCGCCGATGCCGGGCTGGTCGGGCTGCCCAATGCCGGCAAGTCGACATTCCTGGCGGCGGTCACCGCGGCCAAGCCGAAGATCGCCGACTATCCGTTCACGACGCTGCATCCCGGCCTCGGCGTCGCCCGGATCGACGCGCGCGAGTTCGTCATCGCCGACATTCCGGGTCTCATCGAAGGCGCGCATGAGGGCGTCGGCATTGGCGATCGCTTTCTTGGCCATGTCGAGCGCACGCGCGTGCTGCTGCATCTGGTTTCGGCGCAGGAGGAAAATCCGGGCAAAGCCTACAAGACCGTGCGCGCGGAACTTGAGGCCTATGGCAACGGCCTGACCGACAAGGTCGAGATCGTGGCGCTTTCCCAGGTCGACACGCTCGACGCCGAGGCACGCAAGAAGAAGGTCGCGTCGCTGAAGCGCGCCGCCGGCCGCGCGCCGATGCTGTTGTCGGCGGTCACCGGCGAAGGTGTCGAGGCGGTGCTGCGGGCGCTGATGTCGGTGGTGGGCGAGGCGCGTGCGCGGATCGCGGCTCCGGTCGAGACGCGCTGGGACAAGTAGGCCATGCAGTCGCTGAAAAAATATCGGCGCATCACCGTCAAGATCGGCTCGGCGCTGCTCGTCGACCGAACGTCAGGCCTGAAGCGCGACTGGCTGGCCTCGCTTGCCGACGATATTGCGGTGCTTGCGCAGGGCGGCGCTGAAATCCTCGTCGTCTCCTCCGGCGCCATCGCGCTTGGCCGCACCATCCTTGGCCTCGGCAAGCGAGCCCTGAAACTGGAGGAGAGCCAGGCGGCGGCAGCCGTGGGACAGATCGCATTGGCCGGCGCCTGGTCGGACGCGCTCGGCAAGGGCAGCCTGAAATCGGGCCAGATCCTGCTGACGCTCGGCGACACCGAGGAGCGCCGCCGTTATCTCAATGCGCGGGCGACGATCTCGACACTCTTGAAGATGAAGGCAGTGCCGGTCATCAACGAGAACGACACGGTGGCGACTTCCGAAATCCGCTACGGCGACAATGACCGGCTGGCGGCTCGCGTCGCCACCATGATGGGCGCCGACCTCCTGGTGCTGCTCTCAGACATCGACGGGCTCTATACGGCGCCGCCGGCGCGTGACCCCCATGCCAAATTCATTCCGGTGGTCGACCGGATCACGCCCGATATCGAGGCGATGGCGGGTGCGGCCGCTTCCGAACTGTCGCGCGGCGGCATGCGCACGAAGCTCGATGCCGGCAAGATCGCCACCGCCGCCGGCACCGCGATGATCATCACGTCGGGCACGCGGCTGTCGCCGCTGATGGCGATCGAACGCGGCGAACGCGCCACCTTCTTCCGGCCGAGTTCCAATCCGGTCAAGGGTTACAAGACCTGGATCGCCGGCCAACTCGAACCGGCCGGCCGGCTGACAGTCGATGCCGGCGCCATCGGCGCGCTGCTGTCGGGCAAGTCGCTGCTGCCGGCGGGCGTCAAGCTGGTCAGCGGCAATTTCTCGCGCGGCGACACGGTGGCGATCCTGTCGCCCGAGGGCCGCGAGATCGCGCGCGGGCTGGTTGCCTACGATGCCGCCGATGCCGTAAGGATCGCTGGCCTGAAGACGGCCGAGATCGAAACCGTGCTCGGCTACGAGGCGCGTTCGGCGATGATCCACCGCGACGACCTTGTGGTGAGTCATTCTGGTGCCCAAGTAGGGGCTAGCGACCAAGTACTGGCCGGTGGCGCCATAAGCGGAGGATGAGCATGCTGAAGCAGCATGAAAAATCCGGAGAAGACACAGTGGCGCTGATGGCCGATATCGGCCGCCGCGCCCGCGCTGCCGCCCGACCGTTGGCCATTGCCACCACCGCCGCCAAGAATGCTGCACTTGCCGCCATGGCCGAGGCGATCGTCGCCAGGCAGCAAGACATTCTCGACGCCAACGCCATCGATGTCTCGAACGGCCAGGAATCCGGGCTTTCCGCCTCCTTCATGGACCGGCTGAAGCTCGATCCGGCGCGCATTCGCGCCATGGCCGACGGCATCAGGGAGATCGCCGAATTGCGCGACCCGGTTGGCGACGTGATCGCACAATGGGATCGGCCGAACGGTCTGCATATCGAGCGCGTGCGCACGCCGCTCGGCGTCGTCGGCGTCATCTATGAGAGCCGCCCGAACGTCACCGCCGATGCCGGCGCGCTGTGCCTCAAGGCCGGCAATCCGGTAATCCTGCGCGGCGGCTCGGATTCGCTCAATTCCTCGGCCGCCATCCACGCCTGCCTGGTCGAAGGGCTGAAGGAAGCCGGCCTGCCGGAGGACGCCATCCAACTGGTGCCGATCACCGACCGCGCCGCCGTCGGCGAGATGCTGAAAGGCTTGGGCGGTATGCTCGACGTCATCATTCCGCGCGGTGGCAAAAGCCTCGTCGGGCGGGTGCAGGCCGAGGCACGGGTGCCGGTCTTCGCGCATCTCGAAGGCATCTGCCATCTCTACATCGACCGTTCGGCCGAGCTCCAAATGGCGGTGCGGATCGCCGTTAACGCCAAGATGCGGCGCACCGGCGTCTGCGGTGCCGCAGAGACGCTGCTGGTCGACCGCGCGGTCGCCTCCACGCATCTGGTGCCGATCCTCAACGCACTGCGCGCGGCCGGCTGCGAGATCCATGCCGATGCCGAGGTGCTGAAAGTGTTTTTCGACGCCAGGCCGGCGACCGATGCCGACTGGGTGACTGAATATCTCGATGCCATCATCGCGGTGAAGCTGGTCGACGGTATCAAGGGTGCGATCGATCACATCGAGACGTTTTCCTCGCATCACACCGAGGCGATCGTCGCCGAGGATGCGCAAGCGGTCGAAAAATTCTTCAACGAGATCGATTCGGCGATCCTGCTGCACAACGCATCGACGCAGTTCGCCGACGGCGGCGAGTTCGGCATGGGCGCCGAGATCGGCATCGCCACCGGCAAGATGCATGCGCGCGGACCGGTGGGCGTCGAGCAACTGACGTCGTTCAAATACCGCGTGCGCGGGTCTGGACAGGTGAGGCCTTGACGTATTTCGCCCAAAGGGCCTGAAGCTTGCGCCCAGCCACCCCCCTCTGTCCTGCCGGACATCTCCCCCGCAAGGGGGGAGATTGGCTGGCATTTCGGGTTTCGCCGATCTCCAACGCGGCAAGATTTACGCCTTCGCCGAAACTGCTGATCTTCCCCCTTGCGGGGGAGATGGCCGGCAGGGCAGAGGGGGGTGCCTAGCGCGATGCTATCCCCTTCCCACCCCCCCGTTCCCTCCCATTATCTCAAAATGCCGCATGCCGAGAAAGGCCTCGCCGTCGGCCTGTTCGGCGGCTCGTTCAATCCGCCGCATGCCGGCCACGCGCTGGTCGCCGAGATTGCACTGCGGCGCCTGGCGCTCGACCAGCTGTGGTGGATGGTGACGCCGGGCAATCCGCTGAAGAACACCAGGGAGTTGGCGCCGCTGGGCGAGCGGCTGCAGCTGTCCGAGCAGATCGCCAAGAACCCGAAGATCAAGGTCACCGCCTTCGAGGCGGCGCATCACGTCCGCTACACCGCCGACACGCTGGCGCTGGTCAAGGCGCGCAATCCCGGTGTCGACTTCGTCTGGATCATGGGTGCGGATAGTTTGCGCGATTTTCACCGCTGGCAGCGCTGGCGCGAGATCGTCATGACCTTCCCGATCGCCGTCATCGACCGCCCTGGCGCGACGCTGTCGTTCCTGTCCTCGGTCGTCGCCAAGACCTTCGACTATGCCCGCATCGACGAGGGCGATGCGCCGCGGCTTGCCCGCATGAAGGCACCGGCCTGGACCTTCATCCACGGCCCGCGCTCGTCGCTGTCATCGAGCGCGATCCGCAAGCTGGCGAAGGGGTGAGCCCGACCGCCCGGCCATGTCGCTTTTATCGCTCCCTTTGCCCGTTTCATGGGCAATCCTGAGCAGGCATGTCGATTCCCAGGAAAACCCGCAGCGAAGCCGAGCAGGGCGCCGAGCCCACGCCGCTGATCGCGATTGCCAGCGTCATCGTGTCGATGGCACTGATTGCCGTCGGCAACGGGCTGATGTTTGCCTATATCCCGGTTCGGCTCGGCGCCGAGGGTTTCGATCCGACCTGGGCCGGGCTGATCATCACCGGACTTTCGGCCGGCGGGCTGGCGGGCTGCATCCTGACCGGACCGCTGGTGCGAAGGGTCGGCCATGCCCGTGCCTTCATGGTGTTGTCGGCGCTGATCGCGCTGGCCAACGCCGCGGTCGGCGCCGGGGTCCATCCGCTGCTGTGGATAGCCGCCCGCGCGCTCTACGGCTTTGCCATCTGCGGCCTGTTCATCGTCGCGCAGAGCTGGCTCAACGATGCCGTTGCCAACGCCATCCGCGGCCGGGTGATGGCTTTCTTCTACGTTGCCTATGTCGCCGGGCTCGGCGTCGGCTACGCGACGCTGGCGCTGGTCGATATCAGGACAGCGGATGCGCCGCTGATCGGCATCGTCTTCACCGCGCTATCGATCCTCCCTGTCGGGATGACCAAACTTGCCCAGCCGCCGGCACCGCAGGCGGCCTCGGTGGCGCTGCGCCGTGCCTGGCGGGTTTCACCGGTCGGCGTCGCCGGCATGCTTGCGGTCGGCGGCCTGTCGATGTCGATTGCGGGCTTCGCGCCGATCCACGCCACGGCCAAGGGCTACAGCCAGGCCGATGTGGCGCTGCTGCTTTCGGCGATGCCTCTCGGCACGCTGATCCTGCAGATCCCGCTTGGCTGGATTTCCGACCGAACCGACCGCCGCTATGTGCTGATCGCCGCATCCGCGCTCGCCATGGTTGCCGGCCTGTTTGCGCTCGGGTTCGATGGCGGCGCGTTGGCCGCGTTGGTTGTGATCTATATCGTGTGGGACGGCGCCTCGGAATCGATCTATTCGCTGGCCAGCGCACATGCCGCCGACCGCGCCGGCAAGGACGACATGGTGGCGCTGTCCAGTTCGCTTTTGTTTGCCTGGTCGCTGTCGGGTTTCGTCGTGCCCGGCATCGTGACGGCGCTTTCAGCCGTCTTCGGAACGCAGGCTTTCATCTATGTGGCTGTTCTCATCGCCGCAGCCTTCTGCCTGTTCGTGCTTTTGCGCGTGTTCACGACGCGTGCGGTCCCGGTCGGTGAAACCGGCAGCTTCGCACCGATGACGGCGCAGGCGCCGTTGCCGGTCGAACTTGCCTTCGCACCGGACGATGAGGGCCGGCACTGAGCCAACCGACTATTGTCGACGGGCTTCCGGTTGGGGCGCTTCCGGCGGCGGCAGCGGGATCGATATGCCTTCGCTATCGAACTCCTGTTTGGCGCGCTTGGTGAGATCGGTCTGGGTGGCGAAGAAGTCCGCCGACGATGTCCAATAGCGCAGGGCAATCGAAACAGTGCTGTCGCCCAATGTCGAGACGAAAGCGATCGGTGCCGGCTCACGTTTCACTCGCCGTTCGGCCGCGGCAATGGCAAGCAAGGCTTTCTGCGCCCTGTCGATGTCGTTCCAGGAGCCGATGCTGAGTATGATGTCGCTGCGGCGTACGCCGTTGCGCGAAAAGTTGCGCACCGGCTGGTTCCACAGCGTCGAGTTCGGCGCCAATATGTAGACCCCGTCGGCCGTCCTGAGCTTGGTCGCGAACAGGCCGATCTCCTCGATCGTACCGGCGATCGAACCGACCTCGACGGATTCGCCGATGCGGAACGGCCGCAGCGCCAGAAGCATGATGCCGGCGGCGATGTTTTGCAGCGTGCCCTGCAACGCCAGGCCGATGGCGAGGCCAATGGCACCGATCGCGGCAATGATCGAGGCCGTCTGCACGCCGAACTGGCCGAGCACCATGATGGTGACGAGGATCAGGATGGCGTAGCGGACGATCTTCGAGAAGAAATGCCGCAACGTCGCGTCGAAACCATGGATATGGCCGAGACCAGCGAAGATCGAACGTTCGGCAAGACCGGCGACGATGTAGCCGACAATCAAGAGGATGACGGCACCGATGGCCGAGAAGGAGTACGAAACAATCAGCGTGCTCAGTTGGGCGAGGCCAGCCTGGACGCTGAGAAAAGCGTTTTGCGGGTCGATCGGCATGGGGGAAATCCGGTTGGTCGGTGAGCCGATAACCCATGCGGGCGGTGAGGGTTCCGATCTTTTCCGGCGTGCGGCGGAACCACAAGAGCGACAATACGTTCGTGCGAGGCAGGGTCCCGTCTTGAAACTGTCAGGGAACTCTGCCTATCTAAGTGGTGTCACCTGCTTCAAGGGGTGATTTGGTTGTTCTTGCTGCGAAAGGAAATACACTGAGAACAGCACTGCGGAAGAAGGCCGATATCATGCCTTCGCCGGCCAGGATCAGCGTAGACGACGCCGTGTCCCGCGCCATCAAGACAGTCCTTGCCAGTCTGGAAGACTCCAAGGCCGAAAACATTGTCTCCATCGACATCCAGGGGAAATCGAGCCTCGGCGACTACATGGTCGTCGCTTCGGGCCGATCGCACCGTCATGTCGCGGCTGTCGCCGATCATCTTCTCAAAGCGATCAAGGATGCCGGTCTCGGCACCGCGCGCGTCGAGGGGCTATCCGGCGCCGACTGGGTCCTGATCGATTCTGGCGACATCATCGTCCATGTCTTCCGCCCCGAAGTCCGCGAATTCTACAATCTCGAAAAGATGTGGCAGGCGCCGGACCTCGAGGAAGAAACGCTCCACTAAGTCGTTCGCGCGGCTTACAAGGCGAGGATGAAGATATCAGTTCATGCCGTGGGCCGGATGAAAGCCGGCCCCGAAAAGCTGCTGGCCGACCGCTATTTCGAGCGTTTCGCCAAGAGCGGCCCGGTAGTGGGGCTTGAATTTGGCGGCATTGCCGAGATTGCCGAGGGGCGCGGCCAGACCGCCAACGAGCGGCGGCGTGAGGAAGGCCAGAAACTGCAGACGCAGTTGCAGCCCGGAACCGCTTTGATCCTCCTTGACGAACGCGGCAAAAGCTTTTCCTCGGAAGATTTCGCCGGGCGCCTCGGCCTGTTGCGTGACGGTGGCCGCAAGGCGTTGGTCATCGCCATCGGCGGCGCCGACGGCCACGATCAGTCGCTGCGCGACCAGGCCGAACTAGTGATGTCGTTCGGATTGCTGACATGGCCGCATCAACTGGTGCGCGTGATGCTGGGAGAGCAGCTTTATCGTGTGGCCACCATCCTTTCGGGACATCCCTACCATCGCTCGTAAACCGGTGAATTGGTGCGACACACCCGGATTTCCGCCCCAATGCCGAGGCAAGATTGCATCGAGTGGGCGGTTTCGAACATGGTTGATTGTTCGTTAACGAAGCCACGCATAGAGTCGGGCTTCAATGTCTGAAGACAGCAAATCAAGAACGGGCTCCTGGCGCGCGCGCTGCGGCATCGCGGCGGCGGTACTTGTGCTGTCGCTGCATGCGGGGCGGGCGGAAAACACGCTCGACATGGCTCCCGATCCGGATCAGAGCCGGGCCGAATATGAACGGGTCTCGAAGGAGATCACGCTGTCGTCGGAACGATTGGCCAAACTCTCCGCCGATATCGCGACGATCAAGAAGGATCACGCCTCGATCACCGCCGCATTGATCCAGTCGGCGATGACCGAGCAGAAGCTCGGCCAGGACATCGAGGACATCGGCGCTCGGCTGGAAGGACTGAAGGGCCAGGAACAGAAGATCCGCGCCTCGCTGATGGCGCGGCGCGACGTTCTGGCCGAAGTGCTGGGCGCGTTGCAGCGCATGGGCCTCAACCCGCCGCCGGCGATCCTGGTCAAGCCCGAGGACGCGCTGTCGTCGGTGCGCAGCGCCATCCTGCTCGGCGCGGTGGTACCCGAACTGCGCCAGCAGACCGATAGCCTGCTTGCCGATCTCAAGGAACAAACCAGGATTACGGCGTCGATCGAGGCCGAACGGGCGCGGCTGACGGCGGCGGTCGGCGACCAGACGGCGGAAAAGAAGCGGCTCGGCATGCTGCTGGAGGCCAAGCAGAAGCTCGAAGCCGACACGCAAACGCAAATGGCCGCGGAAAAGCAGCGATCCGAAGCGCTGGCGGCCAAGGCCGGCAGCCTGAAAGAGTTGATCGCCTCGCTCGAAGCGCAGGCCGACAAGAGCCGCAAGGCCGCCGATGCGGCCAAGGCCGCCGAGCAGAAGACGGCGGATGGCGACAACGCATCTGCGCCGGCGGAATTGGCGTCGCTGCCGGTGCCGGAAGGCAACCAACTTGCCGCCGCGGCACCCTTTTCAGCCTTGCAAGGACAGATCGCGCTGCCGGTGACCGGCCGCATCAAACGGCGATACGGCGCCGATGACGGTAACGGCGCGGTGATGCTTGGCGACATGGTTGCGACACAATCGGGAGCCATCGTCACCGCGCCGGCGGATGGAAATGTGCTTTATGCGGGGCCGTTTCGGTCTTATGGTCAACTCTTGATCCTGAACGCAGGCGACGGCTATCATGTCGTTTTGGCGGGGATGAGCAGAATCAGCGTCGCGACCGGTCAATCAGTGCTTGCAGGAGAGCCGATCGGTGCGATGGGAGAGGCCCGGGTGGCGAGCACCTCGGTTTCGAAGAATGGAAATGCCACGCCGGAACTCTATGTCGAGTTCCGCAAGGATGGAAAACCCGTCGATCCGGCCCCATGGTGGGCGGACCGTTTTTCTGGAAGGACGTGAATAATGCGGAAACTGTCGCTTCTGTTTGCCGGTGCGCTGATGGGCGCGTCCGCCATGAGCCTGGTCTATGGCGCACCCGGCTCGGCGGCGAACGCTGCAGGGTCGGAGACCTACAAGCAACTGGCGATCTTCGGCGATATCTTCGAGCGGGTGCGGGCACAGTATGTGACACCGCCCGACGACAAGTCGCTGGTCGAGAATGCCATCAACGGCATGCTGGCTTCGCTTGACCCGCACTCCTCCTACATGAATGCCGAGCAGGCGCAGGATATGCGCGTCCAGACCAAGGGCGAGTTCGGTGGCCTCGGCATCGAAGTCACCATGGAGAACGACCTGGTCAAGGTGATCACGCCGATCGACGACACACCGGCCGCCAAGGCAGGCGTGCTGGCCGGCGACTACATCGCCAAGATCGACGGCGAAGAGGTTCGCGGCCTGACCCTCAACGATGCGGTCGACAAGATGCGCGGCCTGGTCAACACGCCGATCAAGCTGACCATCCTGCGCCAGGGCGCCGACAAGCCGATCGAACTGACGGTCGTGCGCGACATCATCAAGGTCAAGGCGGTCAAGTTCCGGGTCGAGAACGACATCGGCTACATGAAGA
Organism: Mesorhizobium sp. M0848; assembly: GCF_040319805.1. NCBI lineage: Bacteria > Pseudomonadati > Pseudomonadota > Alphaproteobacteria > Hyphomicrobiales > Phyllobacteriaceae > Mesorhizobium > Mesorhizobium sp. M0848. Next base: position 146,687 of record NZ_JAMYOM010000007.1, on the reverse strand, counting down.
TCACCTCCTTCACCGAAAAGACCTATGACGACCTCGAGAACGCCATCGACACCATCAAGAAGCAGATTCCCGACGACAAGCTGAAGGGCTACGTTCTGGATCTCCGCCTCAATCCGGGTGGCCTGCTCGACCAGGCGGTGAGCGTGTCCGATGCCTTCCTCAACCGCGGCGAGATCGTTTCGACGCGTGGCCGCGACCCCAAGGACGTCACCCGCTTCGACGCCAAGCCCAAGCAGGTCGACGACATCAACGGCAAGCCGATGATCGTCCTGGTCAATGGCGGTTCGGCCAGTGCATCGGAAATCGTCGCCGGCGCGCTGCAGGATCTGCGCCGCGTCACGGTGGTCGGCACGCAGTCCTTCGGCAAGGGTTCGGTGCAGACCATCATTCCGCTCGGCGAGAATGGTGCGCTCAGGCTGACGACGGCGCTCTATTACACGCCGTCCGGCAAGTCGATCCAGGGCAAGGGCATCACGCCCGACATCAAGGTCGACCAGCCGCTGCCGCCGGAACTGCAGGGCAGGGACCTGACGCGCGGCGAATCCGACCTCAAGGGCCATATCAAGGGCGCCGATGAGAGCACGACCGGTTCGGGCTCGGCAGCTTATGTGCCGCCGGATCCGAAAGACGATCTGCAGCTCATCTATGCCGAGCAGCTGCTGCGCGGCCAGAAGACCGATCCGGCCTTCCCGCCCAATCCGCAAAAGGCGGTTCTCAACCAGTAAGGATCTGGAGCGGCCACGCGCCGCTCCATCTTTCTGTTTGAGCCTGATGGAAGCAATGCGATGCTGCCGGGACCGAAAGGTTCCGGCAGTTTGATTCGGGGGGCGAGGCAAAGCTCCCAAGACATGGCGCGGGGTGCGCCGGGATTGATGAATTCGCGCATGTCCTTTCGAAGCGGCTTCGCCTTCGGAGCCATGCGCCCGGGGATTAGGCTTGGCTGACATCGGCAAGGACATCGAACGCCCGCTCGGACAGGCAGTCCGGCCGCCGCGCGCCGCCGGCAAGCTCAGCGGCGGTGCGATCATGGCGACCGTGGCCGTGCTGGCGGTGGCAGGCGTCTCCGGCGCGATCGCGCTCAGGGAAAAGCCGTTTCGAAAGCCGCAAGAGGTTGCAGTTTCAACGCCGAAAGTGACCGCGGCGGCCGAACCTGCCCCTGCGCCGCCTGCATTGGCCCCGGCGGCACCGAAGCCGGAGGCGCCGGTCAAATCAGGCGGGCCGCAGATCATCCATGTGCAGACGGAGGAGGGCGATGGGCCGCCCAAGGCAGCGATCGTCATTCGCGATCCGTCGACCATCGGCCAGAACCTGAAGATCGCGCATATTCCCGACAAGGCGCTGATCGAGACCAGCGAGACTGGGCCGTTGCCGGTGCGCGCCACCGATGGCAGACGGCCGTTCGACGTCTATGCGCGGCCCTGGTCGGGCGGGCGCGGCGCACGGGTGGCGATCGTCATCGGCGGGCTTTCGGTTTCGCAGACCGGCACCCAGGCGGCCATCGCCAAGCTGCCGGCGGAAGTGACGCTGGCCTTCGCGCCGCAAGGCAACAGCATCGGCCGGTGGATGCAGGCAGCCAGGCAGAGCGGCCACGAGATCGTCATGCAGGTGCCGCTCGAACCGTTCGATTATCCGAAGGTAAATCCGGGCCGCAACACGCTGACGGTGGCGGCGAGCGCGGATGAGAACCTGAAAAGCCTGCACTGGGCACTGTCGCGGACGACCAACTATACCGGCGTCATGAACTATATGGGCGCCCGTTTTTCCGCCGACGCGGCGGCGATGGAGCCGTTCATCGCCGAGCTCGGCAAACGCGGCCTTGCCTATATCGATGACGGCTCGTCGGCTCGCAGCCTGGCGCCGGACCTGGCGCTGAAGGACGGCGTGCCCTTCGTCGCCGGCGACATGGCGATCGATGCCGTGCAGGATCGCGGCGAAATCCTGAAGAAGCTCGACAGTCTGGAGGCGACCGCGCGGGCCAAAGGCACCGCCGTCGGCATCGGTTCGGCCTTCGACCTGACGGTCGATACGGTGTCGTCCTGGGTGGTCGAGGCCAAGAAGCGCGGCATCGAGATCGTGCCGATTTCAGCGGTGGCCATTGACCCGCAAAAAGGCTAACAGCCGTCTTGATAATTCTACTCCGGCGGGCATCTGTCGACGTTTTCTGCGCTTCCGGTGCTCACGTACTTTAAGTACGCTCCGCTCCGGTTCTCGAAAACGCTCGCCACCTGCCTCACCGGAGCGAATTCTCAAAACGGCTGGACCCCATCACGCATGGCTAAAAAGATTGATCGCGAAACGCTGCCTTATCGTCCCTGTGTCGGGCTGATGATCCTCAATGCCGAGGGCCTTGTCTGGGTCGGGCACCGGATTGCCGAACCGGACAGCGAATTTGCCGGCACGACGCAGCTCTGGCAGATGCCGCAAGGCGGTATCGACAAGGGCGAGGAGCCGCTGCAGGCGGCCGAGCGCGAACTCTATGAGGAGACCGGCATGCGAGGCGTCTCGCTGCTGGCCGAGGCGCCGGACTGGATCAACTATGATTTGCCGGACCATCTCGTCGGCATCGCCTTCAAGGGCCGGTATCGCGGCCAGACGCAGAAATGGTTCGCCTTTCGCTTCCACGGCGACACCAGCGAGATCCAGATCAACCCGCCGCCGGGCGGCCACACCGCAGAGTTCGACGAATGGGCATGGCGGCCTATGCAGGATTTGCCCGACCTGATCGTGCCGTTCAAGCGCCATGTCTATGAGGATGTGGTGGCGGCGTTCCGGCATCTGGTGCAATAGCCGCTATACAACAACCGCGGTTGCCGCGCCGGCCCGGCGGTCCTATTGATGTATCCACTACCACGCGAAGGGTCGCCATGAACGACGCCCCCCAAAAGCCGCCGCCAGAAGAGGTCACCGCCACAAGCGAAGTGGCGGCTGGGGCCATCCTCACCATCGATCTCGGTGCAATCCGTGAAAACTACCGGCGGCTGAAAGCGCGGTTGGGCGATGTTGCCTGCGCTGGTGTGCTCAAGGCGGACGGCTACGGCGTTGGCGCCGGCCAGGTCGCGGCGGCGCTGCTGCGCGAAGGCTGCGATGTCTTCTTCGTTGCGCTCCTGGGCGAAGGCGTCGCCCTGCGCCGCTCGCTTGGTCCGGGCCCTGCCATTTTCGTGTTGAACGGCATTCCGCCCGGTGCCGAGCGGGACGCTGTGGCGGCAGACATTTGCGCCGTCATCAACAGCCCGGAACAATTGGTGGCCTGGCGTGTGGCGGCTCGCCGCGCCGGCCGAAAACTGCCGGCCGCGATCCAGGTCGACAGCGGCATGTCGCGGCTCGGCATGGCGCCCCGGGATGTGGAGCGCGTTGCCGCCGATCCGCAGGCCTTCGACGGCATCGACATCCGGTTCGTGATGAGTCATCTGGCCTGCGCCGACGAGCCGGAGCACCCGGCCAATGAGCGGCAGCGGCTGGCATTCGAGCAGCTGCGCAAGATGCTGCCGGCGGCACCGGCCTCGCTGACCAATTCCTCCGGCATCTTTCTTGGGGAACGCTTTCGCTACGATCTCGCCCGCCCCGGTGCCGCGCTCTATGGCATCAATCCGACGCCGGCAAAGCCCAATCCGATGCTGCCGGTGGTGCGGCTGCAGGCAAAGGTGGCACAGACGCGCAGCGTCGAAAAGGGCGCGGGCGTCGGCTATGGCCATACCTATCAAGCGCAAGGCCCGCTCAGGCTGGCGACGATTTCGTTCGGCTACGCGGATGGCTGGCAGCGCCGCGCCGCGTCCGCCGCCTGGTTCGAGGGCGTGCGCCTGCCTTTCCTCGGGCGAGTGTCGATGGACTCGATCATTCTCGACATTTCCGCCCTGCCGGCCGGCAGGCTGCGCGAGGGTGATCTCGTCGAACTGCTCGGTCCCTCGCAAAGTGTCGACGACGCTGCCGGCCATGCCGGCACCATCGGCTACGAGATTCTGACCAGCCTCGGCTCGCGCTTCCATCGGCGCTATGTCGGCGGTTGAGCGGTTTGGCCACGCTTGACAAGCGGACGCCTGTCGGCAAGGCTCCTTGCATGAGCAACCCAGCTTATATCAGAACCTTGTTCAGGGTCTGCCCGATCGCGGGATCGTAGCCCCGGCGCGGCCGCCTTTTGGCGTCCGTCCGAACCGGGGCATTTCTACCTGATCATCATTCCCGAGCCAGACAGCTTCGCGGCTGCCGGCTTTTCATCAAGCCACCGTTTGTGCGGCGGCAGGCGCGCGTCTGTTCGATGCGCCAAGTCATCGAGGTTTGCCATGCAACATGCAACAGGATTGCGTCCACCGAGCCGGCCTCTGGTCAGCGATGCCGACCACCACAGGCTGACCGGCCTGGCGCGGGCGTCGCTCGACCGCGTGCCCGAGACGGCCGAAGAACTGCTTTCGGAAATGGACCGCGCCATCGTCACGGCAGCGGCTTCCATGCCGGCCAACGTGGTGCGGATGGGTTCGACGGTGACAATCCGCAACGATGGCGGGGAGCGCATCACACTGGTCTATCCCGGCGATGCCGACATCAGTGAAAACAGGATCTCGGTGCTGACGCCGTTGGGGACGGCGCTCATCGGCGCCACCATCGGGCAGACAGTGCGCTGGAGCAGTCGTGGCGGCCGGGAACTGTCGGCGACCATCGAAGTGGTCGATGCGCCGGCCTGCGGGCGGGAAGGGTCCTGATCATGGAGACGGCGATGACAGGCGCGAATTTCCGGCTGACGACAAAGGACTTCGCCGTCCTCGAGATCATGTTGGAGCGTCGGCGGGCTTTCGCGGATCCGATTGTTCCAATGCTTGAAGACAAGCTTTCCAAAGCCGAGGTCGTCGCGATCGATTCGGTCGGATCCGATATCGTGACGCTGAACAGCAGGCTGGTGTTTCGTGTCGATGCCGGCCCTGCCCAGACCCGGACCCTGGTGCAGAACGAGGTGCGCGGTCCGGTCGGCTCCAGCCTGTCGATCATGACAAGGCGGGGGCTTTGCATGCTCGGCATGGCCGAGGGCCGGACTGCATGGATCGAACAGGCCGACGGCAGGCGGGAGTCGGTCCTGGTCGCAACCGTGCTCTACCAGCCGGAGGCCGCGCGGCGTGCCGTCAGGGAGAGATCCCAAGTCGAGGCGCGACGGCCGCATGGGCTCACCCTCGTCTACAGCGCCGCAGCCGATTGGCGGCCCCTTGGCGAAAGGGCCGGAATGCGGCAGACAGGGGATGACGACCCCGGTCCCACGGCGGCGTGAACAGGCAACACTGCACGATCCCGAAAGTCGGCATCGATTTTCGCCGGGGATCGTGCGCAAATCGGAAATGCGGCCGCGTCCAGGCGTCCCTAGGACGTGCGGCGCGGCAAGGAGTGAACGATGAAGATCATGGTGCTGGGCGGCGGCGTCATCGGAGTGACCACGGCGTACTTCCTTGCCGAGGCCGGCCACGAGGTGACGGTTCTCGACCGCCAGAAAGGCCCGGCGCTGGAAACCAGCTTCGCCAATGCCGGCGAGATTTCGCCCGGCTACGCCTCGCCCTGGGCCGGACCCGGCATTCCGCTGAAGGCGATCAAATGGCTGCTGATGAAGCATGGCCCGCTGGTGGTGCGGCCGGCCTTCGATCCGCATATGTGGACATGGCTGATCAAGATGCTGCGCAACTGCACCGCCGAGCGCTATGCGATCAACAAGGCGCGCATGGTTCCGCTCGCCGAATACAGCCGCGACACGCTGAAGGCGCTGCGCGAAGCGACCGGCATCGCCTATGACGAGCGTACCCAGGGCACGCTGCAGCTGTTCCGTACGCAAAAGCAGCTCGACGGCACCGGCGGCGATGTCGAGGTGCTGAAGAAGTACGGCGTGCCCTACGAGATCCTCGAGCAGGACGGTTGCATCGCGGCTGAGCCTGGCCTTGCCGGGGTGCGCGAAAAGTTCGTCGGCGGCCTCAGGCTGCCGCACGACGAGACCGGCGACTGCAAGATGTTCACCGACAGGCTGGCCGAACTCTGTGTGGCCCGCGGCGTCAAGTTCGAATACGACGTGACGATCTGGCGCGTCATCCGCAGCCGCAACCGCATCGCCAATCTCAGCACCAGCAAAGGCTGGAAGACCGCCGACGCCTATGTGATGGCGCTGGGCAGTTATTCGGCAGGTTTCATGCGCCGGGTGAAGCGGCCGATCCCGGTCTATCCGGTCAAGGGCTATTCGATCACCGTGCCGATCAAGGACGCCGCCGCGGCACCGGTGTCGACGGTGATGGACGAGACCTACAAGGTGGCGATCACCCGGCTCGGCGACCGCATCCGGGTTGGCGGTACGGCCGAGATTTCCGGCTTCGACCTCAGGCTGCACGAATCGCGGCGGCGCACGCTGGAACACTCGGTCGGCGATCTCTTTCCGGGCGCCGGCGCGATGCGGGACGCGACGTTCTGGTGCGGGCTGCGGCCGATGACGCCGGACGGTCCGCCGCTGATCGGCCGCACCGAGCTCTCCAATCTCTATCTCAACACCGGCCACGGCACGCTCGGCTGGACCATGGCTTGCGGCTCGGGCAAGGTTCTGGCCGACATCATCTCCAGCCGGGTGCCGGACATCGATGTCCGCGACCTCGCTCAGGAGCGTTATCTGCGATAAGAGGTCAGAACGCCTGTCGGACCCAGTCCTCGTCGAACAGCAGCCGGTAGGCCCACGGTATCGTCACATTGGTGGCGACCGGGTTCGAGTGGGCGACATAGTCGTCATAGATCGGCTTCATCCTGGTGTAGAAGGCCGGATCGAGCACCATCATGCCGTTCTCCGAGTCGTGAAAGAAGCTGCGGTTGTTGAGATTGACCGACGAGATGGCGACCAGCCTTTCGTCGATCATCATGATCTTGGAATGCAGCACCACGTCAGGCGACTTGAACTCGCGGATGTTGATGCGGTCGCCATATTTCTCGACGAACAGCTTGTTGAGCGCGGTGAGAAACTTGCCGCCGATATCGCCCTTGAGATCGATGCGGCCGACAATGTCGATCCTCACGCCGCGGGCGAGCGCCCGGTCAACAGCCTGGGCAAGCTTGGGCGTCAGGTTGAGGTAGGGGTTGACGATCTGGATATGGTGCCGGGCGGCGTCGACCAGCTCGACGAAATAGTCCTCCAGCGCATGACCATCCTCGTAAGGCACCGAAATGAAGTGTCGTGCCGTGCCTGACGGGCGGGCGCCGTCGGACCGGACCGGAATGGAGAAGGGGCGCGCCAGATTGGTGTCGGCGTCGCGCAGCCACATTGTCGAAAGATGCGCAGCCAGCGTTTCGACCGTGGCCGGATCGGCGAACTCGATGTCGAAGTCGCTCCAGTTCGAATAGTAGTTCAGCGAAAACCCGTCGGTCTTGTCGTATTGCTCAAGGTCTGGATAGCGCGACAGATCGATCGGCTGGTGGAACAGGAAGCCGTCATGGATGTTGCGGCCACCGATGATGGCGCGTGAGCGCCCGGGATCGTCGGCAAGCGTTGCCAGCATCTTGACGTGATGGACCTTGTGCAGTTGTGAGGTCTGCTCGTCGATCGGCGCGCCATGGTCCGCCCGCCAGCGATATTCTTGCAATTCGACATTGGGGAATTCGGCGGCCAGCCGGTGCAGCAGGGCGTCGTCCTTGTCGCGCTCCAGAACGTCGGTGACGATGATGCGGACCTTGGTGCCTAGTGCTGCATGATGGCGGATCAACCGCTCGATGATGCGACCGGAGAAGTCGGCCTTGAACTCCAGCGACGACAGATAGATCAGCTTCAGCCTTGGTGCCCTGGAGAAATCGAGCGGCAGTTCCGGATCGCCCTTGTCGATGGCGCTGTCGGACAGTGGTGCTCCCATCAGCGCCTCGACCTTGGCGTTGAAGCCGTCGCGCGATTTGCGCAGCAGGCGCGGCTTTCCGATCGGCAAGGCACAGGTCTGCGAGAGCCAGCGGCTGGCATAGAAGGCGCGGCTGAGCGGATCGAGGCCGGTTGGGTCTGGCGTCGGGCAACGCTCGTAGCGGCTGTCGAAGGCGGCGAGAGCCGGATCGGCGGTCTCTTCGCGCTGGATGGTGAGCGGCGCGCCGGCCGGGGCAAGGCTGGAGCGGATCCTTGCCGTGCAGCGGTTCAGGCCGTCACTCGGGAACAGGCTGACCGTGTCGTCCTCGCCGGACAGGCGAAAGCGGAATGCGGTGCCCGTGGCGATTGTGCGTGAACCGCCGCCGGCACGGATCGCCAGCGAGCCGTCGCAGGTGCCCTCGATGTCGGCCGGTTGCTTTCCAGCCTGGCGCAGCACGATCTCGACGCTGCGCGCCTGCAGACCGGAGAAATCGAAGATCCTGGGCGTCGAAGGCTGCGCTGCCGCATCGATGTAGAGCGTCTGCCGCGACACCCGCCAGCGTCCGTCGAAATGGCCGTCGCCGCTGCTGCCGCTGGCCGGCGGCAGATGCGTTTCGGCAACCGGCCCGGCCAGTTGCTGCAGTGTCCGGTAAGTCGCCTGGAAATCGCCATTGCGGATCTCATAGCGGTCGTGACCGAAAGGGCCGGTGCCGTTGGCGCGGTCCATCGCGCCGAGCTGGTGGTGGGCGAGCAGCGCCAGGAACCGCTTTTCGTAGTCGCTTGTGCTGGCGTCGCCGAAAAACTGCGCGGCGGCGATCTGCGGCCCAGCTGTCTTGGCCGATAGCGAGGGTCGAGCGCAGGCCGTCTGGCCTTGCAGGAGATCGCAGGCACTGCGACCAGCGCCGCCGGCACAGCCGCCAAGGGCGGCCAGCCCGAATAGAACGAGGGCGACAGATGCGCGGCCCTTCACCCGGCCGCTCCGGCATTCAGGACGCTCAGTTGCGCCGGGTCACGCGGCGGCATGAAGCCCTGCGGGAAGACCTTGCAGACGGGGATGGCGAAGGTGGCGATCAGCAATTCGGCCTCGCCGCGCATTTTGCGCGGCGCTGTCTTGTCGTCGCGTATCGCTTTCGCGGAGGTGACGAGGGCGCCATCGCAGTCACAATGGTTGTGGCGGGCGATGTAACAGGCGTCATGCGTCCGGCAGGCCGTGTCGAGGCGGTTGACCGGCCGGAACGACAGATCGCCGGTGCGGGTGCCGGGGCCGCAATAATTGCCGAAGACGAAAGGCGAAGGCCGCGCCATGGCGTTGCGGATCGGTTTGGGCAGTTCGGCCTCCGGGACCTTCGTCCACGGATTGGCGCAAGCGGAAACGAAAAGCAGCGGCAGGATGGCAAGAACGGCTCGCATGTCTATCCGCGCCAGCTTTCTGAAAGATGTCCCTACGCGGCGACCGCGCGCCTGATGCCACACTCGCCGGTTTTGTGGCAAGGAAAAGGCGCACGGCTAAAGCGCAGCGCGTTTGAAAGGATTCATGCGATGCGCTTTAGCGTCTTTGTTTATGCATGTCGTTCTCCCAAAACCGAGATCACTTTTGGGCGACATGCATCAGACAAACAGGTTTCGCTCCCGCTCCACTGCCTTGGTGATGAAGCTGGCAACGATCTGGACGCGGCGCAGCGGCCTGACCGATTCGTGATAGACCAGCCAGTAGGCACGGCGGATGGGCGCGACAGCATCGACGGACACAAGTTCCGGCATCGAGCGGGCGACGAATGTGTGCAGGATGCCGATGCCGGCGCCCGAGCGCACCGCTTCGGCCTGGCCGAGCGCCGAGGAGATGGCGAAGCTGGTGCGCCAGTCGGCGCTGAATTCGGCCGCGTAGTCGAGCGAGGGACTGACGATGAGGTCCGGCACATAGCCGATCAATGTGTGCTGGCCAAGCTCGGCGGCGGTTTGGGGCAAACCATGCACGTCAGCATAGGCGCGGGAGGCAAACAGGCCGAGCGAGTAGTCGACCAGCTTTCCCGCCACCAGCCGACCCTCCGTCGGCCGCTCGACGGTGATGGCGATGTCGGCCTCGCGCCGCGACAGAGAGAAGGAGCGCGGCACCGGCACCAACTGGATCGTCAGCTCGCGGTGCAGGGCGGTCAGCGCGCCAAGGCGCTTGGCCAGGAAGGCGACACCAAACCCGTCCGGCGCGCCGATGCGCACCGTGCCGGAGACATCGTCGCCTTCGCCGGCAACGGTCGAACGTGCGGCGATCATGTCGCCTTCCATGCGCTCGGCAATGTCGAGAAAGCGCTCGCCGGCAGGCGTCAGCTCGCTGCCGGTGGTCAACCGGCGAAACAGCTTTGTCCGCAGCGCATCCTCGAGTGCGGCGATGCGGCGCGAGACAGTGGCGTGGTTGAGCTCCAGCCGTTTGGCCGCGCCAAGGATCTGGCCGGCGCGCGCCACGGCGAGGAAGATGCGGACGTCATCCCAGTTCATGGGGATGGTCCAGATGACAATTATCGACGCTGTGTTCTTTGGCGCCCCCCTCTGTCCTGCCGGACATCTCCCCCTCTAGGGGGGAGATTGGCAGCTTCGCCGACAGCTCGTCGTTGACTGCCTCGATGATCGGCGAAAGCAGAGGTGACGGCGCAATCTCCCCCCTAGAGGGGGAGATGTCCGGCAGGACAGAGGGGGGCGCGAAGGAACTCAGCCTATCGATCCTTGGGTCGTCGCGTGACCCCGCCATTTGCGGGAATTGATGCTCGCTCGTCAATCGTTATCTATTCTCCGCACAACGGTTGCGTTCTCACTCGCGTTGCCATCCGCCGGCCAAAGGCGGACAATGCAGCATCACAAACAAGGGAGAGAAATCATGATCGACTATGGTCATTTCATCGGCGGCAAGCATGTCGCCGGGACCAGCGGCCGCAAGCAGGATGTCATGCAGCCGATGGACGGCTCCGTGCGCGGCACGGTGGCGCTGGCCTCGCAGGCGGAACTGCGCGCGGCGGTCGAGAATGCCAAGGCAGCGCAGCCGAAATGGGCCGCGACCAACCCGCAGCGCCGCGTGCGCGTGCTGATGAAGTTTCTCGAACTGGTCGCCCGCGACTATGACGAACTGGCCGACATCCTGGCGCGTGAGCATGGCAAGACGATCGCCGACGCCAAGGGCGACATCCAGCGCGGCCTCGAAGTGGTCGAAGTCTGCATCGGCGCGCCGCATATGATGAAGGGCGAATTCACCGACGGCGCCGGCCCCGGCATCGACGTCTATTCGATGCGCCAGCCGCTCGGCGTCGTCGCCGGCATCACGCCGTTCAACTTCCCGGCAATGATCCCGCTGTGGAAGATCGCGCCGGCCATCGCCTGCGGCAACGCCTTCATCCTGAAGCCTTCGGAGCGCGATCCCGGCGTGCCGATGCGCATTGCCGAACTGTTCCTCGAAGCCGGCCTGCCGGCAGGCATCCTCAACGTCGTCAACGGCGACAAGGACGTGGTCGACGCCATCCTCGACGATCCCGACATCAAGGCCATCGGCTTTGTCGGCTCGACGCCGATCGCCCATTACATCTATTCGCGCGGCACGGCCGCCGGCAAGCGCGTGCAGTGCTTCGGCGGCGCCAAGAACCACATGATCATCATGCCCGATGCCGACATGGACCAGACCGTCGATGCGTTGATCGGCGCCGGCTACGGCTCGGCCGGCGAGCGGTGCATGGCGATCTCGGTCGCCGTCCCGGTCGGCAACGATACCGCCAACCGGCTGATGGAAAAACTGATCCCGCGCGTTGAAAGCCTGAAGGTCGGTCCTTCGACGGACTCTTCCGCCGATTTCGGCCCGCTGGTGACGGCGCAGGCATTGGAACGCGTTAAGGGCTATGTTGACACCGGCGTCAAGGAAGGCGCCAAGCTGGTCGTCGACGGCCGCGGCTTCTCGATGCAGGGTTATGAAGACGGCTACTATATGGGTGGCTGCCTGTTCGACAACGTGACCGCCGATATGCGCATCTACAAGGAAGAGATCTTTGGGCCGGTGCTCTCTGTTGTGCGCGCGCCGACCTATGAGAGCGCGATCAAGCTCGCCAACGATCACGAGATGGGCAATGGCGTCGCCATCTTCACCCGTGACGGCGATGCCGCGCGCGACTTTGCAAGCCGTGTCCAGGTCGGCATGGTCGGCATCAACGTGCCGATCCCGGTGCCGATCGCCTACTACACCTTCGGCGGCTGGAAGGCATCTTCCTTCGGCGACCTCAACCAGCATGGCCCGGACGCGTTCCGCTTCTACACCAAGACCAAGACCGTGACCTCGCGCTGGCCGTCCGGCATCAAGGACGGTGCCGAATTCGTCATCCCGACGATGAACTGAGCCGGACAACAAATTGGTTTGGATTCAACGCTCGGGCGCTCGCGCCCGGGCGTTTTTTTGCAATCGGTGGCGACCCTATCCGTTGAACGCTAATGTGATGGAACCAAGTAGCATCTGCCGTCTTGGTTTGCAGTCCTGCCGCAAGGAGGTACGGCAGATCAAGCAACGGCGCTGGCGACAGCTTCGGGGACATCGTTTGGCGCAAGGAGGTGTCAGATGACCCGTCTTGTGGCAACGCTATTTTTCGCGGCGGTTTCCGCGTTTCCGGCCGCCCCGGCGATGGCAGAGCAATGCGCGGCCCGTGCGGATATGATCAAAGCGCTCGGGGAAAAATTCCACGAAAGCGAAGCGGCGCGGGGCCTGGTCAACCCGAGCCTGATTCTTGAGATATTCGTCTCCGACCAGGGCACCTGGACAATTCTTGCCACCGACACGCATGGTCAGAGCTGCGTCATCACGGCAGGCGAAGGCTGGGACGGTCCGTTGATGGCGGCGGCTGCCTTGCCCGGGACTTAACCCGAGCTTCGAGGAAGCGCCAACGACGAGAGCGCAGCGGATATAAAAGGACGTTCAGCGCGTGGCGGCCGTCTCGGCGTGGCCGCGCAACAGCGCCATCAGGCGTTTGGCGTCCTTGGCCGCGGCCTCCTCGTCGCCGGCAAGGATTGAGCGGATCAGCGCGACATGGTGCTCGGCGGATTCGGCAAGACCGGTTTCGGCCTTGTAGCGGAACCAGAAGCGGCGGCTGTGGGTCTGCAAGGGGGCGGCCAAACGGGCGGCGAAGGGATTGTCGGCAGCCAGCGCCAGCGCTTCGTCGAGAGCCTTGTCGGCCTGGATGAAGGCAAGCACATTGCCCGAGATCACCGCTTTCTGCATGGCGAGCGCTGCTTCGTGAAACAAGTCGGCGGCTTCGCGGGTGACGAAGCGGGCGGCCGAGCGGGCGAGCACCACCTCGACGCCGCGACGTGCATCGAGGACGCGCAGCCAGTCGCCGGCATGGAGCGGGGCGATGGCGATCCCGGCGCGCGGCCTGATGTCAAGCAGCCCTTCCCAGGCCAACCGCTGGATCGCCTCGCGCACTGGTGTCCTGCCAAGCCCGAGCCTGTCGATCAGAGCGCCCTCGGTGACGAAGCTTGCCGGGGCCAGTTCGAGCGTGACGATCATGTGCTCGAGCACATGGTAGGCCCTGGTCGCGGCCGGCTCCGTCGCGGTGCTTGCTGCCGTGGATATCAAATGCGCTCTCCTGATATATCTTGCATATATCATAACAGAATCCGCATTGACAGCGGGTTTGTTAATAGATATACCACTGATATATCAGATGGAGAGATGATCATGTGGACCGGAGTTTTTCCTGCCGTCACGACCAAATTCACCGCGGATGATCGTCTCGATCATGCCGAGATGGAGCGCTGCTTCAGCCTGCAGATGGAGGCCGGCTGCGACGGCATCATCGTCTGCGGATCGCTCGGCGAAGGGCCGATGCTGTCGCCCGACGAGAAGATCGAGGTGCTGAAGACCGCACAGAAGGTCGCCGGCAAGAAGCCGGTGCTGCTGACCGTCAACGAGGCCGGCACACGCGAGGCGGCCAGCATCGCCAAGCGCGCGAGCCGGGAAGGCGCCAATGGCCTCATGGTCGTGCCGAGCCCGATCTACCACACCAATGCGGAAGAGACCGTCGGGGCGTTGCGCGCGGTCGCGCAGGCGGGCGACCTGCCGGTCATGATCTACTCCAACCGGCTTGCCTACCGCGTCGACGTCACGGTGGACCAGATGGAAGAGCTGGCATCGGACAAGCGCTTCGTCGCCGTCAAGGAATCCTCCGACGACATCCGCCGCTCGACCGAGATCATCAATCGCCTGGGCAACCGCTATGACCTGTTCACCGGCGTCGACAATCTCGCCTTCGAAGCGCTGTCGGTTGGCGCCATCGGCTGGGTGGCCGGACTGGTCACCGCGTTCCCCCGCGAGACGGTCGCCCTCTACCAGCTGATGAAGCAGGGCCGCCGCGAGGAGGCGCTCGCCATCTACCGCTGGTTCCGGCCGCTGCTCGATCTCGATGTCTCGACTTACCTGGTCCAAAACATCAAGCTTGCCGAAGTGTTCGCGATCAACACAAATGACCGCGTTCGCATGCCGCGCCAGCCGCTGTCTGGAGAGCGCCGCAAGGCTGTCGAGAAGATCGTCAAGGATGCGCTCGCCGTGCGGCCGACACTGCCGCAGTTCTGAGCTGGTATGAAGCGAGCGGGGCGGAGACTGGGACATGCATGCAGGGGTGACGTACAAAGATGAATAGCGATGTTCCAATCGACATCGCCATCATCGGTGGCGGCATCATCGGCATCTGTGCCGCTGCGTCTCTCGCCGAGGCCGGACGCAGGGCCACCGTCTTCGACCGCACCGGCATTTGCGAGGAGACGAGCTCCGGCAATGCCGCCGCCTTCGCCTTCTCCGACGTGCTGCCGCTGGCCCACAAGGGCATGATCCGGCAGCTGCCGAAATGGCTGGCCGATCCGCTTGGCCCGCTCAGCATTCCGCCCGCCCATCTGCCGAGGCTTCTGCCCTGGCTAATCCGCTTCTGGCGCGCCGGGGCGCCCGGGAAATACGAGGCGAGCCTTGCCGCTCAGGCGGGCATGATGAAGCTCGCCGAGGCGGAGTGGATGGGCTTGCTCGATCGCTCCGGTACGCGGTCGATGCTGCGCGAGGACGGTTCACTGGAGCTCTATGAAAGCGAAGCCGAATTTCAGGCCGGGCTGCCTGGCTGGGCGGCGCGTGAGCGTTTCGGCATCGGTTTCCGCCATGTCGAGGGCGAGGAACTGGCCGCCTTGCAGCCGGGGCTGTCGCCGCGCTTCATCAAAGGCACGTTCGTGCCGGGATGGAAGACGGTCGCCGACCCGAAACTGCTGGGCAAGGCGGTGTGGGCCTATGCGCAGGCCAAGGGCGCCCGCTTTGAGCTGGCCCGGATCAGCCAAGTCGCGGCGGATCAGGATGGTGCGACGCTGACGTTGGCAGACGGCACCACAAGGCAGGCGCGACAACTTGTCGTCGCCGCCGGCGCATGGTCGCATCTGCTGGCGCGGCAGCTCGGCGATCGCATTCCGCTGGAGACCGAGCGCGGCTACAACACCACGTTGCCGACGAGTGCCTTCGACGTGAAGCGGATGCTGATCTTCTCCGGCCATGGTTTCGTCGTCACGCCGCTCGAAACGGGCCTGCGTGTCGGTGGCGCCGTTGAACTCGGCGGCATCGAGCGGCCGCCCAATTATGCCAGGTCGAAAGCGCTGCTGCGGAAGGCACAGAAATTCTTGCCGGGGCTCGATCCCTCGGGTGGGCGCGAATGGATGGGGTTCCGCCCCTCGCTGCCGGATTCAGTGCCCGTCATCGGCGGCGCGCCGGGAAAGCGGTCGGTGGTCTATGCCTTCGGCCATGGCCATCTCGGCCTGACCCAGGCGGCGGCCACCGGACGGTTGATCAGGGATCTTGTCCTGGGGCAGACTCCACCGATCGATCTGGCCCCCTTCAGTCCGCAACGATTTTGATTTTTCGGGTTTTTGATTTTCGAGGAGCGTCATGGCCAAGAAATCCTTCTTCTGCATAGACGGCCACACCTGCGGCAATCCGGTGCGGCTGGTCGCCGGCGGCGGCCCGCTGCTGCAGGGCGCGACTATGATGGAGCGGCGTGCGCATTTTCTGGCCGAGTATGACTGGATCCGCACCGGACTGATGTTCGAGCCGCGCGGCCACGACGTGATGTCCGGCTCGATCCTCTATCCGCCGACGCGCGAGGATTGCGATATCGCCATCCTGTTCATCGAAACCTCCGGCTGCCTGCCGATGTGTGGGCATGGCACCATTGGTACGGTGACGATGGCCATCGAACACGGACTGATCAAGCCGAAGACGCCGGGCGTGCTTCGGCTCGACACGCCGGCCGGCCTTGTCATCGCCGAATACAAACAGGTCGGCGACTATGTCGAGGAGGTGCGCATCACCAATGTGCCGTCCTTCCTCCATGCCGAGGGGCTGACGGTCGAATGCCCTGGGCTCGGCGAAATCACCGTCGATGTCGCCTATGGCGGCAACTTCTACGCCATCGTCGAGCCGCAGGAGAACTATCGCGACATGGCCGATTATTCGGCGGGCGACTTCATCGCCTGGAGCCCGGTGGTGCGCCAGCGGCTCAACGAGAAATATTCCTTCGTCCATCCCGAGAACCCTGGCATCAACCGGCTGTCGCACATGCTGTGGACCGGTGCGCCGACGGTGGATGGCGCGGATGCCCGCAATGCCGTGTTCTACGGCGACAAGGCGATCGACCGCTCGCCCTGCGGCACCGGCACCTCGGCGCGCATGGCGCAGCTTCATGCCAAGGGCAAACTCAAGGCCGGCGACAGCTTCGTCCATGAATCGATCATCGGTTCGCTGTTCAAGGGCAAGGTCGAAAAGGATGTCAGCGTGGCCGGCAAGCCGGCCATCATTCCCTCGATCGGCGGCTGGGCGCGGATGACCGGACTGAACACCATCTTCATCGACGACCGCGACCCGTTCGCTCACGGATTTGTTGTCAAGTGATGGGGATCCTGACCTTGCGGAAAGCAACGGCTTGAAAAATGGATCGTGCCAAAAACGCAAGGATTCCTTTCATCACCTAATTTTGACGGCGATTTCTTCGAAACGGAGCGCATGATGCGGTCGAATCGTCAAAGACATTGCGTTATGCCAATGGTAGGGTCCGCGATAGTCCAGGGGCTGGATGATGGAAAACGGGCAATCGGACAGCGTGCTTCGAAAACACGCATGACGATTGAAAAATGACGTTGCAATCCGGGCTCGAAACTTTACGACTAGGGGAAATACGAAAAGGAATGCGTCTGCATGGGCGACATTCCAGGGGAGCCATGTACACATGCAGTACTTTGTCCAGCAGCTTATCAACGGGCTGACGCTGGGATCGATCTATGGGCTGATCGCGATCGGCTACACGATGGTCTACGGCATCATCGGCATGATCAATTTCGCCCATGGCGACATCTTCATGGTGGGTGCCTTCACGGCACTGATCGTCTTCCTCGCCCTTGGCGCGCTGTTCTATTCGGTGCCGGTTGTGCTGGCGCTGCTGATCATGATGATCGTGGCGATGCTGCTCACCAGCCTCTATAACTGGACGATCGAAAAGGTCGCCTACCGGCCGTTGCGCGGTTCGTTCCGACTGGCCCCGCTGATCACTGCCATCGGCATGTCGATCGCGCTGTCGAACTTCGTCCAGGTGACGCAGGGTCCACGCAACAAGCCGATCCCGCCGATGGTCAGCCAGGTTTACAACATCAACGGCATCAGCGTGTCGCTGAAGCAGATCATCATCGTCGTCGTCACGGCGCTGCTGCTGGCGCTGTTCTGGTATCTGGTCAACAAGACCTCGCTCGGGCGAGCGCAACGGGCCTGTGAGCAGGACCGCAAGATGGCGGCGCTGCTCGGCATCGATGTCGACCGTACCATCTCGATCACCTTCATCATGGGTGCGGCCCTTGCCGCGGTCGCCGGCACTTTGTTCCTGATGTATTACGGCGTCATTGCCTTCTCGGATGGCTTCACGCCGGGCGTGAAGGCCTTCACGGCGGCGGTGCTGGGCGGCATTGGTTCGCTGCCTGGGGCGGTGGTCGGCGGGCTGATGATCGGCTTCATCGAGAGCATGTGGTCGGCCTATTTCTCGATCGACTACAAGGACGTCGCGGCGTTCTCGATCCTGGCCATCGTGCTGATCTTCCTGCCTTCCGGCATATTGGGCCGGCCAGAAGTCGAAAAGGTCTGAGACTATGGCCGTCACCGTATCTCCGGAGCGCGACACCGTCGCCACCCCCATGCAGCGCGCGTTGCGCGAGGCACTTTATGCCGCTGCCATATCGTTCGGCCTGTTCGTGCTGTTCATCGGCCTGAAGACCGGCCAGAACATTTCCAATGAACTGGTCCTGACGACACGCTGGGGCCTGCTTGCCGCCGTGGTGATCGCCACGGCTGTCGGGCGCTTCCTCTATGTCGCTTATGGCCAGCCCTTCCTCGCCAACCAGAAGATCACCGACGTCGCCACCGGCCTGCTGCCGGCCAGCGTGGCGTCACGCTTCTTCCAGTTGCCGGCCTTCATCGTGGCCTTGGTCGCGGCGGTGGTGTTGTTTGCGGTCAACAGCTCTCTCGTCGGATGGGTGGGAGCCGAGCCGGCGGGCTATCTGCAGTTCCTGCGCGCCCTGGCAGTCATCTATGTGCTGGCCTGCGTGATCTATTATTTCCGGGGCTTCATCCATGCTAACTTCACCAAACTCGGCATTGCCGCGCTGATCCTCTATCCGATCCTGGTAGTGGCGATCCTGTCGCTGATGTCCTGGTCGTTCGTCGGCGGTCTGCAAGGTTCGCTGAAATGGGTCGACAATTTCGGCATCCAGATCCTGATCTATGTGATGCTGGCCTGGGGCCTGAACATTGTCGTCGGCCTCGCCGGCCTGCTCGACCTCGGTTATGTCGCTTTCTACGCGGTCGGCGCCTATGCCTATGCGCTGCTCGGCACGCAATACGGCCTGTCGTTCTGGATCCTTTTGCCGGCCGCCGGCGCCATGGCCGCCTTCTGGGGCGTGCTGCTCGGTTTTCCGGTGCTGCGCCTGCGTGGCGACTATCTGGCGATCGTCACCTTGGCTTTCGGTGAGATCATCCGCCTGGTCCTGATCAACTGGCGTGAGGTCACCAACGGTTCGGCCGGTATTTCCGGCATTCCGAAGGTCACCTTCTTCGGCCTGATGACCTTCAACGTGTCGGACCCCAATTACATCGCCAAGGTGCTGCATCTCGCGACATCGAGCGCCTACTACAAGATCTTCCTCTATTACCTGATCCTGGCGCTGGCGCTGCTGACAGCCTTCGTTACCATCCGGCTGCGGCGCATGCCGGTCGGCCGTGCCTGGGAAGCGTTGCGGGAGGACGAGATCGCCTGCCGTTCGCTCGGCATCAACACCACCACTACGAAGCTTACAGCCTTTGCCACGGGTGCGATGTTCGGCGGCTTCGCCGGCGCGTTCTTCGCCGCACGGCAGGGCTTCGTCAGCCCGGAATCCTTCGTCTTCCTGGAATCGGCCATCATCCTGGCCATCGTCGTTCTCGGTGGCATGGGCTCGCTGGTCGGCATCGCGGTCGCCGCAATGGTGATGATCGGCGGTACCGAGGCGTTGCGCGAACTCGACTTCCTCAAGCAGGTCTTCGGACCGGACTTCACACCGGAACTCTACCGCATGCTTCTGTTCGGCATGGCCATGGTCATCGTCATGCTGTGGAAGCCGCGCGGCTTCGTCGGCAGTCGTGAACCAACCGCCTTCCTCAAGGAGCGAAAGGCTGTCTCAAGCTCCTTCACCAAGGAAGGACACGGCTGATGAATGCGAACCCTGTTCAGAAGGCCAATTCCGGCGTGAACGACGCTATCCTGCAGGTCGATCATCTGTCGATGAAGTTCGGCGGCCTGGTGGCCATCGGCGATCTGTCTTTCGCCGCCAAGCGCGGCGAGATCACCGCGCTGATCGGCCCCAACGGCGCCGGCAAGACCACGGTGTTCAACTGCATCACCGGCTTTTACAAGCCCTCGGAAGGCATGATCACGCTCAACCGGAACGATGGTTCGACCTTCCTGCTCGAGCGGCTGCCCAACCATGAGATCCCGGCGCGCGCCAAGGTGGCGCGCACCTTCCAGAACATCCGCCTGTTCTCCGGCATGACCCTGCTGGAGAACCTGCTGGTCGCCCAGCACAACAAACTGATGAAGGCATCGGGCTACACGGTGCTTGGCCTGTTCGGCTTCAGCGGCTATCGCAAGGCCTCGGCCGAATCGGTGGAGCTCGCCAAGCATTGGCTGGAAAAGGCCGATCTTGTCGACCGTGCCGACGACCCGGCCGGCGACCTGCCCTATGGCGCGCAGCGCCGTCTCGAAATCGCTCGCGCCATGTGCACGGGACCCGAGCTTCTGTGCCTCGATGAACCGGCGGCCGGCCTCAATCCGAAGGAATCGGCGGCGCTCAACGAGCTGCTGATCGACATCAAGAACACATCTGGCACCTCGATCCTGTTGATCGAGCACGACATGTCGGTGGTCATGCAAATCTCCGACCATGTCGTGGTGCTGGAGTATGGCCGCAAGATTTCCGACGGCAGCCCGCAGTCCGTGCGCACAGATCCGCGCGTCATCGCCGCCTATCTCGGCGTCGACGACGAAGAAGTCGAAGCCGTCCTTACCGAAGTCGGCGACGAAGATGTCATTGAACAGCTGGATACAGGGCCGGATGCCGCGCATGGTCCGGGAACATCGTCGTCCTATCTCGCCGGGCCGGTGACCGACACGGTCGGCCACAGTTCGGGCGAGCGGGTTACGGTGGCCAAGGGAGCGTCAAAGGCCGGTCAGGTCGACGCCAGGTCGCTCGCCGCGGCAAACAAGGCAGCCTCGCTGGCAGCCGTACCGGCGGCGAAGGCAAAGCCTGCTCCGAAAGCGGCTTCAAAGGCGGCAACCGGCACGGCGGCGAAGTCGACCGCGTCGGCCAAGCCGGCAGTCAAGGCCACGGCGAAGGCTGGAGAGATCTCCAATCGGCTGGCGGCGCCTCGCGGCGGCAAGGCCGATAATTTGACCCGCATCAAGGGCATCGGTACGGTCAACGAGAAGAAGCTCAACGATCACGGCATCTTCCACTTCGACCAGATCGGCGCCTGGAAAAAGGCCGACGTCGAGGCCGCCGAAGCCTATCTCGCCTTTGACGGACGTATCGCGCGCGAGGAATGGGTCAAACAGGCCAGGTTGCTCGGCCAAGGCAAGGACACGGAATTCTCGCGCCGCGTCGATGCGGGCAAGGTGGCGACAAGCCATGCTTCCGCAAAGACTGCAAAGGCAGCCTCCGGAAAGACCGCGAGCAAGACCGCTGCCAAGCCCGTGGCGGGCAAGCGCGGAGGGGGCAAGTGATGGCCGCGACAACGCTGCTCGATATCAAGGGCGTGCAGACTTACTACGGCAACATCCGAGCCTTGAACGGCGTCGATGTCACTGTGAAGGAAGGTGAGATCGTGGCGCTGATCGGTGCCAATGGCGCCGGCAAGTCGACGCTGATGATGACCATTTTCGGCGCGCCGCGGGCTCGCGCCGGCACCATCACCTTTGCCGGCACCGACATAACCCAGATGCCGACGCACGAGATCGCGCGCATGCGCATTGCCCAGTCGCCCGAGGGCCGGCGGATCTTTCCGCGCATGACGGTGATGGAAAACCTGCAGATGGGCGCCAGCCTCGACAACCTCAAGCATTATGACGAGGACGTCGAGAAGGTGTTCACGCTGTTCCCGCGTTTGAAAGAGCGCATCACCCAGCGCGGCGGCACGCTGTCGGGCGGTGAGCAGCAGATGCTGTCGATCGGACGCGCGCTGATGGCACGACCGAAGCTGCTTTTGCTCGACGAGCCGTCGCTGGGTCTCGCGCCGCTGATCGTCAAGCAGATCTTCGACGCCATCCGCGAACTGAACCGCACCCAGGGGCTGACCGTGTTCCTGGTCGAGCAGAACGCCTTCGGCGCGCTCAAGCTCGCCACGCGCGGCTACGTCATGGTCAACGGCAATGTGACGATGAGCGGCACCGGCAAGGAGCTGCTCGCCAATCCGGAAGTGCGCGCCGCCTATCTCGAAGGCGGACACCACTGAGTTCGGAGCGGAATGCGTGCATTCGCCATTCCGCTCCAGATTGTTTGTTTGTCGCATGATCTTGTCCGGAAAGTCCGCAACTTTTCGGGATCATGCTAAGGAGACTTCACCATGCAGGGCATTCTTTACGAGGAACCCTCGATCTGGCAGTTCTTCTTCGTCACCTGTCTGCTCGGCGGCTGGGCGGCGTGGATGACCGGCAAGGCCAGTGCTCAGACGTGGCGCAGCTTCATCCAGCTGTTCGCCTATATGCTGGGCCTCGGCATCGCGATCCGCTTCATCCATCACGCGCTGTTCGGCGGCACCATGTTCTCGCTGCACTATTATGTCGTCGACACCATCGTGCTGATGATCCTCGGCTTCGTCGGCTATCAATACACGCGCACCAACCAGATGGTGACACAGTATAATTGGCTCTACGAAAGAGCTTCACTCTTGAGCTGGAAACCGAAAGGCTGACGTTCATCATTAACGCCGTCTCGAAATTGAATCGGCGTGACAAGTGCCTGAAAATCGGCAAACTATGCTTTCTGCGATAAGGGTGGGCATCGCATGAAAGCTTCATCCACGCCCACTCCGTAAATGGGAGCGTTTAAATGAAAAAGTCACTTTTGTCCGCCGTCGCCCTGACCGCGCTGGTCGCGTTCGGCGGCAACGCGTGGGCTGACGTCATGTTCGGCGTCGCCGGTCCGATCACCGGTCCGAACGCCGCCTTCGGCGCACAGCTTCAGAAGGGTGCGGAAGCGGCCGTCGCCGACATCAATGCCAAGGGCGGCATCAACGGCGAGCAGATCAAGCTCGAAGTCGGCGACGACGTCTCCGATCCGAAGCAGGGCATCTCGGTTGCGAACAAGTTCGTCGGCGACGGCGTCAAGTTCGTGGTCGGCCACTTCAACTCGGGCGTTTCGATTCCGGCTTCGGAAGTCTATGCGGAAAACGGCATTGTCGAAGTGACGCCGGCCGCGACCAACCCGCAGTTCACCGAGCGCGGCCTGTGGAATGTGTTCCGCACCTGCGGACGCGATGACCAGCAGGGTAGCATTGCCGGTGCTTATCTCGCCGCGAACTTCAAGGACGCCAAGATCGCCGTCATCCACGACAAGACCACCTATGGCCAGGGTCTTGCCGACGAAACCAAGAAGGCAATGAATGCCAAGGGCCTGACGGAAGTCATGTATGAAGGCATCAATGTCGGCGACAAGGACTTCTCGGCGCTGATCGCCAAGATGAAGGAAGCCGGCGTTTCGATCATCTACTGGGGCGGCCTGCACACCGAAGCAGGCCTGATCATCCGCCAGGCGGCCGACCAGGGCCTCAAGGCGACACTGATTTCCGGCGACGGCATCGTGTCGAACGAACTGGCTTCGATCGCGGGCGACGCTGTTGCAGGCACGCTCAACACGTTCGGTCCGGATCCGCGCCTGATCCCCGCCAATAAGGAACTCGTCGAGAAGTTCCGCGCGCAGGGTTTCGAACCGGAAGCCTATACGCTCTACTCCTACGCCGCAGTACAGGCTATCGCCGAGGCAGCGACCGCTGCCAAGTCGAACGACCCGCAGGCAGTTGCCAAGGCGCTGCATGAAAACGGCCCGTTCAAGACCGTGCTCGGCGATCTGTCCTATGACGCCAAGGGCGACCCGACGCTGCCCGGCTACGTGATGTACGAATGGAAGAAGGGCGACGACGGCAAGTACACCTACATCCAGAAGATGTAAGACTCGTCAGTCTCCAGACCGTTTGCGGATGCCCGGCGCCTCGCGCCGGGCATTTTCTTTTGCCATTCAGGGGGCGACCGATGGAGCCGGGTCCCTTAGCCGGGAATGATCGTGCGTCACGGCAGAGCCGGCGCTTTTTCTGGCTGTTTGGATGAATGCGATGGCCTCTGGCGCAATGATTCCATTTCAATCGGTTTAAATGCGCGTCAAATTTGTTTGCACTGCAGCATTTTCACGCTAATCATTGCGCCGATTTCTCTTCCTTCCGTTGCTGGAGCCCAGTCCTTGGCCATCACGAAGATCCTCGTCGCCAACCGGTCCGAAATCGCCATTCGCGTCTTTCGCGCGGCCAACGAACTCGGCCTCAAAACCGTGGCGATCTGGGCCGAAGAAGACAAATACTCCCTGCATCGCTTCAAGGCCGACGAGAGCTACCAGGTCGGGCGCGGACCGCATCTGACCCGGGACATGGGGCCGATCGAAAGCTATCTGTCGATCGAGGAGGTGATCCGCGTCGCCAGGCTGTCGGGTGCCGATGCTATCCATCCCGGCTACGGATTGTTGTCGGAAAGTCCCGAATTCGCCGACGCCTGTGCCGAAGCCGGCATTACCTTCATCGGGCCGAAGCCGGACACAATGCGGCGGCTCGGCAACAAGGTCGCGGCGCGCAATCTCGCCATCGAGGTCGGGGTGCCGGTGATCCCCGCCACCGATCCGTTGCCGGATGACATGGAGGCGGTCAAGAAACTGGCCAAGGGAATCGGCTATCCCGTGATGCTGAAGGCATCATGGGGTGGCGGCGGCCGCGGCATGCGCGCCATCCGCGCCGAAGCCGACCTTGCCCGTGAAGTCACCGAAGGCAAGCGTGAGGCGAAAGCCGCCTTCGGCAAGGACGAGGTCTATCTCGAAAAGCTGATCGAACGCGCGCGCCATGTCGAGGTGCAGGTGCTGGGCGACACCCATGGCAATGCGGTGCACCTGTTCGAGCGCGACTGTTCGATCCAGCGCCGCAACCAGAAGGTCGTCGAGCGGGCGCCGGCGCCCTATCTCGAAATGTCGCAGCGCGAGGAGCTTTGCGGCCATGCGCTGAAGATCGCCCGCGAGACCAGTTATATCGGCGCCGGCACGGTCGAGTTCCTGCAGGATGCCGACACCGGCAAATTCTATTTCATCGAGGTCAACCCGCGCATCCAGGTCGAGCACACCGTCACCGAGCAGGTGACCGGCATCGATATCGTCAAGGCGCAGATCCATATCCTCGACGGCTTTGCCATCGGCACACCGGAATCAGGCGTGCCGGCGCAGAAGGACATAAGGCTGAACGGCCACGCGCTGCAGTGCCGCATCACCACGGAAGACCCCGAGCACAATTTCATCCCCGATTACGGACGCATTACCGCCTATCGCGGCGCAACAGGCTTCGGCATCCGCCTCGATGGCGGCACCGCCTATTCGGGCGCTGTCATCACCCGCTTCTACGATCCGCTGCTGGAGAAGGTGACGGCGTGGGCGCCGACGCCGGCCGAGACGATCGCCCGCATGAACCGGGCGCTGCGCGAGTTCCGCATCCGCGGCGTCGCCACCAATCTGACCTTCCTCGAAGCGATCATCAACCACCCGAGCTTCGCCGACAATTCCTACACGACCAAGTTCATCGACACGACGCCGGAACTGTTCCAGCAGGTCAAGCGCCAGGACCGCGCCACCAAGCTCATCAACTATCTCGCCGACGTCAGCGTCAACGGCCATCCCGAGACGCGCGGCCGGCCGCAGCCGAAGGCCGATGCGGCCGCACCCGTGGTGCCTTACCTCAACGGCAATGTGCCCGGCGGCAGCAAGCAGAAGCTGGATGTGCTCGGGCCGGAGAAGTTCGCCGCCTGGATGCGCGATCAGAGGCAAGTGCTGGTCACGGACACGACGATGCGCGATGGCCACCAGTCGTTGCTCGCCACGCGTGTGCGAACGCATGACATTGCCGGCATCGCCGGTACCTATGCGCGTGCCTTGCCGCAGCTTCTATCGCTGGAATGCTGGGGCGGCGCCACCTTCGATGTCGCCATGCGCTTCCTCACCGAGGATCCGTGGGAGCGGCTGTCGCTGGTGCGCGAGGCGGCGCCCAATCTGCTGTTGCAGATGCTACTGCGCGGCGCCAATGGCGTCGGCTACACCAACTATCCCGACAATGTCGTGCAGCATTTCGTCAAGCAGGCAGCAAGCGGTGGCATCGACCTGTTCCGGGTCTTCGATTGCCTGAACTGGGTCGACAATATGCGCGTCGCCATGGATGCGGTCGGCGCCGAGGGTAAGCTGATCGAAGCGGCGATCTGCTACACCGGCGACATCCTCGATCCGGCGCGGGCGAAATACGACCTCAAATACTATGTCGGCCTGGCCAAGGAATTGCAGGCGGCCGGCGCCCACATCATTGCCGTCAAGGACATGGCCGGACTGCTGAAGCCGGCGGCGGCACGCGTGCTGTTCAAGGCGCTGCGCGAGGCGACCGACCTGCCGATCCATTTCCACACCCACGACACGTCGGGCCTGTCGGCGGCGACGGTGCTGGCGGCGGTGGAAAGCGGCGTCGACGCCATAGACGCGGCGATGGATGCTTTCTCCGGCAACACCTCGCAGCCATGCCTTGGCTCGCTCGTCGAGGCGCTGAAGGGCACAGAACGCGACCCCGGTCTCGACCCGCAATGGATCAGGAAAATCTCGTTCTACTGGGAAGCGGTGCGCAACCAGTACGCCGCCTTTGAAAGCGACCTCAAGGGGCCAGCTTCGGAAGTCTATCTGCACGAGATGCCGGGCGGGCAGTTCACCAATTTGAAGGAACAGGCGCGCTCGCTCGGACTGGAGACGCGCTGGCACGAGGTGGCGCAGACCTATCACGACGTCAATCTGATGTTCGGCGACATCGTCAAGGTGACGCCGTCCTCCAAGGTCGTCGGCGACATGGCATTGATGATGGTCAGCCAGGATCTCACCGTTGCCGATGTCGAAAACCCGGACAAGGATATCGCATTCCCGGATTCGGTCGTCTCGATGCTGCGCGGCGACCTTGGCCAGTCGCCAGGCGGGTGGCCGGCGGCGCTGCAGGGGAAGGCGCTGAAGGGCGACAAGCCGATCACGGTGCGGCCCGGCTCACTGCTCAAGCCAGCCGACCTAAAGGCCAACCGCAAGGAAATCGAGGAGAAGCTCGAGCGCAAGCTATCGGAGTTCGAATTCGCCTCGTGGCTGATGTATCCAAAGGTGTTTACGGATTTCGCCGGAGCGCAGGAAACCTATGGGCCGGTCAGCGTCCTGCCGACGCCGACCTATTTCTACGGCATGAAGCCGGAAGACGAGATCTTCGTCGACATCGAGAAGGGCAAGACGCTGGTGGTCCGATGCCTTGCCATCGGCGATGTCGACGAAAAGGGCATGGTCACCGTGTTCTTCGAGCTCAACGGCCAGCCGCGTCGTGTCAAGGTGCCCGACCGGGCGCATGGCGCGTCCGCCGCCAAAGCCCGCCGCAAGGCCGAACCCGGCAACGAGGCGCATGTCGGCGCACCGATGCCGGGCGTCGTCTCGGCGCTTTCGGTGGCTGCCGGCCAGGCTGTGAAGGCCGGTGACGTGCTGCTTTCCATCGAAGCGATGAAGATGGAGACGGCGCTGCATGCCGAGCGCGACGGCACCGTTGCCGAGGTGCTGGTCAAGGCGGGCGACCAGATCGATGCCAAGGATCTGCTGATCGCTTTCAATTAGAGTTCGCAAAACGGACCGGTTGTCGGCTTCTGGCGGCAGCCCGCGTGGCTTGGTCGATAACGGCTTGACCCGCCGCCGCCGGTCGGGCATCGAACCGGCTCAAATTTTGCCGCAGTCGTCCGCGAGTCGCGGAGCCGATGCTTTTGGAGAAAAATATGGCCGACGATATCACCGATACCAGCCAGACTGTTGCCGCCGGCCAGCTGCGTGCCTTCATCGAGCGCATAGAGCGGCTCGAGGAAGAGAAGAAAACCATTTCTGACGATATCAAGGAAGTGTTCGCCGAGGCCAAGGGCACTGGGTTCGACACCAAGGCGATGCGCACGATCATCCGGCTGCGCAAGAAGGACCAGGCCGAGCGGCAGGAAGAGGAAACCATCCTCGATCTGTATAAGGCCGCACTCGGCATGGTGTAAGATCAGCCGGCCCCGGCACCGACACGGTTGCCGGAGATACGGTTTAAGCCATGAGCGAAATCGACTTCGGCGCCCGCCGCGCCTCTGAATTCCGCCAGCGCGGCTTCTGGACGCTGTTCGCTGTGCGGCATCCGGAAGAAAGGGCTCTGATGGCGCGGCGCGGACCCTGGTTCTGGCAGCGCGGGCTGCCCGACTTCGCCTTGGTCCTTTCCATGTATGTCGCGCCGGCGCAGAGCCAGGTCGGCGTCTTCTTCGGTCGCAACGAGAAGTTCGGCGCCACGCAAGCCTGGTCGCGGCTGAAGCCGTTTCAGCGTGAAATCGAAGACAGGCTGAAGCTCAGGCCGGAACAGAGTTGCGAGGGCCTCGGCATCAATTCGATGTGGCGGGTGAACTGCTATGCCGAGGACAACTGGCCAGCCATGGCCGACTGGCTGGTGACCGAATGTTCGCGCTTCGAGCGTGCGGTAACCGAAGTCCTGGGGCAGGGATAGACATCCGGTGTTGCCAGAAGGTATCGGCTCCTTTTTCCGCTCACGCTGGCAAGGCCAGGTGCCGCTCGATCGGCTGTTCTGGCGCGACCTTGTCCTCGTCGGCACCGCGGTCAGCATCGCCGCATCGGTGCTGGCGCTCGTCTTGCTCGGATTGAAGTTGCCGCTCGGGCTTGTGCTGGCAGTGCATTTCGCGTCGGTGCCCTACAGCCTGTTCCTGACCTTGGCGGTGTGGCGGACCACCGAAAAGATTCCCGGGGCCAAGGCCTGGATGATGACGCTTGGCGCCACGCTGTGGCTGGTGGCGATGATCGTGGTCTGATCGTCTGCCCAGAGGGGGGCGACGGATATTTGAACGAAAAGGGCGACAGATGCCGCCCTATAGTGTCGAACCCGGATGGCTCAAGCCGAGGGCTCGAATTTCAGCGCCACGCCGTTGATGCAATAGCGCAGGCCGGTCGGCGGCGGGCCGTCCTCGAAGACATGGCCGAGATGGCTGCCGCAGCGGGCGCAATGGCATTCGGTGCGAACCATGCCGTAGCTGCGGTCGACGGTGTTTTCGACCGAGCCCGGCACCGGGTCGTTGAAGCTCGGCCAGCCGGTGCCGCTCTCGAACTTCAGCTTGGATTCGAACAAAGGCTGGTCGCAGCCGGCGCAGGAAAAGGTGCCGGCGCGCTTCTCGTAGAGCAAAGCGCAGCTTCCCGGCCGCTCGGTGCCGTGACCGCGCATGACGGCATACTGCTCCGGCGTCAGCCGGGCGCGCCATTCGGCGTCGGTGCGGGTTACAGGGTAGGTGTGGGTGTCCATGTGATCTCCTCAGCCTTGCCGGCTCGCTCCTACAGCGCCGCGCGTCCATCGGACGCGCAAGGGACGCTGTAGCACTTTGGTTTTGCGCATGATCCTTTCCGAACCGGAGGCTCGGGGTCATGCGCGGATTGCAACCTCATATTCGCACCAAGATAGGCATTTGTTACGGCATTTTCCCGCATTTTCGATCGTGATCTTCATGCGATCGCCGCCAGATAGCGATCGACCGAAGCAGCCAACGCCGCTTTTGCGCCTCCGATGACATTCTGGTTCCACCACGCGCCGTAGATATGGTCGAACGCGAATGGCTCCATCGCCGCCGCGATGCGGCGCACGGCCGCTGCATTGAGCGGAATGTAGTTCGGATAGCTGTACATGAAGCTGACATGGCGGCGCGTCGGCGTCACCTGCAGGATATCGCCGGCCAGCAAGACGTCGCCGCCATCGCGTTTCCAGTGCAGCACCTGACCGCCGGCAAAGTGGCCACCGCAGCGGATGAGCGTCAGCGAAGGGTTTATGGCCAGCGTCTCGCCTTCCCAGCTGACGATCGCCTTGTGCGGCCGCATGATCCACTGGCGGTCATCGGCGTGGAGATAGATCGGCACGCCGCCAAACGCCTCGCTCCAACAGACCATCACCGAATAATAATGGCAGTGCGAGATGGCGATCGCCGCCAGGCCGCCGCGGCGGTTGATCTCGGCCACCGCCTCGTCGCTGACCATCGAAACGCAGTCCCACAGCACGTTGCCGTGTGGCGTCTGTGCCAGCAGCGCCCGCTGGCCGATGGCGAAGCGCGGCTCGATGCCGAAGGCGAGAACGCCGGCATCATCCTTCATCACAAGCCGATGCCCTTCAGCAAGTTCCTCCGGCGTGATCCACGCCTGCCCTTCCCAGCGCACATATTGGCGCTCGTCCTCGCAGATCGGGCAATGTTTTGGAGGCGTCTCTGTCGCCGCGAACTGGACGCCGCATTGCAGGCAGAGAAAGCAGGTCATCGGATCTCCTGTCAGTCTTTCAGTGTTTTCTTGAAAGCTGCCTGGTCGCGCCCTCAAGCCCGGCCAAAGTCAGCGGGAACATGCGGCCGCCGAAGATGTCGCGGATCATCGCAGTCGAATGGGTGTAGCCCCAGTTCTTGGGGTCTTCGGGGTTCAGCCATACCGCGTTCGGCCATTGCTGCAGCAGACGGCCGAGCCAGACACTGCCTGCCTCCGGATTCCAGTGCTCGACCGAACCGCCGGGATGAGCGATCTCGTAAGGGCTCATCGAGGCGTCACCGACGACGATCACCTTGTAGTCCGGGCCATATTTGTGGAGGAGGTCGAAGGTCGGAATCACCTCGGCATGCCTGCGGCGATTATCCTTCCACACACCCTCATAGAGGCAGTTGTGGAAATAGAAATATTCGAGCTGGCGGAATTCGGCGCGGGCGGCCGAGAACAGCTCCTCGACGCTCTTGATGTGGTCGTCCATCGAGCCGCCGACATCGAAGAACATCAAAAGCTTCACCGCGTTGCGCCGTTCGGGCCGCGTCTGCACGTCGAGATAGCCATGTTCGGCGGTGGCGTGGATGGTGCCGGGCAGGTCGAATTCCTCCTCGGCGCCTTCGCGCACCCAGCGACGCAAGCGCTTCAGCGCGATCTTGATGTTGCGGGTGCCGAGTTCGACGGCATCATCGAAATTCCTGAACTCACGTCTGTCCCACACCTTCACCGCGCGGCGGTTGCGGCTTTCATGCTGGCCGATACGCACACCTTCGGGATTGTAGCCATAGGCGCCGAAGGGCGAGGTGCCGCCGGTGCCGATCCATTTCGAGCCGCCCTGGTGGCGGCCTTTTTGCTCGTCCAGCCGCTGCTTCAAGGTCTCCATCAATTTCTCGAAACCGCCCAGCGCCTCGACCAGTTTTTTCTCTTCGTCGGTCAGGTGCTTTTCGGCGATGCGGCGCAACCATTCCTCGGGAATGTCAGCGACATCGACGGCATCCGGCCCGCCCAGCGCTTCGATGCCCTTGAAGACATGCGCAAACACCTGGTCGAAGCGGTCGATATGGCGCTCGTCCTTCACCAGCACCGCACGGGCGAGGTAATAAAAACCTTCGACGTCGTAGTCGACCAGCCCGGCTTCCAGTCCCTCCAGCAGCGACAGATATTCCCTGAGCGAAACGGGAACACGCGCGGCCTTCAGTTCGAGGAAGAAGGGGATGAACATTGTCTATCTACAGCAGATCATACTCGATGAAGCCGGTGCGGCGCGCGACATGGTCGTAGAGTTTGCGCGCGGTGGTGTTGGTTTCGTGCGTCATCCAGTAAACGTTCTTGACGCCGATTTTCGCGGCTTCTTGTCTTACTGCCTCGATCAGCGCAGCACCAATGCCCTTGCCGCGCACGTCAGGGTCGGCGAACAGATCCTGCAGATAGCAGTTGTTTTTTTCCGACCAGCCTGAGCGGTGGTAGAGATAGTGGGTGAGGCCAACCGCCTTGCTGTCCAGCGTGGCGATGAAGCCTTTCGGCTCGAACTCACCCTCGGTGAACAGCCGCTTCCAGGTGATGGCGTAGACCTCTTCCGGCAGCTTCGTCTCATAGAAGGTGAGGTAGTCGGTCCACAGCCGCCGCCAATCGGCGCGGTCGGACTGCGCGAGCGGGCGGACGATAATCTCAGCCATGTCATCTCCTCTGAAGGTTTGGCCGAGGCTGCCTGCCTGTTCGGCTGCTGGCAACGGTCCACAGAAGCGAAAGCGCTGCTGCTACCTATTGCTGCCTTCGTGCCATGAACGCCAGCCGCTCGAACAAATGCACGTCCTGCTCGTTCTTCAGCAATGCGCCATGCAACTTGGGCAGGGCGTTCTTCGGATCGGCGCGCAGATCTTCCGGCGCGATGTCGTCGGCGACCAGCAGCCTTATCCAGTCGAGCGCCTCGGAGGTCGACGGCTTCTTCTTCAAGCCGGGCACGTCGCGGATTTCGTAGAACTGGGTCAGCGCCGCGCGCACCAGGTTCTGCTTGATGCCGGGATAGTGGACATCGACGATTCTATGCAGCGTGTCGACGTCGGGAAAGCGGATGTAGTGGAAGAAGCAGCGGCGCAGGAACGCGTCCGGCAACTCCTTCTCGTTGTTGGAGGTGATGATGACGATCGGCCTGACGGCGGCGCGGATGGTTTCGCCGGTCTCGTAGACGAAGAACTCCATCCGATCGAGTTCCTGCAGGAGGTCGTTGGGGAATTCGATGTCGGCCTTGTCGATCTCGTCGATCAAAAGCACGACCTTCCTGCCGGCGGCGAACGCCTCCCAGAGCTTGCCGCGCTTGATGTAGTTCCTGATGTCGTTGAAGCGCTCGTCACCAAGCTGGCTGTCGCGCAGGCGCGAGACGGCGTCATATTCGTAAAGGCCCTGCTGCGCCCTGGTGGTCGACTTGACGTGCCATTCGATGAGGTCGAGGCCAAGTGCTGACGCCACCTGGCGGGCCAGCTCCGTCTTGCCGGTGCCTGGCTCGCCCTTGACCAGCAAGGGCCGCTCCAGCGCGATCGCCGCGTTGACGGCCACCATCAGATCCTTGTCGGCGACATAGGCCGCCGTGCCTTCGAAACGCATTCTTGCTCCTCGGTTGATCATGGCAACCGTAAGGACGCGGCTCACCCTGTGCAAGGGTGCGCCGGCCGCGACGAATGGGCTTGAACCCTGATGGAAACATATGCCCGTCTCACTGGCGCTTAGCCGGCCGGCAGCCTATATTGGGCGGGACGGTCTGTGCTTCCCGGCAGGAGAACATTTTCCCCGGGGCCTTAACGATCCTTAGGGAGCTGTCCCTGGGAAGACCCGTGGGTTTTCTCACACGGCGCCCACCTACTTTGTAGGTTCCCGGGATCGCTCTCTCCACCGGTTGTGTGGATCGTCACTTATTGCCACGCGTCCCGCATTTCGGTGGATGATTGCGGTGGAAAACGTCGCTCCCAAAACTCCATCCAGATCTGACCTTTTCTAGCCTGGCTGAATGACCTCTCTCAAAGACCTGAAAAAGCAGCTTCGCCGTGAGGCCCTCGGACGCCGCGATGCGCTCGATGAATTCTGGCGGGTGGAGGTCGCGCTTGAAATGGCCGAGACGGCACGCGATCTCCTCCACGTCGAGCCGGGCCAGATCGTTTCCGGCTTCTGGCCGATGCGTTCCGAAGTCGACGTTCGGCCGTTGATGTTTGCCTTGCGTGAAAAGGGCGCGCGGCTTTGCCTGCCGGCCATTCTCGACAAGACCACCATCGTCTTTCGCGAACTGGTGCGCGGCGCGCCGATGGTCGAGATGGGTTTCGGCACGGTCGGCCCTCACGAGGAAGCCGAGGTGCTCGACCCCTCTGTGATGCTGGTGCCGCTCGCCGCTTTCGATGCGCGCGGCCATCGCATCGGCTATGGTGCCGGCTATTACGACCGCGCCATCGCCAAGCTGATCGACAAGGGACAGCCGCCGCGGCTGGTCGGCATCGCCTTCGACTGCCAGGAGGTGGCAATGGTGCCGGATGAGGAACATGACGTCGTCATTCCGGAAATACTGACCGAGAGCGGGTTGCGCCGCTTCGCGCCAAAATTGTAGATAAGTACAAGGGACGCATGATCTTCACTGGCGTCATGCAGCTTTCGCTGACCTTCGGTGCGGGATCATATGAGACTTCTCTTCCTCGGTGACATGGTTGGAAAGACAGGACGGACGGCGGTGTGGGAACAACTGCCCGGCCTGATCTCCGACTTCAAACTCGATTTCGTCATCGTCAATGGCGAGAACGCCGCGGGCGGCTTCGGCATCACCGAAGATATCTTTCGCGAGACGATCGCCGCTGGTGCTGATGTCGTCACCACCGGCAACCATGTCTGGGACCAACGCGACGCGCTCGCCTTCGCGCCGCGCGAAGAGCGCTTCCTGCGTCCCTCCAACTTTCCCAAGGGCACGCCCGGGCGCGGCTCCGGTGTCTATATCGCCAGGAGCGGCGCGCGCGTGCTGGTCGCCAACATCATGGGCCGGGTGTTCATGCATCCCGAGCTCGACGATCCGTTCCAGGCCGGCGAACGCGAGCTTGCCGCCTGTCCGCTCGGCGAGCAGGCGGATGCCGTGATTATCGACTTCCACGCCGAGGCGACCTCGGAAAAGATGTGCTTCGCGCATTTCGTCGACGGCCGCGCCAGCCTCGTCGTCGGCACCCACACCCACCAGCCGACCGGCGATCACCAGGTCCTCAACGGCGGCACCGGTTATATGTCCGACGCCGGCATGTGCGGGGACTACGATTCCTCGCTCGGCATGGACAAGGAGGAGCCGCTCAACCGGTTCCTGTCGAAGGTGCCGAAAGGCCGCTTCGAGGCGGCGACCGGACCGGCGACCTTGTGCGGCGTTGGCGTCGATATTTCCGACCGCACAGGGCTGACCGAGCGGATCGCGCCGTTTCGTCGCGGGCCACGGCTGGAAGAAACCGCACCGTCCTTCTGGTCCTGACATTGATATAGGCACGCTTAGTACCTAACTGCCGGCGACACTGCTCTAGATCGTTAAAAGAGGGGACGACCTCCATGCAGCTCATCGAATTCCTGGCGCCGCATTTCCAATTCGTGTCCGACCCGACCGCCTGGGTCGCGCTGCTGACGCTGATTGTGCTCGAGGTCGTGCTCGGCATCGACAACCTGATCTTCATCTCGATCCTGACCAACAAGCTGCCGGAAGCACAACGGGCCCGTGCCCGCCGGCTCGGCATCTCGGCGGCGCTGATCATGCGGCTGGTGCTGCTGGCCACCATTTCGATCATCGTCCAGCTGACCACGCCGGTGTTCACGGCCTTCGGCCACGGTTTTTCCTGGCGCGACCTGATCCTGATTGCCGGCGGCCTGTTCCTGGTCTGGAAGGCGACCAAGGAGATCCATCACACGGTCGATCCCGACGACCACAAGGATACGATGATGGGCGAGACGCTGCAGATCAGCCTTGCCGGCGCGATCTTCCAGATCCTGCTGCTCGACCTGGTCTTCTCGATCGATTCGATCATCACCGCCGTCGGCATGACCGACGAGATCGCCATCATGTACATCGCCGTGATCGTGGCGGTGAGCGTGATGATGCTGGCGGCCGGGCCGCTGGCCAACTTCATCGCCAAGAACCCGAGCATTGTCATGCTGGCGCTGGGCTTCCTTCTGATGATCGGCATGACACTGATCGCAGACGGCATGGGCTACCATGTGCCCAAGGGCTACATCTATGCGGCGATGGGCTTTTCGGCATTGGTCGAGGGACTCAACATGCTGGCGCGGCGACGTAGGAAGGCGAAATCGGGTGGCGGGCACTGAGCTTGGGCTTGGGCGCATGCCGCGTTTGGATTGACTTTTACGGATTTGTACATACAATACTGTAGTCGATGGTGCTACTTTGCAGTTTGAATGGGATCCTGAAAAAGCGAGGCGCAATCTTGCCAAGCACGGCATCGCCTTTGATCTTGCACGAAAGGTGTTCGATGATCCGCTCCATCTCATCGTGCCTGACCGGTTTGAAGATGGTGAGCAACGATGGCACGCGATCGGGATGATTGAGGCTGTCGCGGTATTGCTGGTTGTGCATACCTACCCCGGTCGCGAAGATGAAGAACGGGTTCGGATCGTTGGTGCTCGGAAAGCGACAACGCATGAAAGGAAGCGCTATGAACAGGAAGGACCTTAGCCAGGATCTGCGCAATCAACTTGCCAAGCTGGCCGATTTGCCCGACAGCGAGATTGATACCTCGGACATTCCAGAAGCTCCGGCCGAGAACTGGATTCATGCTCGCCGTGGACATCTTTACCGACCACTCAAGCAGCCGGTCACCATTAGGCTCGATGCCGATGTGCTATCCTGGTTTAAGGAACATGTCGGAGGCGGTGGCTATCAAACCGAAATCAATCGCGTACTTCGCCATCATGTGACCGAACAGGAAAAGCGGCGAGGTTGATCCGATTTAGTTAGCCGGCACGCCCTTCGGGTGACGGTCGCCGATCAGGCCGAGCGTCAGGCCCTGTTCCAGCCACGCCTTGGCGCCGGCCAGTACCAGCGTGAAGCCGCCGGTTGAGCCGACGGCCTCTTTCACCTGCTCGTCGCCATTGCCGGCAAAGCCGAAATTGCGAACCTCGAGAAAAGTCGTCTCGTCGGGCATTTCGGTGAAGGTCCAGACCACCGTGGTCGGCGGATCGCTCCATTGCATGACGATCTTTTCGTTCGCGACGATCTCGCTGACGTCGACCGTCGTCGACACGCCGTACATGCGCCATTCCCAGCGGATCTGCTTGCCGCTGTCCAGCCGGCCGCTGCCATGAGTGAACCAGAATTTCGTTGTAATGGCGGGGTCGACGATGGCCTCGAACACCTCGGCGACAGGCCGCCGGATCAGCATGCCGGCTTCGGCGGTCGGTTTTTCTGGATGTCCATCGGATGCTCCTTTCGTGGCTTGGCGCTCACCAGGCGTCCGGTTCGCGCAGCATGTGGATGATATTGGCGGGGTTGGTGATCCAGCCGCCGCGGAAGCCCTCGCCCAGGGGCTCGATGGCATCGCAACGCACAACGCCAGCCTTGGCTAAATGATCCGCAGCCATGGGGAAATCCTTGGTGAACAGTTCCAGCCACACTTCGGCGTGGCTCATCATCGGCGCCTCGTCGATCCACAGACGGTTGGGGCCAAGCTCGAAGCCGATGGCCGGCGCCTTGTCCGTGAAAGGCTTCAGGCCGACGACGTCGCGGTAGAAGGCGATCGTCGCCTGATACTGGTGCGGCGGCACCTTCATGGCGATGTTGATGCCGCCGGTGATTTTCGTGGTCATAGCTGGCTCCGTTGTCGTGTTCAGCTGTTGTTGGTCGCCCTTGCCCAGACCAGTCATGCGAGATTGATCTGCCAGGAGACCCCGAACCTGTCGTTGAGCCATGCGAAACGGCGGCTGAAGCCGTAACTGTCGGGCGGCATCAGAAACCCACCGTCCTTGGCCAGTGTCTCGACAATTCGGTTCAGCTCCTCTTCTGAGGAACAGTCCACATAGAGCGAGACCGACGGCGTGAACGTGAAGGCGTGGTGCACGGGGCTGTTGAAGACCATGACTTCCAGGCCAGCGATCGACACGCGCGCCAGCTTGACCGTTCCGTCCGGGCCATCTTCGCCGGGGCCGTAATTTGTGACGTCAAGGACGCCGCTGCCGGGAATGGTCTCGCAATAGAGCGTCATTGCCTCTTCGGCCTTGCCCTCGAACATCAGGAATGGCGTTACTTTCTTCATCGCGGATCTCCATCCTCCCCATGGTGGCTCAGATATTGGTCTCGTTGGCGGGTTCGCCCTTCATCTCGCTGCGATAGTAGCCGTCGCGCAAATTGATGCCGTATTCGACATAGGCCTTCATGCAGGCCAGCATCTGCGACCAGCCCTCGCAATTGAGGTAGGACTTCTTCAGGCCGACCGCGCCTTCCTGCCAACCGCTCTCGGCGATGGTGACGAAGGTGCCGCCATCGTCCAGCGGCTCGAAATTCATCTCGATACGGGTCTTGTAGGCGGGTTTGCCGTCGGCGTCGGTGGCATCCCAGCGCAGCACGATGCGGCTGTCCTTGACCACTTCGTCGACCTCGACCGGCACCTTGCCCCACCAGACGACGCCGGTGCCAGCTTCCAGCGGGGCGCTGGCGCCGCCGATCGTGGTGAAGTAGCCGCTCAGTTTCTTTGGATTGACGACCGCGTCGAAGACGTCGGCGACCGGCTTGCCGATGCGTCCGGAAACACTGAATCCAAGTGACATATCCACAACTCCTTCCCTTGATCGGCCCAACAATATGTTATAGAAAGATAACATGTCAAGCCGATCGCAAGACGACAATGTTTTCAAGGCGCTGGCGCATCCGCGCCGGCGTGAAATACTGGATCAGCTGAAGGACGCGCCGAGGACGACCGGCATGCTGTGCGAGGCCTTTCCCGACATCGATCGCTGCACCGTCATGCTGCATCTCAAGGTATTGGAGGAGGCCGACCTGATCGTTGCGCGGCGCGACGGCCGCGAGCGCTGGAACCATCTCAACGCGCTGCCGATCAAGCAGATCCATGATCGCTGGATCAGCCAGTATGCCGGTCATGCGCTCAGCATCATCGACCGGCTGAAGTCGGATCTCGAGGCGTGAGCGGTCGCAGCATGCCATGCAGTGCCATGTCTTGCGCGGTGCGGCTGGACGAATTGAGCCGATTTATCTATAAGCCGGCCATTCCGACAGAGAACGTCGTGCTTCCACGAGTTGCACCTGGGACGCTCTGAAATTTTGAATTCGGGCATTGCGGCAGACGAGGTCAGATCACTTCGCTTCGGGATGCTCTAGCCGAGAAGACGACAGGGGTGCCATGGCCGGCCATTCACAGTTCAAGAACATCATGCACCGCAAGGGCCGCCAGGATGCGGTGCGGTCGAAAATGTTTTCCAAGCTGGCGCGCGAAATCACCGTCGCCGCCAAGAGCGGGACGCCCGATCCATCGATGAACCCGCGCTTGCGCCTTGCGATCCAGAACGCCAAGGCGGTGTCGATGCCGAAGGACAACATCCAGCGTGCCGTCAACAAGGCCTCGATGGGCGACGCCGAGAACTACGAAGCCGTGCGGTATGAGGGCTATGGCCCGGGCGGCGTCGCGGTCATCGTCGAAGCGCTGACCGACAACCGTAACCGTTCGGCGTCGAATGTGCGCGCCGCCTTTACCAAGGCCGGCGGAGCGCTCGGTGAAACCGGCTCGGTGTCGTTCATGTGGGACCGTGCCGGCGAAATCTACTATCCGGCCTCCGCAGGCAGTGCCGACAAGGTCATGGACGCGGCAATCGAAGCCGGCGCCGATGATGTCGAGTCGGATGAGGAAGGCCACACGATCTATTGCGCCTTCGAAAATCTCGGCGAGGTCTCGAAGGCGCTGGAAGGCGCACTCGGCGAGGCGGAATCGGTGAAGCTGGTCTGGAAGCCGCAAAACAATGTTCCGGTCGACGAGGACCGGGCACAGTCGCTGATGAAGCTGGTTGCCACGCTCGAGGACGACGACGACGTGCAGAGCGTCTACGCCAACTTTGAAGTCGACGACGAGACCATGGCCAAGCTCAGCGCGGCATGAGCGGAAGCCCGGCATGAGCGAGCAGATACTCCCCGCCATCCGCATCACCTACTGCACGCAGTGCCATTGGCTGCTGCGCGCCGGCTGGATGGCTCAGGAACTGCTGTCGACCTTCGGCACCGATCTCGGCGAGGTGACATTGGTGCCCGGCACTGGGGGCATCTTCACCATCAGCTGCAATGACGTGCTGGTCTGGGACCGCAAGCGCGACGGCGGTTTTCCGGACGCGGCCAAACTGAAGCAACTGGTCCGCGACGTCATCGACCCGGATCGCGACCTCGGTCATTCCGATCGGAAGACAAAGGCGTAGAGGTCGCCGGCGCTGCCGTCACTTGCGTGGCCACGCACCGAAGGCGGCGCCAATCGCAATACCCACGGCGACGCCCATCGGAAGGTCATCCAGAGCGGTGCCGATCGCGGCACCGACACCAACTCCGATTGCCATGCCGAAGGCCATATTTGCGTATTGATCCTTCATCGGTCGCTCCATCGTCGTCAACGCGTGGCGAACCAGAAGGATGCCAGCGCGGCCATGCCGCTGATGGCGCGGACATGGTTCCACATCACCCATTCATTGAGGTAGCGTGGCCACAGGGCTGCGCCATTGCTGCTGGCTGGATCGACGGCGGCGAGCGCATCATTCAGCGGGACGTTGAAGATCATCGTCACCACCACGATGCCGATGAGATAGAGCAGGCTGCCGGCAATCAGCCAGAGCGAACCCGGCTGGCTCCAGCCAATCACCGCACCGATGGCGACAACGATGCAGACGAGCGCCGTGCCGAACAGCGCTGTCATGAACAGCGGGGTCACAGCTGTGACATTGATCGAATTCATCGCGGCAATGCCGCTTGCGGCCGGCATGCGGGCGAGGCCCGGCATGACGAAGCTGGAGAAAGCAAAGAAGACGCCGCCGACGACGCCTGAGCCGAGTGCGGCAATGAAGATGAGGGTGGGAAGAAGTTTCGCGATCATGTCATTTGCTCCATATGCCCGTTATGTTTTCCTTCGCGCCAAAACATGAATAATCCTCACGTTTGCAAAACGTGATAAACCCTCGTATTTTGTGAGTCAAGCGATTTTGATGCATTTGGAGTCAGTCATTGGAAGACACGGCAGCCCCCGTTTCCCCGCAGGAGCAGGTTGCTTCACCGCGCCGGGCGCCGAGCCAGCAGCGCAGCCGCGAGCGGGTCGAGCGCATGCTGGCGGCTGCCTCGGCGCTGATCGCCGAGCAAGGCAGCGATGCCATGCGCATGGGAGAAGTGGCGGAACGGGCCGGTGTGTCGATCGGCTCGCTCTACCAGTTCTTTCCGGACAAGCGGGCGATCATCTGGGCGCTGGCCGAGCGCTACACCGCCGAAAGCCAAGCCTGCATCTCGGCGGCACTCGCCGGCGTCAGCGACGCCGAAGGCCTGCAGTCCGCGTTTTCAGAGTTAGTCGACATCTATTACCGGCTGTTCCTGGCCGAGCCGGTGATGCGCGACATCTGGTCGGGCACGCAGGCCGACAAGGCGCTGCGCCAACTCGAACTCGCCGACAGCCGCGCCAACGCCGAATTCCTCACCGCGGTGCTGAAACGGCTGCGGCCGGCGGTCGATCCGGCGACACTGGAAACCACGGCGTTTCTGGTCTGGCAGATGGGCGAGGCCGCCATGCGGCTGGCGATCTCGGTTGAGCGCCAGGAGGGCGACAGGCTGGTCGCCGCCTACAAGCGCATGGCGCTAAGGGAATTGCTGGCCGAGTAGCGCCGCGCCGCAACAAAAAACCCGCCACAAGGACGGGTTTTCGATCTGTGAAAGCTCGTTGAGTTAGATGCCGAAACCTTCGAAACGCTTCTTGAACTTCGACAGGCGGCCGCCGCGGTCGAGCAGGGTCTGCTGGCCGCCGGTCCAGGCCGGGTGGGTGGTCGGGTCGATATCGAGGTTCATCGTATCGCCTTCCTTGCCCCAGGTCGA
Source organism: Mesorhizobium sp. M0848 (assembly GCF_040319805.1). Classification (NCBI taxonomy): domain Bacteria; kingdom Pseudomonadati; phylum Pseudomonadota; class Alphaproteobacteria; order Hyphomicrobiales; family Phyllobacteriaceae; genus Mesorhizobium; species Mesorhizobium sp. M0848. The sequence continues at coordinate 105,573 of NZ_JAMYOM010000007.1, read as the reverse complement.
ACGGGTCGTGTATTCGGTGCCATCGGTCATGACGACCTTGATGGTGTGGTAGTCGGGATGAATAGCGCTCTTCATGGCTCGGTTCCTGGCTTGACGGCGCTGCCGACGGGCATAAGCCTGCGTCGATGCGCCTCTTTTTAAAACTCGAAGCCGCAGCTATTGAGGAGCCACGGCTTCTAAAACGGTCGGCGAGCCTATACATCAGCCGGAATTGAATCACAAGGCCGCGGCAAGCGCATATTGAGGCGTAGACCCCAAGGGCGGCTGGAGGAAACATCGGGATGGCGCAAATCACCAGCGCAGACGAGCGCCGGCGTTCGCTCAAGCCGCTCCGGCGCCTGTTCCCGTACATCACGCACTATCGCACACTGGTCGTCGGCGCCATTATCTCGCTGGTCATCGCGGCGGCAACCACGCTGGCGCTGCCGCTGGCGGTGCGACGCATGATCGATCATGGCTTCTCGTCGGCCAGCACCACCTTCATCGCCGAATATTTCGCCGCTCTGGTGGCGATGGCCGCCGTGCTGGCGGCAGCATCGGCCGGCCGCTACTATTTCGTCATCACGCTGGGCGAGCGCGTCGTCGCCGATATCCGGCGCGATGTGTTTGCCCATGTGACGACGCTGTCGCCTGCCTTTTTCGACACCGCCCAGTCGGGCGAGATCGTGTCGCGGCTTGCCGCCGACACGACGCAGGTCAAGTCGGCGGTCGGAGCGACGGCCTCGGTGGCGCTGCGCAACGTAATCCTCGGTCTTGGCGCGGTGGGGATGATGGTCATCACCAGCCCGAAACTGTCAGGCCTCGTCATTGCGGCTATACCCGTCATCGTGCTGCCGCTGGTCGCCTTCGGCCGCTCGGTGCGGCGCAAGTCACGCCAGGCGCAGGATACGCTGGCCGATGCCACGGCCTATGCCAGCGAACAGATCGGCGCGGTGCGCACGCTGCAGGCCTTCACCAATGAGAAGCTGGTCACCGGGCATTTCTCGGCCGCGGTGGAAGCTGCTTTCGAGGCGGCACGCTCCTCGATCTTCGCGCGCTCCTTCCTTACCTTCTTCGCCATTTTCACCATCTTCTCGTCCGTTGTGGCGGTGCTGTGGTTCGGCTCGCGCGACGTGCTCGAAGGCTCGATATCGCCGGGTACGCTCGGCCAGTTCCTGCTCTATTCGGTGTTCGCCGCCGGCGCGCTGGGGGCGCTGTCGGAAGTGTGGGGTGAGCTCGCGCAAGCGGCGGGTGCCGCCGAACGGCTGACCGAGATCCTGGCCGAGAAGCCGGCGATCCAGGCTCCCGCCGATCCGAAACCGCTGCCGGCCGTCGCCAAGGGCGCGATCGTCTTCGACAATGTCTCCTTCTCCTACCCGGCAAGGCCCGACCGCGCCGCCGTGCACGGCTTGAGCTTTCAGGTCATGCCGGGCGAGACGGTGGCGATCGTCGGGCCGTCAGGGGCCGGCAAGAGCACGGTGTTTTCACTGATCCTGCGCTTCTACGATCCCGAAACAGGCAAGATCCTGATCGACGGTGTCGACGTGCGCGAGGCCGATCCCGTTTCGGTCCGCCATCGCATCGCGATCGTGCCGCAGGACGTCACCATTTTCGCGGCAAGCGCGCGTGACAATATCGGTTTCGGCCGGCCGGGAGCCAGCAAGGCCGAAATCGAGACGGCGGCGAAGGATGCACTTGCCGATGAATTCATCCTCAAGCTGGAAAAAGGCTATGACAGCCAGGTCGGTGAGCGCGGCGTGACGCTGTCAGGCGGCCAGCGCCAGCGGGTTGCGATCGCCCGCGCCATCCTGCGCGACGCCCCGATCCTGCTGCTCGACGAGGCCACCTCCGCCCTCGACGCCGAAAGCGAGACGCTGGTGCAGACGGCGCTGGAACGGCTAATGCAGGGCCGCACCACGATCGTCATCGCCCACCGCTTGGCAACGGTGCTGAAGGCCGACAGGATCCTGGTCATGGATGGCGGCTCGATCGTCGAGGAAGGCACGCATCAAAGCCTTGTCGCCAAGGGCGGCATCTATGCGCGGCTGGCCAAGCTGCAGTTCGAAACCGGCGCCAGTGCTTTCAGGGGCGCGGCGGAGTAGGCAGAAACATCTGCCGCTGTGCCGGCAGCCACTATACGGCTCCGTATCGCTGCTTCAGATGGTTCACGAAATAGGTGGCGTTGAGCTTTTCGCCGGTAGCGCGTTCGAGCAGATCCGGCGTCGACCAGCGTGATCCCTGCGACCAGATTTTTTCGCGGCGCCACTCGTTGATCGCCTTGAAATTGCCTTTGGCGAGATCGTCATCGGCGGCAGGATGATCCCGCGTCAGCGCCGCCCATTGCTGCGCCGCCATCATCGCGCCCAGCGTATAGGAGGGGAAATAGCCGAAGGCGGCCCCTGGCCAATGCACGTCCTGCATCGGCCCGTCGGCGGGATTGTCGATGGTGGAAAGACCGAGGTAATCGCGCATCTTGGCGTCCCAGGCTTCGGGCAGGTCGGCGACCTCCAGCCGGCCCGCGACGAGCTCCTGCTCCAGTTCGTAGCGCAGGATGACATGCAGGGGGTAGGTCACCTCGTCGGCATCGACACGGATCAGGCCGCGCTCGACGCGATGCACATGCGGCAGGATATCGTCGAGCGACCAGGCCTCACCGAGATGCTTTTCAACCACCGGCAGCGCCCAGTTCCAGAAGGCCGGGTTGCGGCCGAGCTGTTTTTCGACGAACAGGCTCTGGCTTTCATGCACGGCCATGCCGCGCGCCTTGCCGAGCGGCCAGTGCGACCATGCCTTGGGCAGGTTCTGTTCGTAGAGCGCATGGCCGGTCTCGTGCAGCACGCCCATCAGCGCCGACAGGAAGTCGGACGTCTTGTAGCGGGTGGTGATGCGCACGTCGCTCGGCACGCCGCCGCAGAAAGGATGGTGCGACACCGACAGCGACCCGTGTGTCAGGTCGAAGCCGACCGCCGCCATCATGGCAAGGCCGAGCTCGCGCTGCCGGTCGATCGCATAGGTGCCTGAGAGCGGCTTCAGCGGGCGCTTGCGCAGCCGCGCGTCCTGGACCGCCAGCGCCTCCGGCACGAAGCTTTTCAGGAAAGCCTTCAGGTCGGTGAAGACTGGCGTGATGTCGGCGGTGCGGTTGCCGGGGTCGTATTGCTCCATCAGCGCGTCATAGGGGGCTAGGTCGAGCACATCGGCACGCAGCGCCGCCTCCTCGCGCACCAGCGCCACGACGCCCTCCAGCGCCGGCTGGAAGCCTGCCCAGTCGTTCTTGCCGCGCAGGCCGCGCCACAGCTGCTCGCAACGCATGCGCGCGGTCGTCTGGCGTTCGACGAATTCGACCGGCAGGCAGGTCAGGTTGGTATATTGGCGCCGCAGTTCCGAGACCGCGGTGCGCTGCTCTTCACCCAACGCTTCCTGCTCTGCCGCGGCGATCCAGTCTGCTATCTCCGGCGCCGTTGCCCTGGTGTGATACATGCCGGCCAGTGCCGACATCGCCTCGGCACGCTTCTCGCCGCCGCCGACGGCCATGTGGGTGGCCTCGTCGGCACCGAGGATGGCCAGCGCATGCTCGAGTGCTTGAGCTTGTGGCCGAGATTATCGAGTTTCTGAAAGGACATGGCGGCTTCCGTGATTGGGGACGGCGCGAAAAGATACCAACGCAAAGGCGTTGGCAACCCTCAGACGCCGTCCAGCAGATGCACCTTGCGCAGGCGAGGCCGCGCATGAAATGCTGCCGGCAACACATCAAGGGGGGAAAAAATGATCGGCAACATCCTGGTCGGGCTGGTGGCCTTGATCCATGCCTACATCGTCTATCTGGAGATGGTGCTGTGGGACACGCCGCGCGGACACAAGGCTTTCAACCTGACCCGGGAATTCGCCAGTGCCTCGAAAGTGCTCGCCGCCAATCAGGGACTCTACAACGGGTTCCTCGCCGCCGGGCTCATCTGGGGGTTATACCTTGGTGCGGCCGGTTTCCAGGTCAAAGTCTTCTTTCTGGCTTGCGTGGCCATTGCCGGCCTCTATGGCGCGGCAACGGTCGGGCGCAAGATCCTGTTCATCCAGACCGTGCCGGCGGCGGCTGCCCTGATCGCGGTGTGGCTCGGCTGGTAAAAAGGACGCCCGCGGGAGGCCCCCGAAGGCGTCAGGCGGTCCCTTCCTCTTGGACCGTTTCAGCCGTCCTCTTGGACCGTTTAGCCGTTCGGGTAATTGCCGCCGTCGGCGCCGTCGCCGATCAGGAAACCACTGCCGGTATCGATCATCAACCGCTGGTCGACATTGTCGATACGACGCAACAGGTCATGGTATTGCGCGGCCGGTATCCTGCCATGATAGGACGCGGCGACTTTCTCTGCCGCCTGACTGATGTGGGCCGTGCGCATTTCCAGGCGTTCCGCCACGGCCGGGGTGATGTTGTTGGCCTGTCTTGCGTCCACGATGCCCTGCCGGACGCCCTGCACCTGTGCGATAAGCGCCTCGACACGCGGGCCAGTCATGTCGGTCGGATCGGTCGCGTCGAGAGCGCCCTTGTGATGGCCCGCGGCATAGGCACCGGCAAGCGGAACGGCGATGAGGAACGCCGTGAGTGTAGCAGTTCTAAGCGAGGTCTTGAAAGAGCGCATCACGCGTCTCCTCTTGTAGAGGAAAGCGGCGGTTGTCCGCCTGCCTTCCGGCCTTGGGTCGTCCGGTTCCGTCGCGTCGCGATGAGGGGGATTCATCGCCGGCGGTTCTCGGCCCGGGCGGCAAGCTAGGACCGCCCCGCGACAATGTGTAATTAAAAAAAGATAATCTTTTCAGGCCTTGCCGGCCTCGATATGCGCCCTGGAGTTGAGCCGACGAACAAGTTCGCGTGAGTTCGCGTGATCATGGATCAACGTTCGGTGAGCTTCAGTTCAATACGGCGGTTCTTGTTGCGCGCCTCTTCGGTGTCGGCGGGGTCGAGCGGCTGGAACTCACCGAAACCGGCGGCTACGAGCCGGTTGGCAGGCACGCCGTTTTCGATCAGGAATTTCACCACCGAGGTCGAACGGGCCGTCGACAGTTCCCAATTGTCGCGGTAGCGGCCGGCGCCGGAGAGCGGCTTGTTGTCGGTGTGGCCGTCGACGCGCAGCACCCAGTTGATCTCGGGCGGGATTTCCTTCTGCAGCTCGATGATGGCGTCGGCGAGCTTCTTCATCTCGACCTTGCCGGCATCGTTGATCACCTCGGAGCCGGTCGGGAACAGCACTTCCGACTGGAAGACGAAGCGGTCGCCGACGATGCGGATGTTCTCGCGGTCGGCGAGGATTTCGCGCAAACGGCCGAAGAAGTCGGAGCGGTAGCGGTTCAATTCCTGCACGCGCTGCGCCAGTGCGACGTTGAGGCGACGGCCGAGGTCGGCGATCTTGGTGTTTGAATCGCGGTCGCGGATTTCGGAGACGTTGAGCGCATCCTCGAGCGCGCCGATCTGCTTGCGCAGTGCCGCGATCTGCTGGTTGAGGATCTCGACCTGGCTCAGTGCCTGCTGGCTGATCTGGCGCTGGCTGTCGAGTTCGCCGCCGAGCGCCGCAGCGCGCTGGTTGGCGGCGTCGCCGGCGCCCGCACCTTGCGCCAGCAATTGCTGGAGCCGGCTCCTTTCCGCTTCCGCCGCCGACAGCGATGCCTGCAGATTGGCCAGCGAGTCATCCTTGTCCTGCGCCGTCGAGCGCTCCAGCGCCAGCAGCTGCGTCAGTTCGTTGATCTGGGAGTTTAGGCGCGAGAGTGCCGTATCCTTGCCGGAGATTTCGCGTCCCAGCAGGAACTGCGCCAGCACGAAGACCGTGAGCAGGAACATGATGGCCAAAAGCAGCGTCGACAGCGCGTCGACGAAGCCCGGCCAGTAGTCGATGCGGCGATCGGTGCGCCGGCCCCTGGCGAGTGCCACTTCAGTGCACTCCGGGCTTCTTCAGGGCATCGGCGATCTTTTCCAGCGTGTTGCGCATCGCCTTCTGCTCGTCGGACTGGGCCTCGACCCAGTCGCGCATGATCTGCTGTTCCGAGCGCATGTTCTTGACCAGGCCGGAAATGCCGTCGGCGAGATTGGCCATGGCGGTGGCGACGCGCGGGTTGGAGCCGCCGCCATTCTCCTGCATGCTGCGCAGCCGTTCCGACAGCACCCGGATCTCGTCGGAGGATTCGGTCTTGGCTGGGTCGGCGACGACGATGTCCGACGACAGGTCGGTCACCGAGGACAGCCAGTTTTCCAGTTCGGTGTAGAAGCGCGTCTGGGCGCGGCCGGCCTGCAGGTCGAGGAAGCCGAGCACCAGCGAGCCGGAGAGGCCGAACAGCGAGGACGAGAAGGCCGTGCCCATGCCGGCCAGCGGCGCGGAAAGCCCCTGCTTCAGGGAATCGAGCACCGCGGCGGCGTCACCGGTGCCGGGATCGAGCGATTCGATGGTCTCGCGGATCGAGCCGATGGTGTTCAACAGGCCCCAGAAGGTGCCGAGCAGGCCGAGGAACACCAGCAGGCCGACGAGATAGCGCGAGGTGTCGCGGCTTTCGTCGAGGCGGGTGGCGATGGAATCGAGCATGGTGCGCATCGAACTGGTCGAGAAGGCCATCGCCGAGGAACGGCCGATCATCGCCTTCATCGGCGCCAGCAGCACCGGTTCGGTCGTCTCAGAGCCGGCACGGAAGGAGTTGACCCAGCGCACTTCGCGAAACAGTCGCCCGACTTGGGCGAAGGCCAAAAGGATGCCGACCACCAGCACGCCGACGATCAGGCCATTGAGGCCGGGATTGCTGCCAAAGGCGGTCGAGATTTGTCGGGTCAGAATGGCGGCGATGAAGGCGACGATGACCAGGAAGATCACCATGGTCAGCAAAAAGACCTGCGGGCTCGATAGTTTATGCGGGTCGTAGATCAGGACATCAGAACGTCTGCCCATGCCGAAGGATCTGAGAAAAGCCATCCGTGCCCCGTTTCCGATGCCGCCGCCGATCACGTAAACCGCGACTCTAAACGGAATTGTGACCAAATTGAATGGCGCTTGGCAATATTGCCGCGTCGATAGTGTCAGAGGCGATTGATGACCAGACAGTCGACCATGGCGGCCAGATGCAGGCCGGCGCCGGTGACGACGAAACCGTGCCACAGCGCGTTGTGGAAGCGCAGCCCCTTCCAGGCGAAGAAGATGACGCCGCAGGAATAGACGATGCCGCCGGCGACGATCAGCGCTATCGATGTCGTCGGCAGTGTCTGGACAAGCGGCTTGACCAGGATGATGCCGCTCCAGCCGATGGCGAGATAGAAGCCGATCGCCAGCCGGTCGAAACGGCCGGGAAAGAACACCTTGATGGCAATGCCCAGCACTGCCGCGGTCCAGACCAGCACGATCATCCAGCGCGCCAGCGGCGAGCCTTCGAGCTGCGCCAGGAAAGGCGTGTAGGTCGCGGCGATCAGCAGATAGATCGCGGCGTGGTCGAAACGCCGCAACACCCATTTTGCCGGCGACGACACCGGCCACAGATTGTAGGTCATCGACACCGAGAGCACGGTGAGCAGCGAAACCACGTAGAAGGCGGCGGCGATGTATTCGCCCGGTCCGACACGGAACGCCGCCAGCGCCAGCAGTGCCGAACCGGCCGATATCGCCAGCACGATGCCGACCGCGTGGACGACACCGTCTGCGATCATCTCGGCACGCGAATAGTGCCAGCGTCCGATGAACGGGATATCGGGGTAGGGTTCGTTGTCTCTCACTAAGCCGGGTTCCTGCACCGCGCCCTCCAATTTGGGCGCATGCCGGGCAGTATTTCAAGCTTTTCGTTGCGGTTTTGCGACTGCGGCGCATCAGCGCGGCGTGCCTGTCAGCGCGCCGAGAGCGGCTTCTTGACGGCCTTAAGCAAAGCGCGTTGGATGACCTCGTTGCCGGCGACGACCGAACCGTTGTCGAGCATGTCCTGGCCGCCGTCCATGTCGGAGACGAAGCCGCCCGCCTCGCGGATCAAAAGCAGCCCGGCGGCGATGTCCCAGGCCGACAGGCCGGTTTCCCAGAAGCCATCCATGCGGCCGGCGGCGACATAGGCAAGATCGAGCGAGGCGGAGCCGAGGCGGCGGACCCCGGAAACCTCGGCCATGACGTTGCGCAGTTCGACCAGGAAATTGCCGTGGTGGCCGCGGCCGAGATGCGGCATGCCGCAGCCGATCACGGTGTCGACCAGCTTGATGCGGCCAGCGACGCGCAAGCGGCGGTCGTTCATGAAGGCGCCGCCGCCGCGTTCGCAGGTGTAGAGTTCGTCCATCGCCGGATTGTAGATGACGCCGGCGACGATCTGGCCCTGGCGCTCCAGCGCGATCGAAACGGCAAAGAGCGGAATGCCGTGCAGGAAATTGGTGGTGCCGTCGAGCGGGTCGACGATCCAGCGATGCTGGCCGTCGTCGCCTTCGACCGCACCGCGCTCCTCCATCAGGAAGGAATAGCCCGGCCGTGCCTTGGACAGTTCGGCAAAGACGATGTCCTCGGCCTTGCGGTCGGCCTGGCTGACATAGTCGCCGGGGCCTTTCATCGAGACCTGCAGGTTCTGCACTTCGCCGAAGTCGCGCGACAGCGAGCGGCCGGCCTTCATTGCGGCCTGGACCATGACGTTGAGAAGGGCTGAGCGTGCCATAGTGCTTTTTCCCGGTGCTGCGCTTTAAACTCCGCCTCGATGCATGTCGGTGACCCAGAACCGGGGCCACTTTTGGGCGACATGCGTCAGTCGGCGCGGCGCACGTAAGTGATTTCGTTGGTGTCGACGATGATGCGCTCGCCGGCGCCGATGAAGGGCGGCACCAGGACGCGGATGCCGTTCTCCAGGATCGCCGGCTTGTAGGACGATGCCGCCGTCTGACCCTTCACCACCGGGTCGGCCTCGGTGATGGTCAGCGTCACATAGTCGGGCAGCGAAATGCCGATCGGCCGCTCTTCGTAGAGCTGGACCGTCACCATCATGCCGTCCTGCAGGAAGGCGGCGCGATCGCCGACGAAGTCCTTGTTCAATTCGAGCTGCTCGTAGCTCTGGGTGTCCATGAACACCAGTGCGTCTTCCTGCGCGTAGAGGAAGGAAAAATCCTTCAGGTCGAGCCGGATCTGTTCGACCGTCTCGGCCGAGCGGAAGCGCTCGTTGAGCTTGGTGCCGTTGATGAGGTTCTTCAGTTCGACCTGATTGTAGGCGCCGCCCTTACCGGGCTTGACGGTGTTGGTCCTGACCGCCACCCAAAGGCCGCCATCATGCTCGATGACATAGCCGGGACGGATTTCGTTGCCATTGATCTTGGCCATGATGAGATGATCCGGAATGATGCCAACGGCCACGCCGTTGGTATGGGATGTTCGCAGGGAAAGCGATTTCGGGCTCCCAAGACCACAAATCGCCAGAAGAGGCAAGGGAGCGGGCAGGTTGGAACCAGGCCAGGGAGCCGGGGTTACACTTGCCTTGACCGCGAGAACCGCCGTCAAGGCAGCCGGTTGGCCTTCTGCAGCGCCTGCTTGGTCTGGTCGTCGTCCAGCCCCTGCAGGAAGTCGTCCATCTGGGGGTCGATGAGGCCGGCACGGCGGGCGACGACGTACCAGGCGCCGGCAAGCACAAGGTCCGGATCGGTGCCGATGCCTTGCATATAGAGCTTGGCCAGGCGGTTCTGGGCGGCGACATTGCCGCCTTCCGCCGCCTGCTTCATCCAGCCGAAGGCGGATTTCAGGTCGCGCGCACCGCCGCGGCCTTCGATCATCCAGGCGGCGAGATCGATCTGCGCGGTGTCGTAGTTCTGCCTGGCTGCCTGCGCCAGCAGGCGCCTTGCCTGGGCGTCGTCGCGTGGCTTGCCGCCGACGCCATTGGCGTAGATCTGCGACATCGCATATTGCGCGTCCGCGAGGCCGGTCGCGGCGGCGCGCTCATAGTAGGAGACCGCCTTGGCCATGCCGGCATCGCCGGGGTCCTGCTGGACCAGCATCTGCGCGAAATTGAATTGCGCCAGCCGGTTGCCGGCTTCGGCGGCGGCCTGCATCAGGGCGTAGGCTTCTTTTCCATCCTTTTTGACATAGCGGCCGTCGAGCAGCATCAGCGCATACTGGAACTGCGATTCCGGCACACCCTGTTCGGCGGCCAGCGCGTACCATTTCGCCGCCTGCGCCGAATTGACCGGTACACCGAGCCCCCGCGACAGGATCTCGGCCACCAAGGTCTGCGCCGCCGGATCGCCGTTTTGCGCCCGGACCAATGCCAAATTGTAAGCTGTCTTGTAGAGACCGCGCTGGAAGGCGCCATAGGCCGCGTCGGCGGGTTTTGCGCCGAAGCGGTCGGGATTGACCGTGTCGGCCGACGGCAGCGGCGCCGGTTCTGCCGTGGTGGCGGGCTGCGGCAATGGCTTGTCGATCGGCTTGTCGGTGTGGACGCCGATTTCCGGCTTGGGCTGCGGCAGGGGGACGGTCTCCGCGGCGGCAGCCTGGACCATTAGCACCGCAAGCAGAGCTTGGAGGGGAAGCGTCGCCGAGGACATTTCAGTCCTCGAAGCGCGGCGCGGTCTCGTCGAGCAGCGCGTTGGCGGTGGCTACCGCTGTCCCGGGATCGGTGCCGTCGGCGAACACGGCGCTCGACAGCGCCACGAATTCAGCGCCGGTGGCGCCCACGGCTTCGACCGAGGCGATGTCGGATCCGGCCATGACGATGCAAGGGATCTGGATCATGTCCGCCCACCATGCGCCGAGCGACAGGTTGCGCGGGTGCGGTTCGGGCTTGTTGTCGTAGCCGAAGCGGCCGAAGAAGATGTAGTCTGGCCGTGTCTCGCCAAGCTCGAGCGCGTCGTCACGCGTCTTGGCGCCGCCGGTGCCGACCATCATCTTTGCCTGGAAATGCTCGATCGTCTCGGCGAGCTCGGCCTTGGAGACCTCGACATGGATGCCGTCGGCCTGGACGCGGCCGGCTATGCGGGTGTCGCCGGCGATGATGACAGCAACGCCGGCGGCTTGCGCTGCCGGCACGATCTGTTCGGCGAAAGCCTGGAAGGAGGCTTCATCCATGCCGTTCTCGGGCAGGATCAGCGAAGCGACATCGCCGCCATCGAATGCCGCGACAATACGGGCCGCCGGCACGCCGGACGGCGCGATCAGCACGATGCGACAGCGATTGGGGGGCGTTGCTTCATTCATGGTTCTTCGGGTCCCGCGTCTCGCCTATGCCGGGCGAAGATGGTTGGATTGCGGCATAGAGCAAAGTGCCCGCTTTGAACAGGCGGGCAGCCGGGATCGCGATGTTTGACCCGCCGGGCAGCCGGCGGGGCGCTTCATTTGATCGGGTGCGGGCTCGCCACGGGCGGTTTGCCCTTCCACAGCGTCCAGCCGAGATTCATGCCGGCGGCGGCGATCAGGATGGCGGTGGCGCCGACGACCTGACTCAGATGCAGCCGATGGCCGAAGGCGACGACATCGACCAGTATGGCGACGACGGGATAGATGAAGGACAGCGATCCCTGCAGATGCGTCGGCAGCTTCTGGATGGCGCCGTACATCAGTATGTACATCAGGCCGGTATGGACGATGCCGAGCGTCGCCAGCATGGTCCAGCTCCAGGCATCGGCCGGAAGCTCTGCAAGATTGGCGAAAGGCGCCAGCATGACGACGCCGACGCAGACCTGGATCAGCGCAATCAGGTGCGGTGGCGTGCCCTTGAGCTTCTTGGTGACGATGGCGGCAACGGCCCAAAAGAAAGCCGCGCCCAATGCCATGACGATGCCGGTAAAATAGTCCGTGCCAACATCACCGGCGTCGGGGGCCGACTGCACGATCAGCACCATGCCGGCGAAGGCGATGGCCAGCCAGGTCAGCTTGGTCAGGGTCAGCCGTTCGGCGAAGAAAAGCGCACCGAAGCCGACCAGCATGAAGGGCTGCGTGTTGTAGACAGCGGTGGCGATCGAGATCGACGCGCGCGAGAATGCGCTGAACAGCAGCAGCCAGTTGACGACGATTGCGACACCGCCGAGCGCGGCGATGCCGATGATGCGCAGCGACAGCTTGTTGCGCAGCAATCCCAGCCCGGCGCAGATGATGAGCAGCGTCATCGCGCCGAAAGCGCAACGCCAGAACACCACATCCATGATCGGCTGGCCGGACAGGACGACGAACCATCCGATCGTTCCCAGGATGGCCATTGCGGCGGACATTTCGACCGTGCCGCGTACTGTCTCGTTCACAACAAACCTCCGTATCGGTTGAGCCGCAATAATCTCATGCTGCCGCGAAGCTTTCCATCTGATTGGAAAGGGTGTATGGCCTGTTTGCCTAATTATATTAGGAGAAACTCCAAATTATCGGGGAAAGAAAAAAGATGCTGGACGATCTCGACCGAAATCTCCTTGAAATCCTGGTCAAGGATGCGCGAACCTCGCTGAAGGAGCTGGCCGCCCAGGTCGGACTGTCGTCGCCAAGCGTTTCGGAGCGGCTGCGACGGCTCGAGGAGCGCGGCGTCATCCGCGCATTCACCGTCGAGATCGATCCGCTGGCGCTCGGCTATACCTTGCAGGCGATCGTGCGCATCCGGCCTTTGCCGGGCAAGCTGCACATCGTCCAGAAGCTGATCGAGGACATCCCCGAATTCGGCGAATGCGACAAGGTGACGGGCGATGACTGTTTCGTCGCCCGGCTGTTCGTGCGTTCGATCGGCGATCTCGACGGGATTCTCGACCGTATCGCAGACAAGGCCGAGACAAGCACCGCCATCATCAAGGCGCAGCCGATCCGGCGGCGTCCACCGCCGCTCGATGCAGCTTCACCGCGCGACAGGGCAAAGGTCTTGCAGGCATCCTGATCGAGTTGGTGGAAAGCCGGTGGCCGGTTGGTTAGTGTGCCGGCCCAAACGAGGCCGGAACCATGGCGCAGAACATATACGACCGTGAGGATTTCTTCGCAGGCTACAGCCAGCTCGGCCGTTCGGTCGAAGGGCTGGAGGGTGCCGCCGAGTGGCCGGCACTGCGCGCCATGCTGCCCGATGTCGGCGGCTTGAGGGTCGTCGATCTCGGCTGCGGCTTCGGCTGGTTCTGCCGCTGGGCCCGCGAGCATGGGGCGGCGCAGGTGCTTGGCCTGGATCTGTCGGAGAAGATGCTTGCCCGGGCAAGGGCCGCCGGCCCGGATGCGGGCATAGACTATGAGACGGCCGATCTCGATCGGCTCAGCCTGCCGGAAGCCAGCTTCGATCTCGTCTACAGCTCGCTCGCCTTGCACTATGTCGAGGATGGGTCGCATCTGTTCGGGACCGTGCATCAGGCCCTGGCGCCTGGCGGGCATTTCGTTTTTTCGACGGAACATCCGATCTTCATGGCGCCGACCAAACCTGGCTGGGTGATCGATGCCGAAGGCCGCAAGACGTGGCCTGTCGACCAGTATCTAGTGGAAGGACCGCGCAGCACCGACTGGCTGGCCAAGGGTGTCGTGAAACATCACCGCACGATCGGCGCCACCATCAACGCACTGATCCGGTCCGGCTTCACCATCGGCCATGTCGAGGAATTCCGGCCGACCGATGCGCAAATCGCAGCCAAGCCGGAACTGGCGGAAGAGCTCGAGCGGCCGATGTTCCTGCTGGTCTCGGCGCGTCGGTAGGCACAGGCCTGCGTCGGCTCGCATGTGCGGCCGCCACGCTCATATTTGCTGTCGCTCCGCCCGGCATTCTGGGCTATTCAAGCGTCGACACGCTTTCCCTCCGGACCAGTCCCGCTCCCATGTCAGGCCTGCTTCTCGACCCGTGGTTCTATGCGGCCGCCATTCCGGCGGTCATTCTGGTCGGCCTGTCCAAGGGCGGCTTTGGCGGCGCCGTCGGCTTCGTCGGCGTGCCGCTGATGGCGCTGACCATGCCGCCGGTGCAGGCGGCGGCCATCCTGCTGCCGATCCTGTGCCTGATGGATATCGTCTCGGTATGGACATGGTGGGGCGTTTATAACAGAAAGATGCTGGTCGACATGATGCCGGGCGCCGTCATCGGCATCGGCCTTGGCTGGCTGACGGCGGCACTGGTCACCGAAGAGGCGGTGCGGCTGATCGTCGGCGCCGTCGCCATCATCTTCGTCCTGCGCTGGCTCTATCTGCAGTTCCGCCACGGCGCCGACCACGCAGCCGCGCCCAACCGTGTGGCCGCCGCGGTCTGGGGCACGGTCGCCGGGTTCACCAGTTTCGTCGCCCATGTCGGCGGCCCGCCCTTCCAGGTCTATGCCTTGCCGATCCGGCTCGACCCGAAGGTGTTGTCGGGCACGGCGGCGATCTTCTTTGCCGCCACCAATGCGCTGAAGCTCGTGCCCTATTTCGCGCTCGGCCAGTTCGACACCGCCAACCTGACGGCGTCGGCGGTGCTGATGCCGCTGGCGCCGCTGTCGACCATCGCCGGGGCGTGGCTGGTGCGACGGATGCGCCCGGAAACATTCTATCCCTTCACCTACGCAACCGTCGCGGTCGTGGCGCTGAAGCTGCTTTGGGACGGCATCGCTGGCTTGATGTAGAAAGGCGGCCGCGCAGCCGCCCTGTTTATCCGGGGGTCACGCGGCGCTCGGCACGAGGCGACGGTTGCCGCCAAAGGCCAGTGTGGCGCCGGCCACGACGACCAGCACCATGCCGGCGAGGATGCCGATATCATGCGCGGTCGGCTTGAGCACCATGTCGGCGATGATCACCAGCATCACCGCATAGTCGAAGCGTGCCGCGCTCATCATGCGCTGACCGATGGCAAGAACAGCCGGTGTGACGCCCTCCTTGGCGATCATCTCGCCCATGCGCTCGCCCGTCGGCTTGAAGATCAACATGCCGATCGAAAAGGTCGTGGCGTAGCCGGCCAGGCCGATGAGGATCCATAGGTCGGAGAAGCCGACCCAGAACCAGCACATGATGAGGCCGAAAATCAGCGTCAGCATCGACATCGGCGCGAAGAACCTGCCGCCCAGCTGACCGCTGGCGCGCATTGCCTGCAGTTTTTCCTCGATGTTGCCCGCCCGCTCGGCAAGCATGCCCAGCAGGAACAGCACGAAGCCGCCTCCGACCCACAGAATGGCGGTAGTGACGTGGAGGAATTTGACGATCGAGTACCAGTCCATGGGTTGTTCCTGCAGTGTTCGGTCAGGTTTGCGGCTGGGCTGATTTGCGCCGGCCGTCAGAGGAGCGGGCGTTTTGCGTGGTGCCTGTTTCGGTACGATGTCGGGAAAAATTCGGCTCTGTTTCAGCCTGCCCTCAACTTACGAAGTCGCCGAGATTGTGAATGCACTATCTGATTTTCTGCTAATATACGGATGTCGGGAGGGGTTGGCGCGACATCGTCCGGATACGTTGCCGATGCTAGTGCGCCAATGCCGGGAGCCCGGTGGCGACAACAATCGCCTGACGATCAACCCATTCCCGCAAACGGGAAAAGGCAATTCGGGGGACCATTATGCAAGGGATAGCACGGAATTTCTTCACGCTGGCCATCATCTATTCGCTGTGCGGCATGGCGCTCGGCCTGTACATGGCGATCAGCCAGGATCACGGACAGATGCCGACCCACGCCCACACGATGGTGGCCGGATGGCTGATGTCGGCGGTCTTCGCCTTCTTCTACCATTTGTTTCCGGCAATCGGGAAGAAGACGCTCGCTACCGTTCATTTCTGGCTGACCGCAATCAGCGGTATCGGCCTGCTGATCGGCCTCTATTTCCTGCTTGCCGGCAATGCCGCGATCGAACCGCTGGTGGCGGCCTCCTCGATGGGCTTCTACGCGGCCATGCTGTTGTTTGCCTTCATCGCCTTGCCCGCCGTCTGGAGGACAGCCTGAGCTAGCCTGACGTAGGAGATGCTGTGCTGTTACGGCACAGTATGGCGTGCGTTCGGTCAAAAAACATCCGCGCCGTTAAGGCTTCATTAAGCTTTACAGGTGTTTACTATGTTCATCCAGTGATCTGGATTCTTACCGAGTGGTTGGAGCCACTTTGTTTGACGCCTCCCTGTTAAACTCCTGAGAGCCGCCTTATCCGCGGCTCTTTTTTTGTCTTCATTTCCCTTTTTGTCCGCATCTCGGCGGGGGCCGCCCAATGGCGGCTCGCCGTTAACCTTCTGTTAAACATGTGCTTGCCTTCGCCAGTGACGAAGCGCATTTTCAAGCTTCAGTCAGATAGGGTTCCGGGTGTATCGGCAGGGAGCCGAATCGGCCGGTTGCAAGTGCAGGGGCGTATCAATGAACGAGCCTTCGAAGGGCAGTGCGAAAACCGTCAAGCTGGCGGAGCGCCGGGTTTTCTCGCAATCCTTCAAGCCGCTTTACCAGGAAGGCATGGGCCTGGTCGAACAGGCCGCCGAATATCTCGACGGCAAGGGCCGGGCCGAGGCAAAGAAACTGTCGCGGCTGGGCGCCACGCTCTATGCGGCCGAATCGATGCGGCTGACCACCAGGCTGATGCAGGTTGCGTCCTGGCTGCTTTTGCAGCGCGCCGCCAATTCCGGCGAGATGACCCGCGACCAGGTCGCGTCGGAAAAGTCCAAGGTGCGCCTCGACACCGCTTCCGCCCATGACGAAGCCACCGGCTGGGCCGAGCTGCCCGAGGATTTCCTCGACCTCGTCACCCGCTCGCTGCGCCTGCAAGCACTGGTGCGCCGCATGGACGACGAGATCTATGGCTCGGGCGCCTTGGTCGACATGCAACCGATGGCGCGCCGCCTCAATCCGGTTTCCGACCAGATCAGCCTGCTCAACACGGCTTTCGCTCGGGGTTAGACCTCGGTCTGTCTTTCTGTTTCCGGTTTGTTCACATTTCGCTGGCATCGCTGTGGGCCGGAGGTAAAGTCGGCAAATGGCGGAAGCGATTCGCATCATCGGTATCGATCCGGGGCTTCGGCGCACCGGCTGGGGTATCGTCGAAAGCCTCGGCCATTCGCTGCGCTTTATTGCTTCAGGCACTGTGAAGTCCGACGACAAGGCGGCGCTGGCAACGCGGCTGTGCCAGCTGCATGACGGGCTGGCGGATATCCTGCACAGCGCGATGCCGCACGAGGCGGCGGTCGAACAGACCTTCGTCAACAAGGACGCCGTGGCGACGCTGAAGCTCGGCCAGGCACGTGGCATCGCCATGCTGGTGCCGGCGCGTGCCGGTCTCGTCGTTGCCGAATATGCGCCCAACGCCGTCAAGAAGGCGGTGATCGGCGTTGGTCATGGCGACAAGAAGCAGATCCACATGATGGTGAAGGTGCTGTTGCCAAAAGCCGTCTTCGACACCGAACATGCCGCCGACGCGCTGGCCATCGCCATCTGCCACGCGCATCATCGGCAAAGCGTGGCCTACAGGATGGCGCTGGCCGGCTAGCTATGTTCTTGACTTGTTCACGTTGCAGGGATAAGTAATACCGCAGAGGTATTACCATGCGCGTGACCACCAAGGGGCAAGTTACAATCCCCAAGCCGATAAGGGAGCGTCTGGGCATCGCCCCGGGCTCCGAGGTGGAGTTTGTGGCCACCGACGAGGGCGTTCGGCTGGTTGCCGTCAACGAGAACCTCTCCCAGGAAGACAAATTGCGCAGGTTCAGCGATGTCCTCGACCGGATGGAGGGGACGTTGGATCTGGGAGGCATGACCACCGATCAGTACATGGAGTGGTTGAGGGGGCCGCGTGAAGATCTCGACGTTGATTGACACAAATGTCCTGATCGACGTCTGGGGACCGGCCGGACCGCTGACAACATGGTCGGCGTCGGCGATTGCTTCCTGCCGCCGTGATGGAGCCTTGGTGGTCAACACCATCATTTGGTCCGAACTCGCGCCACTGATAGCGACGGAAACGGCGCTTCGAAAAGCAGTCGACATGCTTGAGATGGATCGCGAACTTGTACCTTGGGACGCGGCATTCCTTGCCGGCGTCACGCATTCCCGCTATCGCCGGGCCGGTGGCATCAGGGAAAGAACCTTGCCCGATTTCTTTATCGGCGCTCACGCGACCGTCGCTGGACATCGTCTTTTGACCCGCGACGCCGCGCGTTACCGCAGTTACTTCCCGGAGCTCGACATCATCTCTCCTGAGACGCACCCATGAGAGCCCATCTTCCATGAAAGGTCTGGCATGATCGGCAAGCTCAAGGGTACGCTCGACGAGGTCGACGAGGACCATTGTCTCGTCGATATCCATGGCGTCGGCTATGTCGCCTATTGCTCGGCGCGCACGCTGGCCGCGCTGCCTTCGCCCGGCGAAGCGGTGGTGCTGTTCATCGAGACCTATGTGCGCGAGGACATGCTGCGTCTCTACGGCTTCCAGTCGCAGCTCGAGCGCGAGTGGTTCCGGTTGCTGATGAACAATGTGCCGGGCGTCGGCGCCAAGGTGGCGCTGGCCATCCTGTCGACGCTGGCGCCGGCGGATCTCGCCAACGCCATTGCGCTGCGCGACATCGCCATGGTTTCGCGCGCGCCCGGCGTCGGCAAGAAAGTGGCCGAGCGCATCGTCACCGAATTGAAGAACAAGGCGCCGGCCTATGCCGGCACCGCCTCGGGCACCATCGGCCTGAAACAGGAGCTCGGCGACGGCGTGGCATCCGCGCCGATAACCGACGCGGTCTCGGCGCTGGTCAATCTTGGCTATTCGCGCGACACCGCCGCCAATGCTGTGGCGGCGGCGCTGAAGACGGCGGGCGAGGATGCCGATGCGCCGAAGCTGATCCGCTTCGGGCTGAAGGAACTGGCGCAGTGATATGGTTGTTGGAAAAGAAAATTCCAACTATCATAGGTTTGGTAGGAAATTTCTTAGAAAGTAAGAAAATGGGTGCTTACGCCAGTCTGACCTCGAAGGGTCAGCTTACAATTCCAAAAGATGTCCGGGATGCGCTGTCACTCAAAACGGGTGACATGATCGCCTGGACGGTCATGGATGGCTACCTGATTGGAACGCCGCGCAATCTCGACTTTGCGGACCTCGCCGGATTTCTGGGCGATCCGCCCGGCGGTCCGGCGTCACTGGAGGAAATCGACCTCGCGGTGCGGGATGCAGTTGGTAGGCATGTTGTCGGAGACGGATCGCAAGGCGGACGAGAGGGCGACGAGTGACGTCGATCGGCATTGATACGAACGTTCTGCTTCGAATGGTGCTGAACGACGATGCAGAGCAACGGGCGAAAGCCCTCGCATTCGGCGAAGGCCTCAGCGACGATGCTCCCGGCTTCGTCAGCTTGATCGTGCTGGTGGAATTCAGCTGGTCGTTGATTTCGCGCTACAGACTACCGAAAGAGCAGATGCAGGCGGCAATCCAGAGACTGTTGAAGGTCAAGACACTGTTGTTCGAAGATTTCGATGCCATCGTGATTGCGCTCGAAAGATCAAATTTGCCGCAGGTAGATTTTGCCGATGCGCTGATCGCCGAGCACAATCGAAATCTGGGTTGCTCGCATACAGTCACGTTCGATCAGCGGGCCGCCAAGTCCATTGCCAGTATGGAACTGCTCGCATGAGCCTGTCGCCCCGCCTGATTGCGCCGGAAAAACGCGGCGAGGATGCCGAGCAGACCTTGCGGCCGCAGACGCTCGACGATTTCGTCGGCCAGGCGGCGGTGCGGGCCAATCTCAAAGTGTTCATCGAGGCCGCCAAGGGCCGCAACGAGGCACTCGACCACGTACTGTTCGTCGGGCCACCCGGTCTGGGCAAGACGACGCTGGCGCAGATCATGGCGCGTGAGCTCGGCGTCAATTTCCGCTCGACCTCCGGCCCGGTCATCGCCAAGGCCGGCGATCTTGCCGCGCTGCTGACCAATCTCGAGGAAGGCGACGTGCTGTTCATCGACGAGATCCATCGGCTGAGCCCGGCGGTGGAGGAGATCCTCTATCCGGCGATGGAGGATTTCCAGCTCGACCTGATCATCGGCGAAGGACCGGCGGCGCGTTCGGTCAAGATCGACCTCGCCCGCTTCACGCTCGTCGCCGCCACCACCCGGCTTGGACTGCTCACCAACCCGCTGCGCGATCGTTTCGGCATTCCGGTGCGACTCAATTTCTACACGGTCGAGGAGCTGGAGCAGATCGTGCGGCGCGGCGCGCGCATCCTGCAAATGCCGCTCGGCGATGACGGTGCGCTGGAGATCGCGCGGCGTGCGCGCGGCACGCCACGCATCGCCGGCCGGCTCTTGCGCCGTGTGCGCGATTTCGCCTCGGTGGCCGGCGACGGCCATGTCGACCGCAAGATCGCCGACGAGGCGCTCACTCGGCTGGAGGTCGATGCGCTCGGCCTCGACGCGCTCGACCGGCGGTATCTCAGCATGATCGCGTGCAATTTCGGCGGCGGGCCGGTCGGCATCGAGACGATCGCCGCCGGCCTGTCAGAGCCGCGCGATGCCATCGAGGACATCATCGAGCCCTATCTGATCCAGCAGGGCTTCATCCAGCGCACGCCGCGCGGCCGCATGCTGACGGCCAATGCCTGGCGCCATCTCGGCCTCGACGCGCCGAAAGATCTGGCGCAGCAGCAGATCAACCTGTTCCAGGAAGAGTAATTTTCCAGCGCCGTCCCGTCGTCTCGGACCTGGCTCAGCATTGCGTCGGTACGTTTTTGAATGCGCCCGGAATCTTCTCGATCGATCTTGGCTGGGCGATCAACGCAGCCCACGGATCACGTCCATTACAACCGGCTCGGCCTTGTCGCCGTTGAAGGCGTCGACGATGCCGAAGGCACCGCCATAACTCCACACCGACCATGAGAAGCCATGTGCTTCGGCACGCCCGATCATGTCCCTGACATAGGCGGCCCGGTAATCGGCGGGCATCACATAGGAATTGCCATATTCCTGGCGGATCATGCCGAACTCGCCCAGCGTGATGTTTTCCGGCTTGACGCGGTTGGCCTTCGCCCATGCCTCGACCTTTTTGAACGGCGCATCCATCAAGCCGAGCAGCTTGTCGAGGCTGTCCATGCTGGCGACTTGTTCGTCGAGATAGGCAAGCAGGCCGCTCTGCCTTGTCCATGGCGCCTCGGCCTTGATCCTGGCGCGGATGGTGTCGAGCGTCACGTCGAGCTGTGCCTTGGGCACCGCGCTCAGCGGGTAAGGCAGGCCGGTCACGTAGGGGATGAAGTCGCCGGCCCAGGTCGCGCCCTGATGGGTGAGCAGGAACGGATCGTAGGAGTGGAACGCCCAGATGACGTTGTCGTCCGGGATCGTCTTCGGGTCGATCTTCTCCAGTGAGCTCGCGGCGGAATAGCAGGCGCCGGTCAGCACCAGGGTCAATTTCGTCGCCGACGATCGCGCTGCGGCGAACAGTTTACGCTGGCGGTCCGGCCACAGGGTGGTGCCATCGCTGTCGCAGTCGACGATCGGTTCATTCATCGGCTCGAAGGCGACCTGGGCGGGATCTTCGCTGGCCAGCGTGCGGGCCATCTTGCGGACCATCTCGACATAGGTGTCGAAGGTCCGCGGGTCGTCCATCACTTGCGCCATGCCGATCTTGCGGCTGCCGCCGGCCGGGATCAGGTGCATGTCGACGACCACCTTCAGCCCGGCGCGGTTGATCATGCGCACCGAGTCCAGCACGCTGGCATAGAGATCGTCACGCAAGGTCACGGTCTGGTCGGACAGAAAGGGCGATGGATCGACCGGCATGCGCAGGAAATCGAAGCCGGCGTCCTTCAGTGCCTTGAGGTCGTTCTCCCCAAGGAATTTCCGCCATTCCGGGTAGGGCAGGATGGCCGTGGCATCGCCCCACTGGTCTTCGCCGGGCCATGTGACCCATTGGTCGAGGTTGAGGCCGCGCTTCATCGAGAATGTCGCGGTCTGGCCAGGCAGCGCCAAAGCCATCAGCACGAACAGCGCCGCCGTCAAACTCTTGATCATCGCCGTCAACAGTGCCATCCGATGTTATGTTCCGCGGGAAACTGGTGCCTCGCCGGGGCTGAAAAAGGAAGCGCAATGGGCGATCATGGTGAATCGGCGACGCTGCTGGCCGGCATTTCGGGCGCTCTGACCGCGTTCGGCCACCGGCTGATGGCGCGGGTCTATTATGCCGACACCGATTTCTCCGGCGTCGTCTACCATGCGCGCTATCTCGAATTCTTCGAACGCGGTCGCTCCGACTATCTCAGGCTGACCGGCGTGCACCACACAGAGCTTGCCGACGGCAAGCATGGCGAAAGAATAGTCTGGGTGGTGCGCCGCATGGAGATCGACTTTCGCGGCCCCGCCCGCATCGATGACATCCTGACGGTCGACACCCGCACCGAGGAGATTTCCGGCGCGCGCATCTTCATGGCGCAGCAGCTCAAGCGCAGCGACGAGGTGCTGGTCGAGGCCAAGGTCGAGGCGGCGATCATCGGTGAGAATGGCCGCCCAAGGCGTTTTCCCAAGGAATGGGTGGTGGCATTCATGCCCAGGGCCTTGCCGACGGCTGACTAGCCTCATTGTGAGCGACGGCGAATGCATGTGCCTTGCCACTGGGCGTGGCAATGCGCCGCGCCTTATATACTAACCCATCCTTAACCATAACGGTTCATGAAGAGATTGGTGAAGATTGGCGTTATCGAACGCCTTCCTTTCACCAATATTTGCCCCGAAAAGGCCGATAACGGCACAGTTTGGGGTTGTTCCGGTAGCTTCGTGCGAACCGACCACAAGGGATGCCAGGGGCCAGCCGCCAGCTTCGCCCGGAAAATCTTAAGGACGTAACGATGGAAAATATCGCACTCGCCGACCCGGGCGCGCAATTGTCGGTTTGGTCGCTGTTCGTTTCGGCAAGTTGGGTGGTCAAGCTGGTCATGATCGGCCTGCTCTGCGCCTCGGTCTGGACCTGGGCGATCATCGTCGACAAGCTGGTTTCCTATGCCCGCATGCGGCTGGCGCTCAACCGGTTCGAGCAGGTGTTCTGGTCGGGGCAGTCGCTGGAGGAGCTTTACCGCACGCTCGCCGACCGCAAGACCACCGGCATGGGCACCATTTTCGTCGCCGCCATGCGCGAGTGGAAGAAGAGTTTCGAGAAAGGCGCCAAGTCGCCGCTTGGCCTGCAGACCCGCATCGACAAGGCGATGGACCTGGCGCTGACCCGCGAGATGGAAAAGCTGGAAGGGCGCCTCGGTTTCCTTGCCACCACCGGCTCGGCGGCACCCTTCATCGGGCTGTTCGGCACCGTCATCGGCATCATGACGTCGTTCCAGGCGATCGCCGGCTCCAAGAACACCAGTCTCGCCGTGGTTGCGCCGGGCATCGCCGAAGCGCTGCTGGCGACGGCCATCGGCCTGCTCGCGGCCATTCCCGCCGTCATCGCCTACAACAAGCTGTCGTCCGACGCGAGCAAGATAGCCGTGCGCATGGAAGGGTTCTCCGACGAGTTCTCCGCCATACTCTCGCGCCAAATCGATGAAAAAGTGGCCCCCAAGGCCTGAGGAGTAGCAGATGGGTATGTCCATGGGCATGGGAGGACGCGGCGGGCGCGGCCACAGGCGGCGCGGCCGTCACCATGCACTGATGTCCGAGATCAACGTCACGCCGATGGTCGACGTGATGCTGGTGCTGCTGATCATCTTCATGGTCGCCGCACCAATGCTGACGGTCGGCGTGCCGGTCGACCTGCCGGAGACGCAGGCCAAGGCGATGAATGCCGATACCCAGCCAATCATGGTTACGATCGACGCCACGGGCAAGATTTTCCTGCAGGAGACCGAAATCCCGCAGGAAGAGTTGGTGGCCAAGCTGCAGGCGATTTCCAAGACCGGCTATGACGAGCGCATCTTCATCCGCGGCGACAAGTTAACCAACTACGGCACCGCGATGAAGGTGATGGCCCTCATCCAGGCCGCTGGCTACAAGAATATGGGCCTGATTTCATTGCAGGAACAGGATCAGTAGACAGACGATGAAGACCGGCCTCACCACATCGGTGATCTTGCATGCGGCGGCGCTGACCTTCGGCTTGTTCACGCTGACGGCGCCGGCCGCGCTTCCGTCCTCCGACGTCGAGTCGGTCGCGGTCGATATCGTGCCGATGGAAGCCATTGCGCAGACGTTGCAGGGCGACAAGAAGGCCGTGATGCACGAAAAGCCGGCACCCGTGCCGACGCAGCGCCCGGACATCGTTCCGGATGCGCAGAAGGTCGGCGAGAACAGCGTCGACACCGACAAGCCGATAACGCCGGAAGCCAAGCCGAAGCCCGTCGACATGACCTCGGCTCCGCCGCCCGCGCCGACCCCGATCGAAAAGCCGAAGCCCGAGGACGTGCCGAAGCCGCAGGAAAAGCCCAAGCCCACCCCGGCAACGGAAGTGGCGCCGGCGCCAACGCC
The DNA here is from genome assembly GCF_040319805.1 of Mesorhizobium sp. M0848. Lineage (NCBI taxonomy): Bacteria > Pseudomonadati > Pseudomonadota > Alphaproteobacteria > Hyphomicrobiales > Phyllobacteriaceae > Mesorhizobium > Mesorhizobium sp. M0848. The sequence goes on along the minus strand of NZ_JAMYOM010000007.1, from coordinate 81,365 downwards.
CAAGGAAGAGGTCAAGCCCGAGCCGGTCAAGCAGGCCGACCCCAAGCCGACACCGGCCAAGCCGGCGCCAACTCCGCCGCCGCAGGACAAGACCGCCGCCATCGATCCAACGCCCGAGGTCAAACCCGACGCCGTCGCTGAAGCCATAGCGCAGGAGCCGCCCGCCGAGGCGACGCAGCTGCCCGACTCGGCGCCCGCGCCGGAAGGGCGGCCGAAGCCGCAGCCTGCGCAGGCCGAAAGCGCCAAGGCGCCGGAGCGGAAGAACGCCGACAAGCCGGTTAAGGAAGCCTCGTCGAAGCCGAAGTCCGACGACAAGCAGTTCAACGCCGACGAGATCTCCGCGCTCCTCGACAAGCAGAAACCATCCGGCGGCGGCGCCAAGCGCTCGACCCAGCAGGCGTCGCTTGGCGGCGACAAGGATCAGGGCCAGAAGCTTTCCAGGTCCGAAATGGGCGCCCTGGAAAGCCAGCTTGGTGGCTGCTGGACTCTTCCCGCGGGCCTTGAAGGTTCCGAGAACTTCGTCGTCGTGGTGCGGTTCAACCTGGATGCCTCCGGCAAGCTGGACGGACGCCCGGCGGTCGAAACGTCGAGCGGAAACCGCCAGTTCGACGAAAGTGCCGTTCGTGCGGTGCAAAAATGCGATGTCACCGGCCTGCAGGTTCCCGCCGGCAAGCAGGATATCTGGGCCGACGTCCGCGTCACCTTCGATCCAAGGGAGATGCTGGGCCTCTAAGGCGGCCCGCGTATCCGAAAATCAGTACGAGAAGCGAGAAGACATGAAATCAATCCTCAAGCCGCTCCTGATGGTCTCAGCAATGGCGATGGGCATGACCACTGCCAGCACTTTGCCGGCGCTGGCGCTGGTCGAGCTCAACGTCAACAAGGGCAACGTCGAGCCGCTGCCGATCGCCATCACAGATTTCCAGGGCGGCGACGCGCTTGGGGCTCAGATTTCGCAGATCGTCACCGCCGATTTGAAGCGTTCGGGTCTGTTCGCTCCGATCGACAAGAGCGCCTTTATCGAGAAGATCACCAACCCCGATGCAGCGCCGCGCTTCGACGACTGGAAGGTGATCAACGCGCAGGCGCTGGTCACCGGCAGCGTCAGCAAAGAAGCCGACGGCCGCATCCGCGCCCAGTACCGGTTGTGGGATACCTTTGCCGGCCAGCAGATGGCCGGCGAGCAGTTCTTCGCCAACGACGCCAATCAGCGGCGTGTCGCCCACATCATCGCCGACGCCATCTATGAGCGGCTGACCGGCGAAAAAGGCTATTTCGACACCCGCGTCGTCTTCATCGACGAATCCGGCGCCAAGAATGCGCGCAAGAAGCGCCTCGCGATCATGGACCAGGACGGCGCCAATGTGCGCTATCTCTCGGACGGCAGGTCGATCGTGCTGACGCCGCGTTTCTCGCCGAACCGGCAGGAAATCACCTACATGTCGTATGAGAGCGGCCAGCCGCGGGTCTACCTGCTGCAGATCGAAACGGGGCAGCGCGAACTGGTCGGCAATTTCCCCGGCATGACCTTTGCGCCGCGCTTTTCGCCCGACGGCCAGAAGGTGATCATGAGCTTGCTGCGCGACGACGGCAATTCCAACATCTTCGCTATGGACCTGCGCAGCCGTTCGACGACGAGGCTGACCAATTCGACCGCCATCGACACCTCGCCGTCCTATTCGCCCGACGGCAGCAAGGTGGTGTTCACCTCCGACCGTGGCGGCCGCGCACAGATCTACGTGATGGGCGCCGACGGCTCTGGTCAGACCCGCATCTCCTTTGGCGACGGCGTCTATTCGACACCGGTATGGTCGCCGCGCGGCGACCTCATCGCCTTCACCAAGCAGACCGGCGGCGAATTCCAGATCGGCGTCATGAAGACCGACGGCTCGGGAGAGCGCATCCTGTCCTCCGGCTTCCAGCAGGAGGGACCGACCTGGGCGCCGAACGGCCGCGTGCTGATGTTCTTCCGCGATTCCGCCGGTGGCCCCAAACTGGTTTCGGTCGATCTGACCGGACGCAACGAGCAATCGATCCCAACGGCGAACTTCGCTTCGGACCCGGCCTGGTCGCCGCTGCTCGAATAGGTTCGGCTGAATTGCCACACATGCTGAGAAGGGGCCGTTTCGGCCCCTTTTCCATGCCTTGGCCGCCTTTTGGCCGTATTTACGCCTAGGGTCCGCGTGAACTGTGGCTTCAGGCCGAAACGGCTGCGGACGGGCAGCTTAAACCAAAATTTAACCGTGTTTCTTGAATGCCGGTTAACCCAAACGTGGTTACTGGGTGATCAACGAAATCACTCAAAGTAGATCACTCGAAATACGAAGGAGAGGCGGCATGGGCCGTATCGCAGCACTTACCAGAAACCCGGTCATGATCGCGCTGGTGGCGATGCTCGCCATCGCCGGTTGCGCCTCGAAGAAGACGCCGAACAACGCGGCCGATCTTGGCCTCAACGGCGCCGGCGCGGCGACGCCCGGCTCGGCGCAGGACTTCACCGTCAACATTGGCGACCGCATCTTCTTCGATACGGACTCGACCTCGATCCGTGCCGACGCGCAGACGACGCTCTCGCGCCAGGCGCAGTGGCTGAATCAGTACAAGCAGTATGCCATCGTCGTCGAAGGCCATGCCGACGAACGCGGAACGCGCGAATACAATCTGGCGCTCGGCGCCCGCCGCGCCGCCGCCACCCGTGACTTCCTTGTCGCCAAGGGCGTCTCGGCCAGCCGTCTCAAGACCATTTCCTACGGCAAGGAACGTCCGGTCGCGGTTTGCGACGACATCTCCTGCTGGTCGCAGAATCGCCGCGCGGTCACCACGCTCAGCGGTGCTGGCTCCTGAGGCATCACGCAGCCGACCGGCGCGTCAAAGAACGCGCGGCCGTCTAGCGGTAAAAATGCAACATACCTGCGCGAAAGGCGGCCCTGGGGCCGCCTTTTTCATATCCGGATGCTCGAAACAAAATTTGGCCGAAGTCTCGGCTCCTGCTATGAGCCGAGGGCGCTTGGCTGGTCCCATTCTGATTGGAAGGCGCGAACAAGCTAACGAAATCACTGCGAGAGGCACATGCATTTGAGATCGGTTCTGAGCGGCACGCTTGCGCTGCTGCTCCTATCAGGCGTCACCGCCTTGGCTAGTGGCACAGGGCAATCAACCGACAGCGGCTTTACCTTCCATCTTCCCAGTATCGAATTGCCGGGGTTTTTTGGTCAAAAGAAGAAACCGGACCAGGTTCAGCTGGTGCAGTCCGATCCTGCCGCTGTCACCAGCCTGGAAGAGCAACTGCGGCAGATGAACGGCAAGATCGAGGAACTCAATTTCCAGGTCCTGCAGATGCAGGAGCAGATTCGCAAGCAGCAGGAAGATAATGAATTCCGCTTCCAGCAGCTGGAAGGTGGCGGCACGCAAGGCGGGCAGCCGCCGGCGCAGAAGAAATCGGACGCCACCACCGGCCCCGACAACGACGTGGCGGCGGCCCCGGCAATACGGGCGCCGGCCGATGCCGGCGCCGCGCCCGCCAACGACCAATCGGCAGGCGGCAAGACGGTCGAGGACGTCATCGTCGAATCTCCCGATGGCGACCCCGGCAAGGTCATTCCCGGTACGGGAGCGCCGGAAAAGAATTTCGGCACCATCACCCTCGACAAGAATGGCAATGTCATCGATGCCGGCGGCAACACACAATCGACCGCGCCGGCGCAGGACACCGCGCCAGTCGCCGGGGCGGCGCCCAAGGCCGGCAAGTCCGACACGGTAGTCGCGGCGTTGCCCGCCACCAACAACCCGGAGGAGCTTTACCGCAACTCATACCAGTTCATCCTCTCGGGCGACTACGGCACCGCCGAGCAGGGTTTTCGCGACCACATCGCCCGCTTCCCCAGGGATGCGAAGGCGGCGGACGCGCATTACTGGCTGGGCGAGTCATTGCTCGGCCAGCAGAAATACCGCGATGCGGCCGAGACTTTCCTTGCCGCCAGCAAGGACTACCCCAAGGCCAAGAAAGCTCCCGACATGTTGCTGAAGCTCGGCGTGTCGCTGGTCGGCCTCAAGCAGCATGATGTTGCCTGTGCCACCTTCAGCGAGGTCGGCAAGCGCTACCCTGATATTTCCAGTGCGCTCAAGGAACGCGTCAAGCAAGAGAAGGCTCTGGCTGCCTGCTGATCCTTGTCCTACATGTCGTTGTCCTGAAACCGGGATCACTTTTGGGCGACATGCATTATGCTCGACACCGAGCCGGACCTTTCGTCTAACCCTTTTTCGCATATCGATTTTACCAGCGGCGCTGTTGCGGCCGTGTCCGGCGGCAGCGACTCGACCGCCCTGCTCCTTCTTCTCAGACACCATCTCGACCGTACGGCGCCGGCAACCAAGCTGCTGGCGGTGACGATCGACCACGGTTTGCGGTCCGGTTCGGCTGCGGAAGCGCAAGCAGTGGCGAAGCTGTGCGCCAGACTCGGAATTTCACACCGCATCCTGACATGGTCGGGCCTCAAGCCATCGACCGGCCTGCCCGCCGCCGCTCGCGAGGCGCGCTACCGGCTGTTGTCCGAAGCGGCACAAGCCGAAGGCGTCGGCATGATCCTCACCGGCCATACCGCCGATGACCAGGCGGAGACGGTGTTGATGCGGCAAGCGCGCGCAGAAGGATTGGCGCGGGACGAGGGCCAAGGCCATGCCGAAATGGCAGGCCGGGGACTTGCCGGCATGGCGCCGGCCACCCTGTATGACTCTCGCGCGTGGATCGTGCGGCCGCTTCTCGGGTTGCGGCGCGCGGCGCTGCGAGATGTCCTGCGGCGTGAGAATGTCGGCTGGGCCGACGACCCGACCAATGCCGACGAGGCTTTCGAGCGGCCGCGCATGCGGGCAGCCCTTGCCGACGGCAACGGTGCACAGCGCATCGGCGATGCACTGGCGTTGGCCGCGCATGAGGGCCGCGCGCGCAGTCAACTCGGCCTCGCCGCCGCTAGTTTGATCGGCGATTTCGCGACCCGGCTGTCCTGCGGGCTCATTCGTCTTGATCCGCTTTTGCTGAACACAGGTGACGAGCGAGCGGCCGTCTATGCGTTGCGTATCCTGCTGGCCATGGCCGGCGGAATTGCCTTCCTGCCGGATCAGGCCCGCAGCGAGACTCTGTTCGGTCGGCTGAGGGCTGGATTTCTTTGCGCCACATTGTCGCGGACGGTTGTGGATTCCCGGCGCTCCGGCATCTTCCTGCGCCGCGAGGCGCGCGGCCTGCCCTCCGCCGCTGCCATCACGGACGGCACCGTCTGGGATGGCCGCCGGCGCATCACATTGAACGACAGCAGCAGCGCATTGTTGATTGCCCCGTTCGGCGCAGCAGCGGCGAAGCGGCTGGCGAAGGGCGATGGAAGAACCCCGCCGAGCCTGATGCGCGCCGCGCTCGCCGCCGAGCCGGCGTTGTGGCAGGCCGGTGAATGCCTTGATTTGTCGGGGGATAGCCGGGCGCCAATGGCGGTTGAAGTGCGGCCGGTCGTTGCGCCCTTTGCCCGCTTCCTGCCGTCCTTCGACCTGGCGCCGGCGCGGGCCGTGGCCGGGCTGATTGGCGCGGCCCCGGTGCCGCCCTTGCCTTTCAGCGGCCACAGTGCCGGCTGATGGTTGCGCGAAAGCTTAACCCAGACGTGCTGTTCTGCTTGGCAAGGGGGGACGCTCTCCCTATGTTAGGCGCAAGTTTCCTCTCATGACGCGTGTCCGCCCCGCGGACGCCAACGGGACAATTGATGAATCCGAACTATCGCAACCTCGCGCTCTGGGCGATCATAGCGGTCCTGCTCATAGCCCTGTTCAATCTGTTTCAGACGCCGCAGACGCGAGGGGCCTCCAGCGATGTGCCTTATTCGCAGTTCCTGCAGGATGTCGCGGCGGGCCGGGTCAAGACGGTGACCATCGCGGGCGCCCGTATCAGCGGCACCTACACCGACAATGCCAGCGGCTTCCAGACCTATTCGCCCGGCGATCCTTCGCTGGTCTCGCGGCTGCAGGACAAGAACGTCACCATCAATGCGCGGCCTGAAACAGACGGTTCCAATTCGCTGTTCGGCTATCTGATCTCGTGGCTGCCGATGATCCTCATCCTCGGCGTCTGGATATTCTTCATGCGCCAGATGCAGTCCGGCTCCGGTCGCGCCATGGGCTTCGGCAAGTCGAAGGCCAAGCTGCTCACCGAAGCGCATGGCCGCGTCACCTTCCAGGACGTTGCCGGCGTCGACGAAGCCAAGGAAGATCTGGAAGAGATCGTCGAGTTCCTGCGCGATCCGCAGAAATTCCAGCGGCTCGGCGGCAAGATTCCGCGCGGCGTGCTGCTTGTCGGCCCTCCGGGAACCGGCAAGACGCTGCTCGCCCGCTCGGTTGCCGGCGAAGCCAATGTGCCGTTCTTCACCATTTCCGGTTCTGACTTCGTCGAGATGTTCGTCGGCGTCGGTGCAAGCCGCGTCCGCGACATGTTCGACCAGGCCAAGAAGAACGCGCCCTGCATCATCTTCATCGACGAAATCGACGCTGTCGGCCGTCATCGCGGCGCCGGCCTCGGCGGCGGCAATGACGAACGCGAGCAGACGCTGAACCAGCTCCTGGTCGAGATGGACGGCTTCGAGTCCAACGAAAGCATCATCCTGATCGCTGCCACCAACCGGCCCGACGTGCTCGATCCGGCACTGCTCAGGCCAGGCCGCTTCGACCGCCAGGTCGTGGTGCCGAACCCCGACATCGTCGGCCGCGAGAAGATCCTCAAGGTGCATGTGCGCAACGTGCCGCTGGCGCCCAATGTCGACCTCAAGGTGATCGCGCGCGGTACGCCGGGCTTTTCCGGCGCTGACCTGATGAACCTCGTCAACGAATCCGCGCTGATGGCGGCACGGCGCAACAAGCGCCTCGTCACCATGGCCGAATTCGAGGACGCCAAGGACAAGATCATGATGGGCGCCGAGCGCCGCTCGTCGGCCATGACGCAGGCCGAGAAGGAGCTGACCGCCTACCACGAGGCAGGCCACGCCATTCTCGCGCTGAACGTGCCGTCGGCCGATCCGCTGCACAAGGCCACGATCATCCCACGCGGTCGCGCGCTCGGCATGGTCATGCAGTTGCCCGAAGGCGACCGTTATTCGATGAGCTACAAATACATGATCTCGCGGCTCGCCATCATGATGGGCGGCCGTGTCGCCGAGGAGTTCAAGTTCGGCAAGGAAAACATCACCTCGGGTGCCTCTTCGGATATCGAGCAGGCGACCAAACTGGCGCGCGCCATGGTCACACGCTGGGGCTTTTCCGACAAGCTCGGCCATGTCGCTTATGGCGACAACCAGGAAGAAGTGTTCCTCGGCCACTCGGTGGCGCGCACGCAGAACGTGTCGGAAGAAACGGCGCAGATCATCGACGCCGAAGTGCGCCGCCTGATCGACGAGGCCTACTCATCGGCGAAGTCCATCCTGACCAAGAAGAAGAAGGAATGGATCGCGCTGGCGCAGGGCCTGCTGGAATACGAGACGCTGTCCGGCGAGGAGATCAAGCAGTTGATCGCCGGCCACAAGCCAGCGCGCGACCTTGGCGACGACACGCCGCCGAGCCGTGGCTCTGCCGTGCCGAAGTCCGGCGGCCGGCGCAAGAAGGGGCCGGAGCCCGAAGGCGGCATGGAACCGCAGCCATCGAGCTGAGCTTGACCACTGATTTCATCGAACGCCGCGGCTTGCTCCGCGGCGTTTTTTGTTTTTGGCGTTGGGGAGGAGTTGTCCGCGACCTCGCATCTGCGACGATGACGATTGGCGAAAGCCTAGGTGATAGCCAATCTCCCCCCTTGCGGGGGAGATTGGCAACGTCGCCGCGGGCGTGCCCTCGAAGGCAACAAAGAAGGCCCGCGAACCCTGCGGTTCGCAGGCCTTCTCTTCTTCAGATGTCTTGTCGCTCAGCTCTTCAGCTTGGCATTGCACAGGCTGTAATAACCGCCGCCCTTCTGGATCCAGCGAAGGCCGTTCAACGTGCCCGCGTCCTTGTTGCCATGGTAGCCCTGGAGACAGGTCTTCATGCGCGCCTTCGCGGGCTTTTCGGTCTTGAACTCGGCGGCCAGCGTGGTTGGGAATGTCACGCCCGCGGGCGCTACAGTGGGGGCGACCGCCGCGCTGGTTTCCTTTTTCGTCTGCGGCTCGGTTTTGACCGTATCCTCGCTGACACTGTCCGCTGCTGATGTCGCGCACTTCTCCTTGCGAAAAGCCGTCCAGTCCATGCCGTTCAGAGTGCCGCCTTCCTTGGCTGTTCGATAGGTCTCGCCGCATTCCTTCATCGTCAGTGCGCTTGCGGGGGCGACGCTCCAAGCGACAAATGCGGTCGCAGCCAATACCGCCAATTTCAAACTGTGCATAAGACCCTCCTGGTTGATAATAAGTTTGACGTCTTTTTGTATACGGTTTGTTCTTTATATGTTCAACAGAATCGTTACGGACTACCGATGAGCTTGGCGGTGGGCAGTAGGCGAATTGATGATCCCGGCAGCCCGGCGACATGCAGTTGCGAGCAAGGCAGTATGCGTCTTCGCGCAACAAAAAAGGCCCGCGCATCTTGCGATGCGCGGGCCTTTGTTTGGAGACTATGGCTAAGCGATCAGCTCTTCAGCTTGGCATTGCACAGGCTGTAGAAGCCGCCGCCCTTCTGGATCCACTTCAGGCCGCCAAGCGCATTGGCGTCCTTCAAGGCATAATACTGGTCGAGGCAAGTGTGCATGCGGCCTTTACCGGGGGTCTCGCTGGAATATTTAGCCGAGATCGCGGACGGGAAAGTGACGCCCTTGGGTGCGGCCGTGGTCGGCTTTGCCGGCTCCTTGGTGTAGCTCGCCTCGTCGGCGGCCGGCACGGTGTCGTCATCCGAGGCACCGGTACCGCATTCGGCCTTGCGGAAGTCGTTCCACTTCATGCCTTTCAGCGTGTTGGCCGTCTTGGCAGCCTGATACTTGGTGCTGCATTCGGCCATGCTCAGGCCCTTGCCGTCGGCGGGAGCCGCGGCTGCCTTGGTGGCTGCCGGCTTGGCGGCGGCAGCGGCGGATGCACCGGCGGCGCATTCGGACTTGCGGAAGTCGTTCCACTTCATGCCGTTCAGCGTGCCGGCGGCCTTCGCCGCCTGGTATTTGGTGCTGCATTCCTTCGCCGTCAGGCCCTTGGCCGTGCTGTCGTCCGTCGCGGCGGCAGCCTTGGCCGGCTTCGTCTCGGCAGCCTTCGTGGTGTCAGTTGCTTTCTTGGTATCGGCCGGCTTGGCGTCGGTCGTCGCGGCGGCGTCGGTGCCGCACTGAGCCTTGCGGAACTGGTTCCAGGTCGCGCCGGCGAGTGTCCCCGCATCCTTGGCGGCGTTGTACTTCGTGCTGCACTCGGCCATCGTCAGTGCGTTGGCTGGCGCGGTCAGGAACAAGGTCGCGACGGCGAGGCCGGTCAAAGTGGCAAGTCGGTGGATGAGCATAGCGTTTCTCCGTTGCAGCAGCCCATGATACGTCCCTGCAAATCAATACCGCTCAACGGGCGGTTGCGCCAGATGCTAAGTGGCGTATATATCGCCGAAGACCGGTTTCTCCCGATAAGGTGATGAAATCGTTGTTTGTTGCCTGGTCCAAAGCAAGATTTTGCTGGTGCATCCGCGCTGAAAGGCTCGCATGACTTGTATATTGCAACATGGCAGTCTGGGCATGTCAGGTTGCGGCCACATGTGTGCAGTGCACAACAATGGTTTTCTAAGGATTGGTAACGTATAATCACACAATGTGATCATAGCGCCCTGGCCAATTGTGGCATGACGTGCCGGGGAAGAAACGTCGAGGAAGCTGACTAGCATGGCAGGGAATTATTTCGGCACGGACGGCATTCGCGGACGCGCCAACAAGTTTCCGATGACGGCTGAAATCGCGATGCGGGTCGGCATGGCCGCCGGCCTTTCCTTCCAGCGCGGCAGCCATCGACATCGTGTCGTGCTCGGCAAGGACACCAGGCTTTCCGGCTATATGATCGAGAATGCCATGGTCGCCGGTCTTTGTGCCGCCGGCATGGACGTGTTCCTGCTCGGCCCGATCCCGACTCCGGCTGTCGCCATGCTGGTGCGTTCGCTGCGCGCCGATATCGGCGTCATGATCTCGGCCTCGCACAACCCCTATTACGACAACGGCATCAAGCTGTTCGGACCCGACGGCTACAAGCTCTCCGACGAAATCGAGGAGCGCATCGAGAGCATGCTCGACAAGGATATCGAACTGGCGCTCGCCGATTCCGACGGGCTTGGCCGCGCCAAGCGCGTCGATGGCGTGCATGACCGCTACATCGAATTCGCCAAGCGCACCTTGCCGCGCTCGATGTCGCTCGCGGGCTTGAGGATCGTCGTCGATTGCGCCAATGGCGCGGCCTACAAGGTGGCGCCCGAGGCGCTGTGGGAACTGGGCGCCGAAGTCGTCGCCATCAATGTCGAGCCCAACGGCTTCAACATCAACAAGGAATGCGGCTCGACCCATCCGGCCGGCCTGCAAAAGAAGGTGCACGAAGTGCGCGCCGACATCGGCATCGCGCTCGACGGCGACGCCGATCGCGTCGTCATCGTCGATGAAAACGGCGCGATCGTCGATGGCGACCAGATCATGGCGCTGATCGCCGAATCCTGGCACCAGAGCGGGCGGCTTGCGGGCGGCGGCGTCGTTTCGACGGTGATGTCCAATCTCGGCCTCGAGCGCTTCCTCGGCGGCATGAAGCTGCAATTGCACCGCACCAAGGTTGGCGACCGTTATGTCGTCGAGCATATGCGCGCGCATGGCTTGAATGTCGGCGGCGAACAGTCGGGCCATATCGTGCTGTCGGATTTCTCGACCACCGGCGACGGCCTGGTTTCGGCGCTGCAGGTGCTGGCCTGCATCAAGCGGCAGGGCCGGCCGGTCAGCGAACTGTCGAAGAAATTCGAACCCGTGCCGCAGCTTCTGAAGAACGTCCATATTTCCGGCGGCAAGCCGCTCGAGGAGGCGCCGGTCAAGGCCGCCATCGAAGACGCCCGTAACCGCCTCGGCAAGACCGGACGGCTGGTTATCCGGCCATCAGGGACAGAACCGCTGATCCGCGTGATGGCCGAAGGCGACGACCCGCAACTGGTCGAGTCCGTCGTCAACGGCATCGTTGAAGTCATCTCGGAAACGCGCAGCGCCGCCTGACCCCAGCGCGTCCAGCAGGACGTGGATCGGACAACCAGGCGCGCCGCGCTCCCTTAACCGGTCCAAGGCCCGCCCCTCGGCGGGCTTTTTCTTGTCAGCCGCCACTTTTTTCGGTGCCCGTAAATCTCGCGCCAATCCCTAGAGTTTCGAGATTCGTGGTTAAGCAACAGGGTTAAACGCCTTTTAACCTTTGCAATTCATTATCCACGACTGAAAGCCAATCGCATTTCGGACGGATTCGCCGTTCCGAGCTTCTCAGGGGTGACAAGCATGTTCAAGACAGCAAGAAAGGTCCTGCTCGCCTTCCTGTTCGCAGGCCTGGCAGGACCGCTGTTCGCAGCCGACCTGCCGGAACCGATGGTCGAAGAGGCTCCGCCTCAGGCTGTCTACGAGCAGCCGGTCGAGGTCGGCGGCTGGTACATCCGCGGCGACATCGACTATCACAAGTCGACCGTGCGCGGCATCGACTATATGACCTACACCGTCGATCCCTGTAACTGTACGGTTACGCCCGGCACCAGAAGCTTCGATTTCGGCAAACTCAAGGGCGGTTTCTCGCTCGGCGCCGGCGTCGGCTACAAGATCAACGATCACTTCCGGACCGATTTGACCGCCGACTACTGGTTCAAGTCGAACTTCAACGGGGGCACCTCGGACATCAACGGTACTTCGACCGAAGTATCGAAGATGAGCGCCCTGTTGCTGCTGGCGAATGCCTATGTCGATCTCGGCACCTACCATGGCATCACGCCTTACGTTGGCGCCGGCATCGGCGGCGCCCGCGTCAAGTGGGATGATGTCTACGACCCGAACACCACCGAGTTCAATCCCGGCAGATCAAGCTGGCGTTTCGCCTACGGTCTGATGGCCGGCGCTTCGTACTGCCTGACCGACAAGATCATTCTCGATGCCGGCTACCGCTTCTCCCATATTCAGGGCGGCCGCATGTTCGACTGGAACATCACCAGCTCCGGTCCCGGCTTCGACCGTGGCATCAACACGCACGAAGTGCGCGGTGGCCTGCGCTACCAGTTCGGTGGCAGCAATGGTTGCGCCGCGCCGGTCGTGGCCTACCAGCCCGAACCCGAGCCGATCTACACCAAGTAACGCCATCTACATCACTTGAATTCTTCGAAAACCGTCCGGCCTCAAGCCGGGCGGTTTTTCGTTTGGGCCGCCTGGAATCGACAGGGGAAATGAATTCGCTAACGCTCTGTTAGCCTTAACCGGCACTTAACCACTATGGTTAACAATGCTCCTTGAAACGATGGCTGCCGCTGCGATTGCGGGCTGAGCCAAATTCGGGAGTCGGGGACCATGAAACTTACATCGCGTATGGCGCTGGCGCTCGGTGCACTAGCCCTCCTGCCGCTGACGCCGGTGCACGCGGCCGATTATGACCCGCCGATCTACGTCGACCAGGCGCCCGACTACGTCCCGGTCGAGGTCGGTTCCGGCTGGTACCTGCGCGGCGACGTCTCCTATCTGGCGCAGAAGAGCTTCAAAAATGAGGATTTCGCCTTCACACCTTCGCCACCTGCAAGCTTCAGCGACAAAGAAGATCCGATCTTTGCCAGCATCGGCTTCGGCTACCATTTCAACGACTATCTGCGCGCCGACCTCAATCTCGGCTATCTGCCTGGCAACGAGATCGGCGTCGGCTATGACGATTCAGCGACTGCGGCAGAGCCGACCGTGGCGTCGGCATCCCTGAAGAACTACGCCTTGTCGGGCATACTCAACGGCTATGTCGATCTTGGCACCTATGTCGGCATCACACCCTATCTCGGCGCCGGTATCGGGGTCGTTCGCAGCAAGCGCAGCCTGTCGGCAAGCTATTTCACCGACAATGGCGACGACACGGACGATTTCGCCGTAAGTGACAGCAAGACCCAGTACTCGCTGGCCTACACGCTGAATGCGGGCCTCGCCTATCAGGTATCGAAGAACGTTTCCGTCGACCTGGGCTATCAGTATTTCTCCGCCCCGGACGCTGAATATGTGACGGCTGAGAGCCTGACCTCCTATCCGGTCAAAAAAGGTATCAGCAACCATCAGGTCAAGCTCGGGCTGCGCTACGATCTCTGGTAGGCGCGGCGAGCACGAGGTTCAGGACGGCGGATCTTCGGGGTCCGCCGTTTGCGTTTGAAGTCACGACATCCCGATCAGGGATCGCCGGTATCCCGGCAGCGACAAAAACTTTCCTCTTGACGCCCGAAGTCTGAACGCATATCGCCGTCCGTGGGCCACCCCTCCCCAACGAGGGGCCACTATCTGGAAGGATAGACCACGATGACGACGCATACGAAGCCCGGACTCCGTCCGGCAAACCCCAATTTTTCCTCAGGTCCCTGTGCAAAACGTCCCGGCTGGTCGGTCGAGGCGCTGAACAATGCCGCGCTCGGCCGTTCCCACCGCGCCAAGATCGGCAAGACCAAGCTCGAACAGGCGATCGAGCTGACGCGGGAGATTCTCCAGGTCCCGGCGGGTTATCGCATCGGCATTGTGCCGGCGTCGGACACCGGTGCGGTCGAGATGGCGCTGTGGTCGCTGCTCGGCGAGCGCGGCGTCGACATGGTCGCCTGGGAGAGCTTTGGCTCCGGCTGGGTCACCGACGTGATCAAGCAATTGAAGCTCGCCGATGTGCGCAAGATCGAAGCCGGCTACGGCGAACTGCCTGATCTTACCAGGATCGATTTCGACCGCGATGTGGTCTTCACCTGGAACGGCACCACGTCGGGCGTGCGCGTGCCGAACGGCGATTTCATTCCCGCGGACCGCAAGGGCCTGACCGTCTGCGATGCGACTTCCGCCGCATTCGCGCAGAGGCTCGACTTCGAAAAGCTCGATGTCGTCACGTTCTCCTGGCAGAAGGTGCTGGGCGGCGAGGGCGCTCACGGCATGCTGATCCTGTCGCCTCGTGCCGTCGAGCGGCTGGAGACCTACAAGCCTTCATGGCCGCTGCCGAAAATCTTCCGCCTGACTTCGGGCGGCAAGCTGATCGAAGGCATCTTCAAGGGCGAGACCATCAACACCCCCTCGATGCTGTGCGTCGAGGATTACCTCGATGCGCTCAACTGGGCGAAGTCGACCGGCGGCCTCGACGCGCTGATCGCCAGGGCGGATGCCAATGCGGCCGTCCTCGATCGCTTTGTCGGCAAATCCTCCTGGCTCGGTCATCTCGCCGTCCAGCCGGCGACACGGTCGAACACGTCCGTCTGCCTGTCCTTCACCGATCCGGACGTGTCCGAGCTCGACGCCGACGGGCAGGCGGCTTTCGCCAAGGGGCTGGTGTCGGTGCTCGACAAGGAAGGCGTCGCCTACGATATCGGTGCCTATCGCGACGCACCGCCCGGCCTGCGCATCTGGTGCGGCGCGACGGTCGAGACGTCGGATCTGGAAGCGCTGCTGCCCTGGCTCGACTGGGCCTTCGCCGCACAGAAGGCGTCGCTCAAAGCGGCGGCCTGAGATCATTCGCGGCGGCCTCCGGGCCGCCCATTCCCATCAGGATCAAATCCATTTCAAGGAGGTCGCCATGGCGCCCCGCGTTCTCGTCTCAGACAAACTCTCCCCCACCGCCGTGCAGATATTCAAGGATCGTGGCGTCGAGGTCGACTATCTGCCCGATCTCGGCAAGGACAAGGAAAAGCTCGCCGAAGTGATCGGCCAGTATGATGGCCTCGCCATCCGTTCGGCGACCAAGGTCACCGAAAAGCTGATCAACGCCGCTACCAATCTCAAAGTCATCGGCCGCGCCGGCATCGGCGTCGACAATGTCGATATCCCGGCGGCAAGCCGCAAGGGCATCATCGTGATGAACACGCCCTTCGGCAACTCGATCACCACAGCCGAACATGCGGTGGCGATGATCTTTGCGCTGGCGCGCCAGATCCCTGAAGCCAACGCCTCGACCCATGCCGGCAAATGGGAAAAGAACCGCTTCATGGGCGTTGAGATCACCGGCAAGACGCTGGGCGTCATCGGCTGCGGCAACATCGGTTCGATCGTCGCGACACGCGGCGTTGGCCTCAAGATGCACGTCATCGCCTTCGATCCGTTCCTGTCGGACAGCCGTGCCGAGGAGCTTGGCGTCGACAAGGTCGAACTCGACGAACTGTTCGCCCGCGCCGATTTCATCACCCTGCACACGCCGCTGACCGACAAGACGCGCAACATCATCGATGCCGCGGCGATCGCCAAGATGAAGAAGGGCGTGCGCATCATCAATTGCGCACGCGGCGGTCTGATCGTCGAGGCCGACCTGATCGCGGCGCTGAAGAGCGGCAAGGTCGCCGGCGCCGGCGTCGACGTCTTCGAGGTCGAACCCGCCGAGAACAACGAACTGTTCGGCATGGAGAATGTGGTGGCGACGCCGCATCTCGGCGCCTCGACGACGGAGGCCCAGGAGAATGTCGCGCTGCAGGTTGCCGAACAGATGGCCGACTATCTGATCAAGGGCGCCGTCTCCAACGCCATCAACATGCCGTCGATCACCGCCGAGGAGGCGCCGCGGTTGAAGCCGTTCGTCAAGCTTGCCGAGGTGCTCGGCGCCTTCGTCGGCCAGGTCACCGAGGATCCGATCAAGGAGGTCGAGATCCTGTTCGACGGCTCCACCGCGACGATGAACACGCGCGCGCTGATCAGCGCCGCACTCGCCGGGCTGATCCGGCCTCAGGTCTCGGACGTCAACATGGTGTCGGCGCCGATCATGGTGAAGGAGCGCGGCATCATCGTCGCCGAGGTCAAGCGCGACAAATCGGGCGTGTTCGACGGCTATATCAAGCTGACCGTGAAGACCGAGCATATGACGCGTTCGATCGCCGGCACATGCTTCTCGGATGGCAAGCCACGCTTCATCCAGATCAAGGGCATCAACCTTGATGCCGAGGTCGGCCAGCACATGCTCTACACCACCAATGCCGACGCGCCGGGCATTATCGGGCTGCTCGGCACTGTCTGCGGCGAGAATGGCGTCAACATCGCCAACTTCCAGCTCGGCCGCAACCGGCCGGGCGGC
Source organism: Mesorhizobium sp. M0848 (assembly GCF_040319805.1). Classification (NCBI taxonomy): domain Bacteria; kingdom Pseudomonadati; phylum Pseudomonadota; class Alphaproteobacteria; order Hyphomicrobiales; family Phyllobacteriaceae; genus Mesorhizobium; species Mesorhizobium sp. M0848. Next base: position 65,172 of record NZ_JAMYOM010000007.1, on the reverse strand, counting down.
GATGCCATAGCGCTGCTCTATCTCGACGCGCCGTTCCCGGAAGCCGTGCTGGAAAAGGTCAAGGCGCATAAGTCGATCGACTCGGCCAAGCGGCTGCAGTTCGACGTCAACGCGATGTGATCGAGGACAGGGGTCGCCCTCGTTGAACCGGCCGCCGCGGCGGCCGGTTCAGGTCAACTCGTCCGAGCCATCGGAGACACCCACGCGATGTCGGTAGACCAGTTCCCAGCCCTTCCAGCCCGTAAACAGCAGGATGAGAACCACGATCAGCGATAGGACGAAGCCGGTTGGCATCACGGCCGCCGCTCCGCCCGCATACCGCGAGTACCAGTTGTAAAGCTCGATCAACACGACGAGTACATTGCCGCCGGCATGGAGCCATGCCGTCGTGAGATTGCGGATCTGAACATCGCCGAGAACATCCGTCAGGCCAGCAAGCGCAGCCAGGGCAGCCATGATCAGGCCTGCGCCGAGAAGCCAAAGCGACCCGGTGACCCATCCGGGATCGGCTGTTCGCCAGAAGATAAGATCGCAAACGAAGGTGCCGACGAAAAAAGCAATCGGAAACGGAATCAGCATGGGATGGATAGGGTGACCAGCGATGCTTGCCGTGCTGCGAGGGTTGTGGCTCATCATGTCGCCTCCCTGCCGTTCAAACTCCGCTGGAGGTGAAATGTTCCAAGTGGGGACGCGGCAGGGTTTATGCCGCCGTTCCGCGGCCATTGGCGAAGTCCAGGCCGTTCGCGTGAATTGCCGCGACGGCGGAGGGCGTCAGCCGCCACATGTCATCCGCGGTGGTCCGCCAACGCCATCTTGCGCCCGCTGTATTCGGCAAGTCCGATGCCGCCCAGCACGAGCACCAAAGCCAATGCCTGATAGAGGTGGAACGTCTCGCCGACGATCAGCACCGATAGCAGCGTGCCGAAGATCGGCACCAGATTGATGAACAGGCCGGCGCGGTTGGCGCCGATCAGTTCGTTGCCTCTGATGTAGAAGATCTGCGAAACGACGGAGGCGCCGATCGCCGTATAGACGATGACGGTCCAGCCGCGCGCGTCGGGCATGATGACCTTGCCGGCGACGACCTCCCACAGGAAGAACGGCAGCGAAGTGACGAGTGCCGCAACCGACAGGGCCAGCATCAGGCTTTGCCAATGCATCACTGGTTTCAACCGCAGTCCGACCGAATAGCCGCTGTAGAGAAACACGGCGACCAGCATGATGGCGTCGCCGAAATTGAGTTCCAGCGTCAACAACCGGCGCGGGTCGCCATGGCAGGCGGTGAGGATCACGCCGGCGATGGTCAGCACGACGCCGACAATCTGAGCCCAGTTCACGCGCAGGCGGAAGAAGACGAAATTGGCAGTCATGATCAGGATCGGCATCGCCGCCTGTTCGATCGAGACATTGATCGCTGTCGTGTAGTTGAGCGCCGTGTAGAAGATGGTGTTGAACAGGGTGAAGCCGCTGGCGCCGAGGGCGACCAGCACGAACCAGTGCTTGCGGACGACCGGCCAGTCCTTCTGGATGGTCTTCCAGCCGATGGGCAGCATGATCGCCACGGCCAGAACCCAGCGCAGGAAGACCAGCGTCATCGGCGAGACGTGATCGACCGCCAGCTTGCCGGCCACCGAATTTCCGCCCCAGAGCAAGGTGGTGAGCAGCAGGAATATGTAGGCGCTTCGATGCATCGCGGGATTCCAGTCGCCGGAGCTGCGGTGTTTGCCGGCCTATTGCCCTCGCTCGCCCAAGTAAATGATGTCAAAGCCGAAAATTGTTGTGCCTCAGGGCATTTTCGACGGCAAAGAAAGGTCGCGCTCGCGAGGTCTTGACGTTATAGAGGCCTGTCGTTTCGAACCATATTCAAGCCGCTTGGCGGCGTCTCAAGGGAAAAGAAACATGGCCAATGTGGTGGTCGTCGGCTCGCAGTGGGGTGACGAAGGCAAGGGCAAGATCGTCGACTGGCTGTCGGAGCGGGCCGATGTCGTGGTGCGTTTCCAGGGCGGCCACAATGCCGGCCATACGCTGGTCGTCGACGGCAAGGTCTACAAGCTGTCGTTGCTTCCGTCGGGCGTCGTGCGCCAGGGCAAGCTGTCTATCATCGGCAATGGCGTCGTGTTCGACCCGCATGCTTTCGTCGCCGAGGTGGCCAAGCTCAAGGCGCAAGGTGTCGAAGTCGCACCGGATCGCCTGAAAATAGCCGAAAACACAGCGCTTATCCTGTCCCTGCATCGGGAGCTGGACGGATTCCGTGAGGACGCCGCATCCAATTCCGGGACGAAGATTGGCACGACCCGTCGTGGCATCGGCCCCGCCTACGAGGACAAGGTGGGCCGGCGCGCGGTCAGGGTGATGGACTTGGCGGATTTGGAAACACTGCCCGTGAAGGTTGACAGGCTGCTGACGCACCACAATGCGCTGCGTCGGGGGCTTGGCCATGCGGAAGTCACGCATGACGCGATCATGCAGGAACTGACCTCGGTCGCCGACGACATCCTGCCCTATATGGACCGGGTCTGGAAAATCCTCGACGACAAGCGCCGGGCTGGCGAGCGTATCCTGTTCGAGGGCGCGCAGGGCACGCTGCTTGACATAGACCACGGCACCTATCCATTCGTGACCTCGTCGAACACGGTTGCCGGACAGGCTGCCGCCGGCTCCGGCGTCGGCCCAGGCGCTATCGGCTATGTGCTCGGCATCACCAAAGCCTATACGACACGCGTCGGCGAGGGTCCGTTCCCGACCGAGCAGAAGAACGAGGTCGGCGAATTCCTCGGCACGCGCGGCCATGAATTCGGCGTCGTCACCGGCCGCAAGCGCCGCTGCGGCTGGTTCGACGCGGTGCTGGTACGCCAGGCCGTCGCTGTCAACGGCATCAAGGGCATCGCGCTGACCAAGCTCGACGTGCTCGACGGGCTGGACGAGATCAAGGTCTGCACAGGTTATCGTCTCGACGGCGAGATGATCGATTATCTGCCGGCCAGCCAGGGCGCGCAGGCACGTGTCGAGCCGGTCTACGAGACGCTCGAGGGCTGGAAAGGCACCACTGCCGGCGCGCGCAGCTGGAACGATCTGCCGGCCCAGGCCGTCAAATACGTCCGCTACATCGAAGAGCTGATCGGCGCCCCGGTCGCACTCCTTTCCACCAGCCCCGAACGGGACGACACGATACTTGTGACCGATCCGTTTCAAGACTAGTTTCTGAAGCCTTTCCGGGCATCGCGGCCGATTTGCGGGGGCCGGCGCGGAAACAAAATACAGGTCGACTGAAGCATGGCAGATTACGTTGCTATTCTGAAAAAGGCGCTCGGCAAGCATGGTGACGAGACGCCGGAAAAGCGTACGCGCATCTATGCCAGCGTTCGCACCATGCTGGCGAAGAAGCTTGAGGAATATTCGCCGCCGCCGGCCGCCGAAGCCATAGCCACGCAGATGCGTTCGCTGGAAGACGCGATCGCGAGTGTCGAGCGGGACTATGCCAAGAGCCTGCCGGAGACCGATCCGCTGGCGGAGCTGGAACACATCTTTTCGTCGATCGATCGTAACAAGAATCAGCCAACCCATACACGGCAGCCGGCCAAGGCCGAATCAGCCTGGCCGGCACCGCCCGCTGCAAAGCCTGAATCTTATCAGCCCGCGCCACCACCTGCCGCCAAGGTCGAGCCGAGCTGGCAAAGGGCGACGCCGGCGCCTTCCCAGCTGGCTCGCGCCGACACGCCTCTTCCAGGTATGGATGTCGACGAGGAGGAGGACGAGGCCGATGTCTTTTCCAGCGACGAAGAGCCGGTGTCGGATACCTTCCAGCGCCTGCGTCCCGCCGAGCGCAAGCGCAGCTATGGTGGGCTGATCGCGGCCGTCGTCGCTCTTCTGGTCGTAGCCGGCGGCGGCTACGGAATCTGGCTGAACAAGGATGCCTTCGGCAAAATGCTTGGGTTTGGCGGCAATCAGATCGCCAAGACCGAGCCGGTGAAACCAGCGCCTGCCAAGCCGGCAACCGATGCCGCGGCAACGCCTCCGGCGCCCGCGGCTGGCGGCACGGAAGCCGAAAGCACGAAATTCACGCAGCGGCTGACGCCGCAGGGCAGTGAAGTCGACCCGGGTCCGGCCGGTGGCCAAAGCGGCATCGGCGAAGGCGAATCGGTCGCCGCGCTGACCACGCCGCCCTCGGCGACGAACCCACCGGCGATTTCCGCTCCGGCCGCAGGCACACCTGCCGCGGCAGCGCCCCCCGCTACAGGTGCCGCCCCCGCAACACCGCCTGCCAACGGAGCTGCCCCGGCAGCGCCAGCCGATGCTGCCGGCACGCCGACCGCACCGGCCGGCGCCGCGCCGCCCGCCACGGCAGCTGCGCCTGCGGAAGCCGCTCTGCCTGTCGGCCAGAAGGCGATCTTCTATGAGGAGCGTACCAGCACTGCCCAGGGTTCCGCCGAGCCCGGCAACATCGTCTGGTCGCTGGTGCAGGAATCGCCCGGTGGCGACCTGCCGCCGGAGCCGGCGATCCGCGCCGAGGCCACCATTCCCGGCAAGGACATCCAGTTGCGCATGACCATCCGCCGCAACACCGACCAGACACTGCCGGCCAGCCATATCATCGAGATGATCTTCCTGACGCCCGACGGTTTCGAGGGCGGCGGTGTCGACAACATCCTGCGCGTCGCCATGAAGGGTTCGGAGCAGGATGCCGGCAGCCCGTTGATCGGCATTCCGGCCAAGATCGCCGACGGCTTCTTCCTCGTCGCGCTCAACGATACCAAGGCCGACGAAGACGCCAACATGACCCTGCTTCGCGGCCAGGACTGGATCGACGTACCGGTCGTCTACAAGACCGGACGGCGGGCACTGCTGACCATGGAAAAGGGCATTCCCGGCGAGAAGGTGTTCGACGAGGCAATCAAGGCCTGGCAGGCGAAGACGGCGGGCTGAGAAGGAAGCCGGCCCGAAGCCTCGTTGACTCAGAAGCCCTGGAACAACATATCGAGCGCGGCGACGATGTCGTCGTGGTGCCGGGAGAGATTTCCCTCGGCATCCGGCAATTCAGAGGCCATCAAGGCTGACATGAACTGCGTGACCATTACATGATCTTTGCCATCGATAGCGAAGGTCGGATTTAGTCGGCGGCCCGGAACCGGTGCTATGTTGGGCGGCATCAACGGAATGACGACTCTTGTGCTCAGTCCTTCAAGAAGGTCGGACTGAACATCGAGAAAATAGCCGCCGCCTTCAGCATTCCGATAAAGATCGTAACGTGCCATCAAAACAGCCGGTATTTGGCTAATGGCAGTCCGTTGCGCCTGACATATTCATTGGAGCTTTCAATGGCTTGTTTGTTTTCCTCTTGCCATCGACGCGTCTTTTCCGCCGCAATCGCTTTCGCGATCCCCGCCTCGGCGGCACGGGAAATGTTGATGCCCAACGCTTTCGCGTCGCTGATCAACTGGGAATCGATGGACGTGTTGACGGATTGCCGTTGAGGTTTTGACGTCGATTGAAGCATGGAAATCGCTCTCTTTTATGCGCATAATGTAGGCGCATAAAAGTTCACACACAATCCCTTACCCTTCCATCTCCTCGCGCAGCATCTCCAGTTCCAGCCACTCTTCCTCCAGCGCCGCCAGCGTGGCGCGCTCCTTGTCGAGGGCGGCGATGGTTTTCTGGAAGGAGGCCGGGTCGCGCTCGTAATAGGCCGGATCGGCGATGTTGTTCTCCAGCCTTGAGATCGAAGCCGTCACACCCTCGATTTTCTTGGGCAGCGATTCCAGCGCGAATTTCTGTTTGAACGACAGTTTCTTCGCCGGCCCCTTTGGCGCGGCCGCTTCATTTCTGGTCGTCACTGGCGCTTCGCCGTTTTCGGCCTTCGCACGCGCCTTGCGGTCGTCCAGCCTGGTGCCGCCGCGCTGCGCCAGCATGTCGGAGTAGCCGCCGGCATATTCGATCCAGCGGCCTTCACCATCCGGCGCGATCAGGCTGGTCACGGTGCGGTCGAGGAAATCGCGATCGTGGCTGACCAGGATGACGGTGCCGGCAAAGCCGGCGACCAGTTCCTGCAGCAGTTCCAGCGTCTCCATATCGAGATCGTTGGTCGGCTCGTCGAGCACCAGAAGGTTTGCCGGCCGCGCCAGCACCCGCGCCAGCAAGAGCCGTGCCCGTTCTCCGCCGGACAACTCGCGCACCGGCGTGCGTGCCTGCTCCGGCTTGAACAGGAAATCCTTCATGTAGGAGACGACGTGGCGCTGCTCGCCATTGATGACGAGGTTCTCGCCGCGCCCGTCGGTGAGATATTGCGCCAGCGTCTCCTGCGGGTCGACCGCCTCGCGCTTCTGGTCGAGCGTGGCGATCTCCAGATTGGTGCCGAGCCGCACCGAACCGGCGTCCGGCTTCATCTCGCCGTTCAGCATCTTCAAGAGCGTCGTCTTGCCGGCGCCGTTCGGCCCGACCAGGCCGACGCGATCGCCGCGCTGGATGCGGGTCGAAAACCCCTTGACCACGGTGAGATCGCCAAAGCTCTTCTCGATGTTCTTCGCCTCGATCACCAGCTTGCCGGACTCGGCGGCGTCGCTCGCCACCATGGTCGCCGACCCTTCGGCACCGCGATGGCCGCGAAAACGCTGGCGCATGGTCTGCAACTCGCCGAGCCGGCGCATGTTTCGCTTGCGCCGCGCCGTCACGCCGTAGCGCAGCCAATGCTCTTCGCGAACGATCTGGCGGCCGAGTTTATGCTGCTCGCGCTCTTCTTCCTCCAGGACCAGGTCGCGCCATTCCTCGAAATGGCCAAAGCCCTTGTCCAGCCTGCGGGTCTGGCCGCGATCGAGCCAGATGGTGGCGCGCGACACACGTTCGAGAAAGCGGCGGTCGTGCGAGATGACGATCAGTGCCGAGGAGGTGCGGATGAGTTCTTCTTCCAGCCATTCGATGACCGAGAGGTCGAGATGGTTGGTCGGCTCATCGAGCAGCAGGATGTCTGGCTCCGGCGCCATCACGCGGGCAAGGGCAGCACGCCTCGCCTCGCCGCCCGACAGATCATTCGGACGTTCCTCACCCGACAGTCCGAGATGCTCCATCAGATAGCTGGCTCGGTAGGGATCGTCGGCGGGGCCAAGCCCGGCCTCGACATAGGCGCGGACGGTGGCAAAGCCCTCCATGTCCGGCATCTGCGGCAAATAGCGGATAGTTGCCGAAGGCTGGCGGAACACCTCGCCGTCCTGCGGCTCGATCAGGCCAGCGGCGATCTTCAGCAGGGTCGACTTGCCCGACCCGTTGCGGCCGACCAGTGCAATCTTGTCGCCGGCCGAAGCCGTCAAGGCGGCGCCGTCGAGCAGCGGCGTGCCGCCGAAGGTCAGTTTTATCCCGTCGAGGTTGAGAAGAGGCGGGGCCATGTCAGCTTTCAGGTAAGGGATAGGGATGAGCGAGCAGCATCGCGCGGCCATGGTCCAGTGCGATTTCGAGGCGGCCCTTGACCTCGTTGGAGATGGTCAGCGACGAACCGAACGCCACCTTGACGTGGTTCAGCGGCCATTTGGCGCCGGTGACGGTCAGGCCGGCGAGCTCGGAAAAGCCGAGCACCGAAAACAGCGTGCCATCGGCATAGTCGAAGCCGGCCGTTCCGCGCAGCAGGGGAATGCCCTCCTGGGCGCCGCTGGTCAGGAGCACATCAGTCCCGGCCTCGGCCAGCCGGAGGGCAAGCGCCAGATGCAGGAAAGCGTGGTCGGCGCGCTTGCCGCCGAAAGCACCGGCGAGCACCAGGCGGGTCGCGCTGCGCTCGAGTGCGGCGGCAATGGCCAGTTCGCCATCGGTCTGGTCCTTTTCCGCCGGGAAGGTCCGGCGCGGCACGGAAGCGAGATCGTCAGGCAGCTTGGCTGGCACGGAATCGAAATCGCCCACCCACAGTTCGGGCACGAGACCCAGCAGCCGCGCATGCCCGATGCCGGCGTCGGCGGCGATGACGCGGGAGCCTTCGGCCTGGCGGTCGAGCCGTGGCGTGCGGATGAGATCGCCGCCAAGCAGGATGGTGAATGTGCTCATATCGTGTGGCCCTTACCAGCCCGGCACGGGAAACGGAAGGCGGCAAACTCCCACTTGCATGGGGGATCGGCCCGGCCTATGTGTCGAAACGCTCTAACGGGGTGCCGGACGCGATCTTCGCGGACCGGCTGAGAGGCAGTCTCGCCAACCCGCTGAACCTGATCCGGTTTGTACCGGCGGAGGGATTAGACGTTTCGGACAGTCCGACGCCTCAATTCCTTTCAATTCGAACGAAGGAGGCGCCGATGCGCACGCATTTATACGCTCTAGTCTCAGCAATGGCCGTGGTCCTGTCCGGACCGGCCTTGGCCAAGGACAAACTCACCGTCTACACCTATGAGAGCTTTACCGCCGACTGGGGTCCGGGTCCCGTGGTGAAGAAGGAGTTCGAGGCCGAATGCGGCTGCGATGTCGAGTTCGTCTCGGTCGCCGACGGCGTCGCGCTGCTCAACCGCGTCAGATTGGAAGGCGCATCGACCAAGGCCGATATCGTGCTTGGCCTCGACACCAATCTCACCACCGATGCCAAGGCGTCAGGCTTGTTCGCGCCGCATGGCGGCGTAACTGATGTCAACGTGCCGGGTGGCTGGAGCGACGATACTTTTGTCCCCTTTGACTACGGATATTTCGCCGTCGTCTACGACACCGAGAAGCTGAAGAACCCGCCGAAAAGCCTGAAAGAGCTGGTCGAGGGCAGTGCCGATGACAAGATCGTCATCCAGGATCCGCGCACCTCCACGCCGGGCCTCGGTCTGCTTCTGTGGGTCAAGTCAGTCTATGGCGACAAGGCGCCCGAGGCCTGGGCCAAGCTCAAGGCGAAAGTGCTGACCGTGACGCCGGGCTGGAGCGAGGCCTATGGGCTGTTCACCAAGGGCGAGGCGCCGATGGTGCTGTCCTACACGACGTCGCCGGCCTACCACATGGTCGCCGAGAAGACAGAGCGCTATCAGGCAGCGTCGTTCGAGGAGGGCGAGTATTTGCAGATAGAAGTCGCGGGTATCACCACGGCGGGGGCCAAGAACCCGCTGGCGGCCAAGTTCATCGCCTTCATGACCGGGCCGAAATTCCAGGATGCCATCCCCGAGACCAACTGGATGTTCCCGGCCGGCAAGACCGACAAGCCGCTCAATCCGGCCTTCGACAAACTGGTCAAGCCGACCAAGACCTTGCTGTTCAGCCCGCAAGAGGTCGCTGCCAACCGCAAGGCTTGGGTCGATGAATGGCTGGCGGTGATGAGCAAGTAGGCTTGCGAGTTCTTTTGATGTTCGCGCCACTCCACCCCCCTCTGGCCTGCCGGCAATCTCCCCCTCAAGGGGGGAGATTGGCAGCGTCGTTGCTGGTTATAGTCCGGCAACGTTGGAGACTAGCGGAAGCATGGGTGACGGCCGATCTCCTCCCTGGAGGGGGAGATGTCCGGCAGGACAGAGGGGGGCGCCAAGGAACGCAATCCTTTGTAATTGCCGCGATGGAAAGAATGGTGGTCCAGCGTGCAACGCGCGTCTGACCCCCGCATCACCGCTGGCACCCTCGCGCTCGCTGCAATCGCGCTGCTGATCGGCGGCGCGTTTGCTGGCCTGCTTTTCGAGGGCGCCCATGATTTCTCGGGCGCCTGGGCAACCTTCGATCCCTATCTGCTTCGCGTCATTCGCTTCACGCTCTGGCAAGCGGCGCTCTCGACGCTGCTTTCGGTCATCCCGGCGCTGTTCGTGGCGCGCGCTCTGTCGCGGCACCCACGTTTCTTCGCTCGCGCCTTCATCCTGCAGATCTTCGCCGTGCCGTTGGCGCTGCCGGCTATTGTCGCAGCACTCGGCATCCTGGCGCTTTATGGCCGTGCCGGCTATTTCGCCGGCGTGCTTGCCGTGATCGGCGGGGGAAGCTGGCCGGGCATCTATGGCCTGTCCGGCATCCTCGTCGCCCATGTCTTCTTCAACCTGCCGCTGGCGACGCGGCTGTTCCTCGAGGCGCTGCAGACCATACCGGCCGACCAATGGCGGTTGGCGAGCCAGCTCGGCATGGCGGCGCGGCCGGCGTTCCGGCTGATCGAATGGCCAACGCTGCGCGCCGCACTGCCCGGCGTCGCCGGGCTGGTGTTCATGCTCTGCATCACATCCTTCACCATCGTGCTGACGCTCGGCGGCGGGCCGGCCGCGACGACGCTTGAGGTCGGCATCTACCAGGCGCTGCGCTTCGATTTCGATCCCGCGCGGGCCGTTACACTGACGCTGTTGCAGATCGCCTTGACCTTTATCGTTGTGCTGGCCCTGACGCGCCTAGGCGCCAATGTGATCGGCGACACCAATTTGCCGGTCGCGCAACGCCGCTATCTCTCGGTCAATCGGAGCGAGACCTGGTTGAACGCGCTAGTCATCATCCTGGCGCTGCTGTTCGTCGTTGGGCCGATGGCGGCAACCGTGGTGGCCGGGTTGGGTGCGGACCTCGGCCGTTTGGCCAGCGAGGCCACCGTCCGGCAGGCAACGCTGACCAGCGCAGCGCTCGCCTTCCTGTCGGCGCTGCTTTCGGTGATGCTGTCGCTGGTGCTGACCATGGCGCGGCGGGCACTGGCGCTGAACCGCCGTGCCGGCGCAAAGACACTGCTCGAACGCGCCACCGATACAGGCGCCGGTTTTGTCCTTGTCGTGCCGCCGATCGTCGTCGGCGCTGGCTGGTTCCTGTTGCTGCGCCATGTCGGCGATGCCTTCGCCATCGCCCCGGTCATGGTCGTCACCGTCAATGCGGTGATGGCGATGCCGTTCGCCCTACGCGCCGTGCGTCCCGCCTATGATGCGGCGAGCGAGCGTCACGAACGGCTCTGCGCACAGCTCGGCATTGCGGGCTGGAACCGGCTGATGCTGGTCGACTGGCCGTCGCTGCGGCGACCGCTCGCCACGGCCTTCGCTTTCGCCATGGCGCTGTCGCTCGGCGATCTCGGTGTCATTGCCCTGTTCGGCAGTGATTCCGTGCAGACATTGCCTTACCTTCTTCTGGCACGGATGGGCAGCTACCGCACCGAGGATGCCGCCGGCCTGGCACTGCTGCTCGGCTTCGTCTGTCTCGCGTTGATCGTGGCGGCGCACTGGCTGGGAAGGGAGAAGGTCCGCGATGCGTGAGAGGGCGGCCAACAGGCTCGAAAAGGGCGCGCCGGTGCGGCTAGACAATGTGTCGTTCAGTTATGGCAGCTATGGCGATGCGCCACTTGTCTTCGACGTCGAGTTCGCCACGGCGAAGATCACCGCCATCATGGGTCCGAGCGGTTCGGGCAAGTCGACGCTGCTCAATCTGGTCGCCGGCTTCGAGACCCCACAATCGGGCCGCGTGCTGATCGGCGGGGCCGATGTCAGCGCCGAGCCGGCCTCGGCGCGGCCGGTGTCGATGGTGTTCCAGGAGAACAATCTCTTCGCGCATCTTTCCGTCGAGCAGAATGTCGGGCTCGGCCGCTCGCCCTCCCTGGGACTGACCGAGGCGGACCGCGTCGCGGTCGCCGAGGCGCTTGCGCGCACCGGTCTCGCGGGCAAGGAGAAACGCCTGCCGCGCGAGCTCTCCGGGGGCGAACGCCAGCGCGTCGCACTGGCCCGCGTGCTGGTGCGCGACCGACCGGTGTTGCTGCTCGACGAGCCCTTCGCTTCGCTCGGACCCGCTTTGCGCGACGAGATGCTGGATCTGGTTGCTGCCGTTCATGCCGAACGCGCCATGACGGTGCTATTTGTCACCCACCAGCCCGAGGATGCACGCCGCATCGGCGAGCACATGGTGTTTGTCGACAATGGGTTGGTGGCCGCAACCGGCAAGGCTGATGATTTCTTTACCGGGGCTGGTCCGGAGGCGTTCCGGCGCTATATCGGCGCGGGTACTGGATATTCCACATCACGCGATGTTGCCCGGAAGCGGACATAATTTACGGTCAAACCGGCTCCAGGCGATGTGGCGTTTGCTTGCCATGACCGGGGGAGTGTGGCTAGGTCCGCCCTACCGGTCCGGCACCGGCCGTGATTTGCCTGCAGTATCCGCCGCCGCCCTAAGGGACGGGCACGGATGCTGCAGCAGTTTGAGATAGCGCATGACACGTTCCGAAGATCGCCCCCGATTTTCGTGGTCACGCGCCGGGACCCGAAAGGAAGCCGTTCTGGCGATCGGCGCTAACACATTGGGAATGAAACCGCTGGCGCGTTTTCTCGCGCTGGCCGGTTTTGCCGTGGCGTTGGCAAGCTGCCAGATGTTCACGCCGCCGGAAGTTCAGGAATCCGGCTTCCAGCCTTCCGACAAGCCGATCACGGTGGACAATGTCGGCGCCAACAACAAGCTCGCCGAATTGGCCAAGGCGCAGCACCCGCGCATCCTGGCGACTTATGGCGGTGAATATTCCGACCCCAAGCTCGAACGCATGGTCGCCAAGGTGGTCGGTAGTTTGACGGTGGTGTCCGCCAACCCGACACAGACCTATCGCATCACCATTTTAAATTCGCCCAACGTCAACGCCTTCGCGCTGCCGGGCGGCTATCTCTACATCACCCGCGGCCTCCTGGCGCTGGCCAATGATTCGGCCGAGCTTGCCGCCGTCATCGCGCATGAGATGGGCCACGTCACCGCCAATCACGGCCTGCAGCGCCAGCAACTGGAAGCCGAGGAAGGCCTGGCCACCAAGGTGGTTTCGGACGTGCTCGGCGACAGCCCAACCGCCAAGGCGGCGTTGATCCGCGGCAAGCTGAGGCTGGCGCAATTTTCGCGCAACCAGGAGCTGGAAGCCGACGCCATCGGCATCAAATCGATCGGCGAGGCCGGCTACGATCCTTTCGCCGCAGGCCGCTTCCTTCAATCGATGTCGGCCTATACCGATTTCCGCTCGATCAGTGGCGCCACCGACGCCAGCCTGGACTTCCTGGCCACGCACCCAAACACGCCGCAGCGCATCGATCTGGCGCAGCGCCATGCCCGCCAGTTCGGCGCGCCGGGCGTCGGCACGCGCGACCGCGATTCCTTCCTCGCCGGCATAGACGGCCTGCTCTATGGCGACACACCCGAGGAAGGCTATGTGCGCGGCGAAACCTTCCTGCACCCGGGCCTCGGCGTGTCGTTCACGGTGCCGGACGGCTTCATCATCGACAATTCGGCGGCAGCGGTGACGGCCACCGGCCCCGGCGACATAGCGATCCGTTTCGATGGCGTTTCCATCGACAAGAACCGGGCGCTGACGGACTATATCCGCAGCGGCTGGGTGGCTGGTCTCGTCGACAGCAGCGTCAAGCAGGAAACCATCAACGGCAATGAGGCGGCGACCGCGCATGCCGGCGCCGAAGGCTGGCAGTTCGACATTGCGGTCATCCGCGCCGGCGGCCAGGTCTACCGGCTGCTGACCGCGGCCCCTTCCGCCAGCACGTCGCTGGACACGATCGCCCGCTCGGTCAGCGGCTCGTTCCGGATTTTGAGCGCTGCCGAAAAGGCGGCGCTGAAGCCGCTGCACATCCGCGTCGTCACCGTCCAGCCTGGGCAGACGATGGGTTCGCTTTCGGCGCAGATGGTCGGCGTCGACCGCAAGCTCGACCTGTTCCGCGTCCTCAATGCGCTGTCGCCCGGTGCCGCGGTTTCGGCCGGCGACAAGGTCAAGATCGTCACCGACAAGTAGGCGCCGCTGGACGCCTGCCGCCGTTCAGGCGGCAGTCGCCATGAACTCCGGATTCTGCTTCACCAATGCGACCTTGAGCTTTTCCATGGCGCGGGCCTCGATCTGGCGGACGCGTTCCTTGGAGATGCCGAGCGTTTCGCCGAGCGCTTCGAGTGTGGCGCCCTCGTCGTTCAGCCGCCGTTCCTCGATGATCCTCAGTTCCCGTGCGTTGAGCGCGCGAAGCGCCTCCCTCAGCCAGAGCGAGCGGCGCGCGACATCGATCTTGTCGCCGACGATCTCGTCGGGCAGCGGATCGTCCGAAATCAGGAAATCCATGCGCTCGGTCGAACCCGCATCGTCGGCAATAGGCATGTTGAGCGAGGAGTCGGGCGCCGAGAGCCGCGAATCCATCATCGCCACATCGGCTTCGGAGACGCCAAGCGCCTCCGACACCTCGCGATAGAGCGTGGCGTTGGAGAGCGGCTCCGTGCCATTCGCCAACCGCGCGCGCAGGCGTCGCAAATTGAAGAACAGCGCCTTCTGGGCCGAGCTGGTGCCACCACGCACGATAGACCAGTTGCGCAGGATATAGTCCTGCATCGAGGCGCGAATCCACCATGTCGCATAGGTCGAGAACCGCACCTCGCGCTCCGGCTCGAAGCGGGCGGCGGCCTCGAGCAGTCCGACATGACCCTCCTGAACCAGGTCGCCGAGCGGCAGGCCGTAATGGCGGAATTTGGAGGCCATGGAAATGACCAGCCGCATATGGGCGACGGTGATGCTGTGCAGCGCGTTCTGGTCGTTGTCCTCTTTCCAGAGCAATGCAAGCCGATGCTCTTCGTCACGCTCGAGGTAGGGAGCCTTCATTGCCGCGCGGACCATGATCCGTCCTGCCGTGTCTTCCATCATGAGGCGCTCCCTGGGTGGTGCGGATGACTTTGCAAACTTGGCTGGCGCCCGGGTTGAAATGGCGGCGTCGTGCCCTACAACAGCCAGAACTGCCATGCGCGGGAAAGGTTCCGCGACCGTGGCGGCGGGATTGTGTTGCCTGAAGGATTCCCAGGACGGTTCGTGATGGCTGCGATGACGAGCAGAAAGTGCCATTTGGAGAATTAGGTTTCATAAACCGGTTGTTTTTGAAATTCTGTTCCTTATTTTTTCTGCTTGCATCTGTCAGTTTCCAGCGCTCACAAATATGCCGGCCAGCCGGCCAAGGACGGGATCACAGAAAAATGAAATGGCTCAAGTCGCTCATCATCGCCGGAACGCTGCAGGCCCTGGCTGTCACTGCAGGCCATGCCGGCGCCAATCTCGACCAGATCAAGCACGCCGGTGTCATCAAGGTCGGCACGGAAGGCACCTATGCGCCGTTCACTTACCATGACACGTCCGGTGCACTGGTCGGCTTCGACGTCGAAATCGCCAAGGCGATCGCCGACAAGCTTGGCGTCAAGGCCGAGTTCCTCGAAGGCAAGTGGGATGGACTGATCGCCGGCCTCGACGCCAATCGCTACGATGCCGTTATCAATCAGGTCGGCATCACCGACGCCCGCAAGGCAAAGTACGACTTCTCCGATCCCTACATCGCCTCTAAGGCGGTGCTGATCGTGCGCGGCGACAACACCGACATCAAGAGCTTCGCCGATCTCAAGGGCAAGAAGTCGGCGCAGTCGCTGACCTCGAATTTCGGCAAGCTGGCCGAAACGAACGGCGCCGAACTGGTCGGCACCGATGGCTTCGACCAGTCGATCCAGCTGCTTCTGACCGGCCGCGCCGACGCCACGATCAATGACAGTCTGTCGTTCCTCGACTTCAAGAAGCACAAGCCCGACGCCAATGTGAGGATCGCCGCGCAAGAGGAAAACGCCGACTATTCCGGCGTCATCGTGCGCAAGGGCGACCCGGAGCTGGTCGCCGCGATCAACAAGGCGCTGGCCGATATCAAGGCCGACGGCACCTACAAGAAGATCTCCGACACCTATTTCGGCCAGGACGTTTCGAAGTAATCCGGGAGGCGGGCCGGTCCGCCGCCCATGAGACTATCGAGCGGCGAGCCGTCTTTGACGGCCCGCCGCTTTTGTCGTGATATGGCCGACGCATTCTTGCTTTGACCAAGCTGCTTCGACCAATCTGGAGGGTCTTACGTGCCGCACTGGCTGCAACTGATGCTGGAGTCGCTGCCTTCGCTCCTGTGGGCGGCGCTGATCTTCACCGTGCCGCTGACGCTATTGTCCTTTGCTCTCGGCTTGACGGTCGGCCTGGGTGCTGCACTCGCCCGGCTGTTCGGCCCCAAGCCGCTGGTCGCGCTGGTGCGCTTCTATGTCTGGATCTTCCGCGGTACGCCGCTCCTGGTGCAGCTGTTCCTCATCTTCTACGGCCTGCCGTCGGTCGGGATCCTGCTCGACGCCTTCACGGCGGCGCTGATCGGCTTTACCTTGAACATCGGCGCCTACACGTCGGAAATCATCCGCGCGGCCATAGGCTCGGTGCCGAAAGGCCAGTGGGAAGCCGCCTATTCGATCGGCATGACCTGGGGCCAGGCGATGCGGCGCACCATTCTGCCGCAAGCCGGCCGGGTCGCGGTGCCGCCGCTCTCCAACACCTTCATCTCGCTGGTCAAGGACACGTCGCTGGCCGCCGCCATCACCGTGCCGGAGATGTTCCAGGCGGCGCAGCGCATCGTCGCCACCACCTATGAGCCGCTGATCCTCTATGTCGAGGCGGCGATCCTTTATCTGGCGCTGAGTTCGGTGCTGTCGGCCTTGCAGACGCGGCTGGAGATCCGGCTCAACCGCTATGGCGGCTTCCTGGAGGCACGCTCATGATCGGCCTCAGCAACATCGAAAAGCGCTTCGGCGACAATCTCGTGTTGAAGGGCGTGACAGTCACCATTGCCGAAGGCAGCGTCACGGCGCTGGTCGGACCTTCGGGCGGGGGGAAGAGCACCCTGCTGCGCTGCATCAACCTCCTGGAGATTCCAACTTCGGGCACGGTGCGGATCGGCGACGAGACGCTCGAATTCCACCCCGGCGGCAGGGTTCCGGCCAGGGATATCCAGCGCCTGCGGCTGCAGACCGGCATGGTGTTTCAGAATTTTCAACTGTTTCCGCATCGCACCGCGATCGAGAATGTCATGGAAGGGCTGGTGACGGTGCTGAGATGGCCGCCTGAGAGGGCACGCGAGCGGGCGCTGGCTTTGCTGGAGAAGGTGGGGATGGCGCACAAGGCCGACGCTTGGCCAGCGACCTTGTCGGGCGGCCAGCAGCAGCGCGTGGCGATCGCCCGCGCGTTGGCGCCGTCACCGAAAGTGCTGCTCTGCGACGAGCCGACTTCGGCGCTCGACCCGGAACTGGCGCAAGAGGTGGTCGACGTGCTTGGCAAGCTCGCCAGCGAAGGCACGACCATGGTGATGGCGACGCATGATCTGCGCCTCGCCTCCAAGATCGCCCAGGAAGTGGTGTTCCTCGATGCCGGTCTCGTCGTCGAGAAGGGACCGGCCGCGGTGCTGTTCAACAATCCGGAGCAGCAACGGACCAAGCGCTTCATTGCGACGCTGAAGCAGGAGGCTGAGAAGGAAGGCGGCGGCGCGTAAGCGCGCGGCCCAGAGTGTGTTGAATTCGGGTGATGGCCCCAGCCGCGGCTTTTCATTTGCAGGTTCAGATATGATGGCTGACGAGCGCCACGCCAAGTCCGATGAGGATCGAACCGCATGTCTTGGGGATCACCCATCCGGCGCCGCCGCCAGTGAACCGGCCAACGGCGAGCGAGGCGATGCCGACCGCCGCCAGGTCGGCCATCGAGAAGATGAGATTGACGACGATGCCGAGGATGAGGAATTGCAACCCTACGGCAATGGCGGCTGACGGGTCCACGAACTGCGGCAGGAAGGTCAGGAAGAACAGTGCCGTCTTGGGATTGAGGATCTCGACGACCATGCTGTCGCGAAATGTGTTCGGCGCCGGCCTGGCACCGTCCTCGCCCATCCGGTTCCAGCCCAGGAACATGGCAAGGCCCAACGAAATAAGATATATAGCGCCCGCCAATCGGATCATCGAGAAAGCGACCGGCGCGTGTTCCATCAGTGCGGCGAGCCCGACCGCCGCGGCCAGGATGTGCACGTAACAGCCGAGATGAACACCCAGTGCCGCCATCAATCCCGCCTGACGGCCATGGGCCAGCGTTTGCGCGGTCATGTAGAGAATCGCCGGCCCCGGCATGCAGGCGAAGGCGAGCGTTGCGAGGGCGAACGGAATCCAAAGATCCAGCGACGGCATGACGGCTCCTCCCATGTGATCAAGCCGTGGGAGGAGTAGGCTGGGGGTCAGGCCGAAAACATACGGCAGATGCCGTATTTGGATCGTGATCGGGCTTGGCTAATCTGCCGATGGTTAAGGGGACGTTGCGGGGTTGCCCATCGTCGCGGCTGCGATGTCAGCCGGCGGGCAATCCCAGACGAACCGCGTAGGCGGTCAGTTCGGCGGTGTTGTGGAGATTGAGCTTGCCCATCAGGTTTTCGCGATGCTTGCGAGCGGTCGGCAGGCTGATCCCCAACCGTTCGGCGATGTCGCGCGTGATCATGCCTTGCGCCACCAGTTGAAGGATCTGCCGTTCGCGCCGCGTCAGCGGCACCGGGGAGAGGATTTCCTGTGCGGCTATCGGCTCGCTGCCCCTGCCCATATCGCTGACGGCGAAGCGAACGGTTTTCGCCAGATAGGTGCCTCCGTTCTTGACCGCTTCGATGGCGGCGCCAAGTTCCTCGGGATCGCCGTCCTTGGTCAGGTAGGCGTTGGCGCCGGCACTGAGCGCGGCGCGCACCGTCCTCGGCTCGATATTGGCCGTCAGCACCACGATCCGCAGGCGTGGCGCCAAGGTCCTGATGGTGGCGATGAACTGCATCCCGGCGACACCTGGCATGCCGAGGTCGAGGATCAAAAGGTCGGCGCGCGTGCTTCGCAGCTGGCCAAGCAGCGCCTCGCCATCCGCAGCCTCGGCGACGACCGAGACATTGTCCATTGCCGAGATGAGCAGCTTCAGCCCCTCGCGCACGATGGCATGGTCGTCGGCGAGTATGGCGGTGAGCGGGCGATTCATCAGGGCACTATCCAGGACTGCAGCGGCGTATATGGATCGATCGCCAATCTATGCGAAACAGGTTGCCGGTAGATCAACGGTACCGGGGAAGACCGCCCGGAGAATACTTGGGGCAATTGGAGGGCTTCGATGCAGGAAGACAAGATACGCTAGGCCCTGATCGAACTCCTGTATCGCAATTTGAAAAAACGGCGCGACGCCAGCACCCGGATAGCCGTCAGCAGATACAGCGCCGCTAGCCAGCCGATCAGCCAATTGATGGAAACGGCCGTTCTCAGCACATAGACCGCCGCCATCGAGATCACGATGTTGGAGATGACCACGCCGTAGGACGCGCCCGGGATCGCCACTCGATCTTGCGCTGGGCATGGCTGGCTACGGCGTTTTCCTGCATGTCGGGCCTTCTGTGGGGTGTGCTTGGCTGGGTCGGCTTCATGCCCGAGGCGCCGATCGTGCTGTCCTTCACGGTCATTGTCCTGACTGGTCTCGTCTGCGGCACGGTGCCGTCTCTGTCGGCCTTTCCGCCGGCGCTGGTTGGTTCCATCCTGGCAACGGTGGTGCCGGTCGCCCTTCGCTGCCTGACCACCCAAAGCGATATTTCCGGCGCCTTCCTGTTCCTGCTCGCATCGCTGGTGGCGATCAATTTCTACTACTGCCGTATCACCTACCGCATGCTGCGCGAAACCGTCAGCCTGCGATTGGAGAACGAAACGCTGGTCGAGCATCTGCAAGAGGAACGCGACAGGGCGCAGACCGCCGACCGTGCCAAGACGCGTTTTCTGGCGGCGGCGAGTCACGATCTGCGCCAACCGATCCATGCCCTGAGCCTGCTGGTCTCGACGCTTGCCGTTTTGGGGCAGCGCGGCGACGTACCCTCCGGCGAGGCGCGCGAGCTGGCCAGCCGAGCGAAATCGGTTGTCAGCAACTTCAGTGGGCTGCTCAACGCTTTGCTCGATATCTCCCGGCTCGATGCGGGCATCGTCACGGTCGCGAGCGAGGCGGTGCCGCTGCGCGACCTCTTTGGTGATCTTCGCAATGAATTCGCCGCCGAGGCGAAACAGCGCGGACTTAGGTGGCGCGTGGTCGACAGCGGCCTCTACGTCGACAGCGACCCGATGATGCTGAAGCGCATTCTCAACAACCTGGTGTCGAATGCCTTTCGCTACACCAAGCAAGGTGGTGTCCTGCTGGGCTGTCGCCGGCGCGGCGCATGTGTGGAGATACAGGTCCTGGACAATCGGCCCCGGCATCCCCGCCGATCAGCAGGGGATGGTCTTCGAGGAGTTCGTGCAGTTGCAGAACCCGGCGCGGGACCGCACGCAAGGCCTGGGACTCGGGCTCGCCATCGTTCGCCGCACCGCCGAACTGTTGCGGCACCCCCTGAAATTGGCTTCGACATCCGGACGCGGTTCCCTGTTTTCCATCACCGTCGCGAAGGCCGGCGCGGTGCAAGCTCGCTTAGCGGTCGACACGACATCGCCGGCCAGCAGTACCGCGGGCATCATCGTGGTCGAGGACGAGGGCGATGTTCTCGATGCCATGGTGCGCTTGCTCGGCCTGGAGGGACATCGTGTCTATCCCGGCCGCTCCGCCGGAGAGGCGCGGAAGGCCCATGCGGCGGCGCTGGCTGCCGGCGATGCGCCGGTCGACCTGATCATCGCAGACTACCGTCTCGAGAATGACACCACCGGCACCGACGCGATCCGTGCGCTTCACGCCCATATCGGCCGCGTTGTCCCGACCATCATCATCACCGGCGATACCTCGCCTTCGCGCCTCAAGGAGATCAGCGCCAGCGGCAGCCGCATCCTGCACAAGCCGATCGCCGACGAGGAATTGCGCGAAACCATTGCTGCGGTCTGCTTTGCTGGCAAGGCGACAAGTGGGGACAAACGTTAACCGAAAACGCGCGCTGGACGGCCCGGAGCGCGCCAGCAAGCCGCGATGCAGCACGCTGGTGCGCAGTACATCATCAACATCGAAGCCGCCGCCCGAAAGCAAAAGAGGCCCCGGTCAAACCGGAGCCTCCAATCGTTTCAGGCAGGATCTCTCGAATCAAAGGCGAGAAGGATCAGGCAGCTTCTTCCTGCTCGGCCTCTTCATTGTCGGCCTTGGCGCCACGCTTAGGGCCCTTGTTGAGGTTGACCTCGATCAAGCGCACGGCTTCGGTTTCCGACATGCGGTTGACGGCCGCGATCTCGCGGGCCATGCGGTCGAGCGCCGCCTCATAGAGCTGGCGCTCGGAATAGGACTGCTCCGGCTGGTTGTCGGCGCGGTAGAGGTCGCGCACGACTTCCGAGATCGAGATCAGGTCGCCCGAATTGATCTTCGCATCATATTCCTGGGCGCGGCGCGACCACATGGTGCGCTTGACGCGGGCGCGGCCCTGCACGACCTTCAGCGCGCGCTCGACATAATCCTCTTCCGACAGCTTGCGCATGCCGATGGAGGTCGCCTTGGCAACCGGAACCTTCAGGCGCATCTTGTCCTTCGAGAAGTCGATGACGAACAGTTCCAGCTTGTGTCCAGCAACTTCCTGCTCGTCGATCGAGACGATCTGGCCGACGCCGTGCGCCGGGTAGACGATGTATTCGCCGGTCTTGAAACCGTGACGCGCAGCGGTGGACTTCTTCTGCGGGGTGATCGTTGCCATTACGCCCTGAACTCCTTGTTGTGGCACCGGCGTCCTGCCGGTCCGAACTCGCGCGATCGGGGAAGCCGATCGTTAGCCGCACAACAGATGAACCCATCGGAAAAGCCGGACCGGCAAACGCGACATTGCGACCGCCTGGCCCAGATCGCTCTGGTCCGAATGGGATTTTCACCTTTCAGTGATTTGGGGCGTCTGCGCCATAAATCGACGTTGTGTCACCGGCATGTTTCGCTGATGTAACACAAAAAGTCGGAAGAATCAAGGTTTTGCTGCACAAGCGAAGGCCACAGGCCAGCGCCGCCTGTCAAGCCGGTTAATGCGACGTGCCTCTTACCCAGCGTAATACCGGCCTTTGCGGCCGTGTTGTCAATCGCCTTCGCCGGGCTCTGCCGAGAAGTATTTCTCGAACTTGCCGGCCTCGCCGTCGAAGGATTTGGCGTCGGCCGGCGGTTCCTTCTTGGCGGTGATGTTGGGCCATTTGTCGGCGTATTCGGTGTTGACCTGCAGCCATTTGTCGAGGCCGGGTTCGGTGTCAGGCTTGATCGCGTCGGCCGGGCATTCCGGCTCGCAAACGCCGCAGTCGATGCACTCGTCGGGATGGATGACGAGCATGTTCTCGCCTTCGTAGAAACAGTCGACCGGACAGACTTCGATGCAGTCCATGTATTTGCATTTGATGCAATTGTCGGTCACGACATAGGTCATCGGTCGGCTCCGGGACGTCCCATTTTGTTGGGCTTTTTCCGTCAGGTAACGCCTTTGTCGACCGCTTGCAAGGGTAGCCATTGCGGACGGTGCCGGTGTTTCCGGAATGGAATTCCAGACTGAAGGCCCGGCGGAAGTCAGTCATGTCCCGCAGAGCGTCTGTTTGCCGGGCTCAGTTCTCGCCTCAGGCGTGCCGTTGTCCCAAAACCGCTGCGTGTTTTTGGACGCCAGGCATCAGTCTTCGCCGAGCAATCGGTCGGTCTGGCGACGTTCCTTCTTGGTCGGGCGGCCGCTGCCGGCCTCGCGCAGCCCCGGAATTGCATCGGGAGGGGCTTCGCCCTTCGGTGCGGGCGGTGGCGACATGTCCTCGTAAAGCGTACGGGCCTCCTCGGCCGGGCCGCGCCGCGTACCGGCGCCGAGCACCTTCCAGATGAAGATGCGGCGCTCGAGCGTGATGGTCAGGACGTCGCCTGGCTTGACCTGATCGGAGGCCTGCGCTGCTTTGTCGCGATTGATGCGAACGCGGCCGGCGACGACCAGTTTTGCCGCCAGCGAGCGCGATTTCACGGCGCGTGAGAAGAACAGCCATTTGTCGATGCGCTGGCGGCCTTCGGCAACCATCGAAGCGAGCCGGGTTCTACTTCTTCAACTGGTCGCGCAATGCGGCGAGCTTGGCGAAGGGCGAATCCGGGTCGAAGCGCACCGGGCGCTCCTCGCGCGGCTTGGGCTGGAAGGCCGGCTTGCCGCCTTGCGGACCACCTTTGGCATCCGGCCTGCCACCCTTCCAGTCGGGACGGCCCTCACGGCGGTCGGGACGCTCGCCTTGCGGCCTGCCGTCACGCCGCTGTTCGCCTTCGGCCTGCGGCTTGGGTTTGAATTTCGAGCGGTCGAAGCGCGGCTTGCCGGCTCCATCGCGCCGGCCTTCATGGGCAGGCCGTTCTCCGGGTGCAGCTACGGCCGGTGCGCCGGCGGTATCCACGGGTGCATCGCTTCGACCGCGCGCTTGTCCGTTGCGTGGGCGATTGTTCCTTCGGTTGTCGTCGCGGTTGCGCGGACGCTGTTCGAACCGGCCCTGACGCCACAACAGGATGGGTTTTGGCGCTTCGGCTTCCGGAGCGGGTTCGCCGGCGGCTGCTTCAGTCACCGCCACAGGTTCGTCCGGCGCGGCGTCCGTTGCCGGCGCGGCATTTGACACCAACTCGGCCGTTGCGGCTTCTTCTGCCGCTGCAACTTCGATCTCGGCAGTCTCAGTCTCTGCCTGCGGTTCAATCGGCGCCGGTTCGGCGACGTCGGGCGCAGCCTCGGCTACAGGCGCTTCGTCTTGCACGGTTTCGACAGGAGCGTCCGCCTGTTCTTCCACGGCAGGCGCAGCAGGTTCAGCCGCGGCGTCGGGGGTGATTTCGGCGGGAATTTCGGCCGCGGTTTCCGAAACGGCAACTGCGTCCGATGCCGGCTCCGACCCTTCGACGGCTGCCTCTGCTGCGGCATCCGTTGCCGCGGCTTCCGCCGCTTCGGCCTGCTCGGCTCGTGCAGCTTCTTCCGTCGCAAGCTTCGCCACCGCCGCTTCGCGCGCGGCATTGTCCTGTGCTTCGAGCCGCGCCTTGACCTCGACGGCCGGCTTCGGCTCGGCACGATAGCCGAGACCCTTGAGGATTTCTTCCATGTCGTCGGCGGTGGCGCCGAGGATCGACATCATCGGCGGCGTCACCATGAAGGACTGGCCGTCATAGGCGCCGTCCGGGCGCTGACCGAGGCCGGGCTTCCAGTTGGTCGCCGGACGGATCAGATCCGCCAGCCGTTCCAGTATGTCGATGCGCACGGCGCGACGGCCGAGATTGCGGTAGCCGGCAAGCTTGTAGAACGTCTTGTCGAAAGCAGGGTCGATCACCACCGAGGTGCGACCCGAGGCGAGCGCATGGACCACGTCGCCAAAGCCCGGCTTGTCCTTGCCGTCGTTCTTCAGCGCCCACAGCAATGTCACCAGCCCGGCAGGCGCCGGCTTGATCAGCGCCGGCACGAAGACATGGTAGGCGCCGAAGCGCACGCCAAGCCGGCGAAGGGCGGCGCGGCCTTCCTGGTCGAGCGACTTCATCTCCTCGGCGATGTCGCGGCGGTTGATGAGGCCGAAATTCTCGACCAGCTGGAAGGCGATGCCGCGGCCGATGCCAGAAATCTGGTCGGCGTTCCTGAGGTCGACCAGCGGCTTCAGCAGCGACTCGATCTGGAAATTGACGAATCGCTCTGCACGCGCGGCGACCTTGTCGCGCGCCGGGCCGGTCAGCTGTTCGTCGGCCAGCAGCACCAGGCGCGGCTTCAGCGCGTCTTCGCCTGATACCAGCGTGCCGATCGGCGCGCCGATCCAGCGCAGCGTACCATCCGAGCCAAGCGCGATGTCGCCATTGGCCGAGGCGCCGAAGCGTTCGGCGCGCGCTTCGAACTCGGCGGCCAGCGCCTTCTGGGCGGCGGTGCGCACCGCCTTGGCGTCTTCGCCGCCGGCGGTCTGGTCGGCGGTGAAGCGGAACCCTTGCAACTCGCCGACATGGTGGCCTTCGACAAGGACGGTTCCGGTAGGACTAATTTCGGCTTCGGGCATGGTATTTTCTCTAAGGCGCCGCATGAGGACGGAAGTCCTGCGGTCTACGAAGCGTTTCGTCAACCGCTCATGCAGCGCATCCGACAATCTGTCTTCGATTTCGCGCGTCTTTTCCTGCCAGTGTGCCTGATCGGCCAGCCAGCCGGGCCGGTTCGACACGAATGTCCAGGTGCGGATCTGGGCAATGCGATGCGACAGCGTGTCGATATCGCCCTCGGTGGTATCGGCGCGGCGCACCTGCTCGGCCATGTAATTCTCGTCGACATGGCCGTAGCGTGCGAGGTCCGTGTAAATGGAAGCGATGAGGTCGGCATGCTGCGCCGGCGCGATCCTGCGGTAGTCGGGCAGCGCGCAGGCTTCCCACAGCAGCGCCACGCGCTTGGCATTGGTGGTGAGTGCGCGAATGTCCTCGTCGCGCGATAGATGCTCGAGCGCCTGTGCATCGACGGCAGGCAATGCCCGCGTCAGTCCCTCGACGGGGGCGTTGGTCTCGATCGAGCGCTTCAGCGCGTCGAGGCTGGCAAAGTCGAAATGCGCGGTGCGCCACTGCAGCACCTTCACCGGATCGAAATCGTGGCCTTCGATCTTCTTGATCAGCTCTTCGTCCAGCGGGTCGACCTGGCCGGTGACACCGAACGTACCGTCACGCAGATGCCGGCCGGCGCGGCCGGCGATCTGGCCGAGCTCGGCCGCGGTCAGGTTGCGATACTGGAAGCCGTCGAACTTGCGGTTCTGGGCGAAGGCGACGTGGTCGAGATCTAGGTTGAGACCCATGCCGATGGCATCGGTGGCGATGAGATAATCGACATCGCCGGACTGGAACAGCGCCACCTGGGCGTTGCGGGTGCGCGGCGAGAGCGCGCCGAGCACGACGGCGGCACCGCCCTGCTGGCGGCGGATCAGCTCGGCGATGGCGTAGACCTCGTCGGCCGAGAAGGCGACGATCGCCGTGCGCCGCGGCAGGCGGGTCAGCTTCTTGGAGCCGGCATAGGCAAGATGCGACAGCCTCGGCCGCGTCACCACCGAGACACCCCTCAGCAGGCGCTGCAGAATGCCATGCATGGTGGCTGCACCGAGCAGCAGCGTTTCCTGGCGGCCGCGCAGATGCAGGATGCGGTCGGTGAAGATGTGGCCACGCTCGAGGTCGCCGGCGAGCTGCACTTCGTCGATGGCGACGAAGGCGGCGTCGGTCTCGCGCGGCATGGCCTCGACAGTGCAGACCGAATATCTGGCGCCCGGCGGCTGGATCTTTTCCTCGCCGGTGATCAGCGCCACTTTGTGGGCGCCGACCTTTTCGCAGACACGGGCGTAGACCTCGCGCGCCAGCAGCCTGAGCGGCAGGCCGATGATACCACTCTCATGCGCCACCATGCGCTCGATTGCGAGATGGGTCTTGCCGGTGTTGGTCGGCCCGAGCACGGCGGTCACGTCGCGGCCCGACAGGATCAGCGGCTCGGTGTGTTTGGGCTGGATGTTCATCAACCTAGAATAAGGCTTCTGGGACCTGGAAATAAGGCTTCTTGGCCTCTGGTTGTCGGGAGCGTGACTCAAATGGCGCGTATGACAGGCGACACATAGGGATTTCGGGCGCGAAGCGAAAGCGGAATGTTCCGTCGGCGGCGAGAAGGTGGTTTTGTCAAGCTTTCAATCGGCTGCGGATTAACGGATAGAACGAGTCTGGAACGAATCGGCGACGAATCAGTGACTCCTGCAGATTCAGCTTTTGTTCACGGCTACATGTGGATTTCGCGACCGCGAGTCGCACCACATGCTGAATCGCTGAACTGGCCCGTTTGATGCTAAGAGGGCGTTGCCGTTAACCTTTGCCTGGAAACAATCACGGTGGCTTGGCGCGCCTCGACCAACATTATGAAATTGTTGATCTTTCTTAACCTGCGTTAAGCAGTTGGGCAGGCGATTCCGGCTGTCGTCGTTAACGTTCAGCTCATAGCCGGAACGAATCGGCGACGAATCGGCGATGGCGTAATTTTCCCGATTTGTTCACCTCAATATCTTGTGTTGTGAACAGTTTATCCACCGAGAATCCACAGGTTGCCAGGGAGCTTTTGCACAGGGCTGCTGCCGGCTGTTAACCTTCGCGTGCCGAATTGGGTCAGCTACGGTCGCGAGCACGTCAAAGGGACCGTGCCGGAAACGGGCCGGTGTGCCGGCCCGTCGATCTCCTACATCGCCACGTCGTCAGGCGAAGTATTGGCCACCGTTGGCCGTGATGGTCGAGCCGGTGATGAAGCCGGCATCTTCGGATGCGAGGAAGACTACGCAGCGCGCGATCTCTTCCGGTTCGCCGAGGCGACCGACGGGGATTTGCGGGATGATGCGGTCGTTGAGCACCCTCTCGTCGATCGCCTTGACCATCTCGGTGGCGATGTAGCCAGGGCAGATGACGTTGACGGTGATGCCCGCGCGGGCTCCCTCTTGAGCGAGGGCTTTGCTGAAACCGATGTCGCCAGCCTTCGCGGCGGAATAGTTGACCTGGCCGGCCTGGCCTTTCTGGCCGTTGATCGACGAGATGGTGATGACGCGGCCGAACTTGCGGTCGCGCATGCCGCTCCACAGCGGATGCGTCATGTTGAAGACGCCGGACAGGTTGGTGTCGATGACCTCTTTCCACTGCTCGCGCGTGATCTTGTGGAACATGGCGTCGCGGGTGATGCCGGCATTGTTGACCAGCACCGAGACCGGGCCGAGATCGGCCTCGACCTGCTTGATGCCGGCCGCGCAGGAATCATAGTCGGCGACCGACCATTTGTAGACCGGAATGCCGGTCTCGGCCTTGAATTTCGCCGCTGCGGCGTCATTGCCGGCGTAGTTCGCGGCAACCGAATAGCCGACGGTCTTCAATGCGATCGAGATCGCCGCCCCGATGCCGCGCGATCCGCCTGTGACGATTGCTACCTTGGTCATGCATTTCCCCTTTTTTTGATACCGCCCTGTTGTCGGGCTTGGCAGGCACTGGATACAGAACGGGCGGCTCGCGCCGCCCGGTTAGTGAGTTCTTCAGAGTGCTTCGATACACATGGCGACGCCCATGCCGCCGCCGATGCACAGGGTAGCGAGACCCTTCTTGGCGCCGCGCCGGCGCATCTCGAAGACCAGCGTGTTGAAGACACGGGCGCCGGAAGCACCGATCGGGTGGCCGATGGCGATGGCGCCGCCATTGACGTTGACGATCGAGGGGTCCCAGCCCATGTCCTTGTTGACGGCGCAGGCCTGCGCGGCAAAGGCCTCGTTGGCCTCGACCAGGTCGAGATCGCCGACCGACCAGCCGGCCTTTTCCAAGGCCTTGCGCGATGCTGGGATCGGGCCGGTGCCCATGATCTGCGGATCGACGCCGGCGGTTGCCCAGGACACGATGCGTGCCAGCGGGGTGATGCCGCGCCTCACCGCTTCCGCCTCGCTCATCAGCAGCGCGCCGGCGGCACCGTCATTGATGCCGGAGGCGTTGGCGGCGGTCACCGTGCCGTCCTTGTCAAAGGCCGGCTTCAGCTTGGTCATGGCGTCGAGCGTGGCGCCATGGCGGATGTATTCGTCCTGGTCGACAATGGTGTCGCCCTTCTTGCCCTTGAGTGTGACGGCGACGATCTCGTCCTTGAACTTGCCGGCCTTTTGCGCGGCCTCGGCCTTGTTCTGCGAAGCCAGCGCAAACTGATCCTGGTCTTCGCGGGTGATCTGGAACTGACGTGCCACGTTTTCGGCGGTGTTGCCCATGTGATAACCGTTGAAGGCATCCCACAGCCCGTCCTTGATCATGGTGTCGATCAACTTGAAGTCGCCCATCTTGACGCCGGCGCGCAGGTGCTGGGCATGGGTCGAAAGCGACATCGATTCCTGGCCGCCGGCGACGATGACCTTGGCATCGCCGGTGGCGATCTGCTGCATGCCGAGCGCAATGGCACGCAGGCCCGAGCCGCAAACCTGATTGAGGCCCCAGGCTGTGGTTTCCTTGGGCAAGCCAGCATTGATCGATGCCTGGCGGGCCGGGTTCTGGCCTTGCGCGGCGGTCAGCACCTGGCCGAGGATGACCTCGTCGACCTCGCCTGGTTCGACACCGGCACGTGACAGCAATTCCCTGATGACAACGGCACCGAGCTCATGCGCCGGGGTGGCGGCAAAGGCGCCGTTGAAGGAGCCGACCGGCGTGCGCGCCGCGCTGGCAATGACGATGGAAGCGGACATTTTCTTCTCCAGACTTCAAGGGTGTCGTTCTGTCGTTAGGGACTTTTCTTGCCCTTTCCCAACCCCAAGTCAAACCGGAAATAGGCAGGGCGCCCATGCGCCGCAAGCAGGTCGTGCCTTGCCATGGCGGCCATTCGTCCATTGCTGCGCAGCATATTTTGCCTGCTATGCAGCATTTAGTGATCCCGCACTGCACAAACTGCTTGGAATTGTGAAGCTTTTGCGCATATCCTCAAAAAAAAGGCACAATCGTTATCGGCGGCTTGCTCAAAGGCGCGCCGGTGTCCCCGGGAGGATGTAGATGGCCGCTAAAGACGATCCGATCATCATCAAGAAATACGCCAATCGCCGCCTCTACAACACCGGCACCAGCACCTATGTGACGCTCGAGGACCTCGCCGAGATGGTCAAGAAGGGCGAGGAGTTCACCGTCCAGGACGCCAAGACCGGCGACGACATCACGCATCCGGTGCTGACCCAGATCATCTTCGAACTGGAGAACAAGGACGGGCAAAACATGCTGCCGATCCCGTTCCTGCGCCAGCTCATCGCTTATTACGGCGACCAGATGCAGATGATCGTGCCGAGCTTCCTCGAACAGTCGATGCTCGCCTTTTCCAAGGAGCAGGAGCGCTTTCGCGAGCAGATGAAGGGGGCGATCGGCAAGTCGCCGCTCGACATGATGAAGATCACTACGCCGATCAAGGCGCTGGAGGAACAGACACGCCGCAACATGGAAATGTTCCAGAATGCGATGCGGCTGTTCACGCCGTTCCCGCCCGCTGGCTCTACGCCGGCGGCTGCGCCAACGCCCGAGCCGGCCAGGAAGGAAACGGCTGACAAGCCCGACGACCTTCAGGAGCTGAAGGACCAGATCGCGGCCATGCAGCGCAAACTCGACACGATGTCGTGAGCGCCTGGCGCTCTCGCGATCTTACGGCAGTATTCCCTCGTAGCGGCCGCGCGGCCGGATAAGGCCTCCGCCTGTTATCTGTTCGACCGTGTGCGCTGCCCAGCCGACGCTGCGTGCGAGCGCAAACAGGCGGAACGGCGTATCGCGCAAGCCAAGACTGCGCGTCAGCGCGGCCAGCCCAAAGTCGATGTTGGGAAGCGCGCCGGTCGCCGCAAAGGCAGCGTCGCGCAGCGACGATAGTGTGCCGTCAACCTCGATCACCGACAGAAGCGCTGCCCCTCGGGGGTCGCCGTCGGGATAGAGCTGATGACCGAACCCCGGCAGCGGCCGGTCATGGCTGAGCCAGCGCCGAATCGCCGCATCGGCGCCATGCCGCGCAGCATCCTCGGCCAGTTGCATCACCGCCTCGCCGGCGCCGCCATGGCGAGGGCCTGACAGCGTCGCGAGCCCCGCCAGCAGGCAAGCGGCCAGAGGCGCGCCGGTGGAGGCTGCGACGCGCGCGGCGAAGGTCGATGCATTCAGCTCATGATCGGCAAGCAGGACAAGCGCGCGGCGGATCGCATCTGCGCCGCCGGCATCCACCGACCAGTCCTGCGCAAGCCGCTGATGGACCGGATCCGGCCCCGCCGGTGCGCCCAGCGCGGCGGCCAGCACGCCGACCGCGTGCGCGGCGTCGGCATGCAGCGAGGCGGCGCTGCGCCCAAGCGATGGGCGCCCCTGGCCGGCAAGCACGGCAAGTCGCGCAAAGGCCGCAGCCCGGCCAGCTTGATGGGGTGCGTCCGGCAATGGTGCTTCGAAAGCCACCGGTTCCGGCAGAGCCCAGAGAACGGCGGCGGCTTCTTCCAGTGTGGCGTGCCCGGAGAGCACCGCGGCGTCCTGCCCGCGATAGATGAGCCGACCGTGCGAGACGGTCGAGATCGCCGTTGCGATCGAGGGCTCGCCCCAGGCAATGGCGCTTTCAGCGATGGCTGATGGGCTCCGTCCGCGCGCCCTCCGCGTTGCCAGCGCTTCTATATCGTCGGCACGATACTGGCTGCGGCGCGGATCGGCGCGGTCGGGCCGCATGCCGATGCGCCCACGGCTGACATAGGCGTACAGCGTCTGCGCCCGCACCTTGAGCCTCTCCAGCGCTTCTTCTCTGGACAACCACTCCGACATATCGAACCCCAATATTGATTCTATTGATCAAGATTGATGGAAACGTTGCCCATCTCTATCTCCGATCTGGAAATGCTTCAAGGAGACAGGCTATGGCGAATGGGCTCGATGACGTGGTGGCGGCGGAAACCGTGCTTTCCGATGTGGATGGTCTTGGCGGCCGGCTGACGATCCGAGGTCATTCGCTGCCCGAGCTGGCCGGCCGCTGGGACTATGCTCAGGTGATGCGCCTGCTGCTCGACGGCTTCTTCGACGACCTTCCCGCCGACGCGAAGCTGACGGGTGAGCTGGGCCAGGCACGTGCTGAGGTGTTCGAACGGCTTTTACCCTCGTTGCCCCGGCTGGCGTCGCTCGATGTCTACAGCGCCATGCGCGCCGGCATGGCGCTGCTGCCGGACGGCGACACATCGACGAACGCCTTGCTGCTCATCGCAGCGCCCGCCGTGCTGACGCCGGCCCTGCTGCGCCTGCAGCGCGGCGAGGAGCCGATCGCGCCGGACAGCCGGGCCGATCATGCCGCCGACATGTTGAGGATGCTGAACGGCAGCGTCGCCTCGCCGGCGCTGGCGAAGGCGCTCGACACCTATCTGGTGACCGTCTGCGACCACGGCCTCAACGCATCGACCTTTGCGACGCGCGTGGTGGCCTCGACGCAGGCCGGCCTGACATCCTCCGTGCTGGCCGGGCTCGGCGCACTCAAGGGGCCGCTGCATGGCGGGGCGCCCGGTCCGGTGATCGAGATGCTGGATGCGATCCAGGCGCATGGCGATGCCGCCGGCTGGCTTCGCGACGAGATCGCGCACGGCAGGCGCATCATGGGCTTCGGCCACCGCATCTACCGCGTGCGCGATCCGCGCGCCGATGTGCTGAAGTCCGTCGTGCGGCAACTCGGCGGCGAGGGCGAAACCGGCCGCCGGCTGGCATTCGCGGAGACAGTGGAACAGGTAGCGCTCGACGTGCTGCGGATCGCCAAGCCGTCGCGCTCGCTGCAGACCAATGTCGAGTTCTACACCGCGCTGCTGCTGGAGGCGGCGGGCTTTCCGCCACAAGCTTTCAGCAATGTCTTTGCCACCGGGCGCGTCGCCGGCTGGATCGCGCATGCGCGCGAGCAGCAGACGATCGGGCGGCTGATCCGCCCGCAGTCGCGCTATGTCGGGCCTGTGCCGGAGCTGGCTGCCTGAGGCTTATCGGCGCCTGGCGAGCGACCGGCGATCCAAACGATATCCTCCTGGTGAGCGGCCGTGTGGCCGCTTATGACGAAAATTTCATCTCGCCCACAAATCTGGCCGCTGTTATTGCGTCGTATTGAGCATATATGCTGCACTGCAACATAGATGCATTCTTGCCGTAACCAGAGGATTCCGCCCTTGGCCGCCAGAAAAACCGCAGTCATCACCGGCTCCACATCGGGCATTGGCCTGGCCATCGCCCAGGCGCTGGCGGCCGAAGGCCGCAACGTCGTCGTCAACTCTTTCTCCGACACGACCGCCGACCACGCCATGGCCGACGCGATTGCCAAACAGTATGGAGTGAAGACCGCCTACATCAAGGCCGATATGTCGAAACCGGCGGAATGCCGGGCGCTTGTCGCCAAGGCGGCCGAAACATTCGGTTCGGTCGATATCCTGGTCAACAATGCCGGCATCCAGCATGTCGCGCCGGTGGAAGAGTTCCCGATCGAGAAATGGGACGCCATCATCGCCATCAACCTGTCGTCGGCATTCCACACCATTGCAGCCGCCATTCCGCTGATGAAAAATGCCGGCGGCGGGCGGATCGTCAACATCGCCTCGGCACACGGCCTGGTCGCGTCGCCGTTCAAGTCGGCCTATGTCTCGGCCAAGCACGGCATCATGGGATTGACGAAGACCGTCGCGCTCGAACTGGCGCGCGAAAAAATCACCTGCAATGCCATCTGCCCGGGCTATGTGCTGACGCCGCTGGTCGAGGCGCAGATCCCCGATCAGATGAAAGCCCATCAGATGGACCGCGAGACCGTCATCCGTGAGGTCATGCTGGACAAGCAGCCGACCAAGGAATTCGTCACGGTAGAGCAGATCGCGGCAGCGGCGGTGTTCCTGTGCTCGGACGCGGCAGCGCAGATCAACGGCACGCATCTCTCGGTAGATGGCGGCTGGACCGCCGCGTGAGGCGCGAAATCTTCTCATCTACCCAAAACGCACCAAGGACGACGCCATGACCAAAAACGGCAAGGCGGAGGAGACGAAGAAGACGATCAACATCGCGCTTCAGGGCGGCGGCTCGCACGGGGCCTTTTCCTGGGGTGTGCTCGACCGCCTGCTGGAGGACGGACGGCTGGAGATATCAGCAGTGTCCGGCACCAGCGCCGGCGCCATGAACGCGGTGGCGCTGGCCGACGGATATGTGCGCGGCGGTGTCGAGGGAGCGCGGCAAAAACTTGAGGATTTCTGGCGCGCGGTGGCGGCCAAGGGCCGGTTCAGCCCAGTGCAGCGCATGCCGTGGGATGTCGCCTGGGGCAACTGGTCGATCGAGAATACGCCTGGCTATGTCTTCTTCGACACCATGTCGCGGGTGTTCTCGCCCTACGTCGCCAATCCGCTCGGCCTTAACCCGCTGCGCGACGTGGTGGAGCAGGAGATCGATTTCGACAATGTCCGCGCCTGCAAGTCGATGGAACTGTTCATCTCGGCGACCAATGTCGAGACCGGACAGTTGCGCGTTTTTTCCGACGGCGAGATCGACCTCGACGTGGTGATGGCTTCGGCCTGTCTGCCGCAATTGTTCCGCGCCGTCGAGATCAAGGGCGTGCCCTACTGGGACGGCGGCTATGGCGGCAACCCGGCGCTCTATCCGTTCTTCAAGACCGCGGCGACCGAGGATGTGCTCCTGGTGCAGATCAATCCGGTGGTGCGGGAGGGAACGCCAAGGAGCGCCAACGAGATCCAGAACCGCATCGACGAGATCACCTTCAACGCCGGGCTGCTGCGAGAATTCCGCTCGATCGCCTTCGTCAAGGAACTGATCGCCGCCGGCCGTCTGCCGCATGGCGAATATCGCGACATCCGCATGCACCGCATCGATGCCGACGAGGCGTTCAAGGACCTGTCGGCGTCATCAAAGGTCAATGCCGAATGGGCGTTCCTGACGTATCTCAGAGACCTCGGCCGCACAGCCGCCAGCGACTGGCTGGAAGAGAATTACGACGCCGTCGGCAAGCGACCGACGCTCGATCTCTCCGGCGAACTCGATGACGGCTTCAAGCCGGTGCGCGGTCCGGCACCCGGCCGGCGGGTCAAGGAATTCCTCGCTGTGCGCAAAAATCCGGAGGTGGTTCGCCGTCGGGCCTGAACTGAAACCCGATACAGCTGGTTTCATCGAGCTTTCAAGGCGAGGTCGATCACCCTGATCAGGGCAGCGGCCGCCTGCCGCTGTCCCTCCGGATCTCTGATCCGCGCCTTCATGCCTTCCAGCCCGTCGAGCAGCATGTCGGTGAGCAGTTGCGCCGACAGGCCCCTGGCCGCCAGGTCGACGCCGTTCCTGGCTGCCTCCCCCTGGATCGCGGCGCCGATGTGTTGGCCAAGCCCGCCGCGCCAGCAGCCTACCAGATCGCCAAGGCTCGATTTCATATCCAGCAATTCGGCGCCGTGCGGCGAGGCAACGACCGCGCCCATCATCGAGATGAATGCCTCATCGATGGCCCGCATCATGCGCTCGGTGAAAGGGCCATCGCCGGATAGGGCAATCTTTGCCGCCTCGACCGAGCGCGACAGGATCATCATGGCGATGGCGCGGAAAATGTCGGTCTTGTTCTTGAACAAGAGATAGAGCGCCGGGCGCGACATGTCTGCGGCGCGGGCGATGTCGTCCATGGTGGTGCGGGTGAAGCCATAGGCCAAAAACACCTTCATCGCGCCATCCAGGATACGGACGCGTTTGGGATCTGTGGCGGCGATGTCTTCGATCTGGTTCATGGAGCAATTCTATCCTGCAAAATCCTATTTGACAAAATGACGAAATTTGTCAATCTGTATTGGGCGAAACGGTCGAGAGGACGCTTCGCCCTTGGCAGTGGACGACAACAAAGGGTATCCCCATGCGCCTTACCGTCGACGGTCAGTCTTTCGATATCGATGCCGATCCTGACATGCCGCTGCTGTGGGCGCTGCGCGATCTCATTGGCAAGACCGGGCCGAAATTCGGCTGCGGCATCGCCGCCTGCGGCGCCTGCACGGTTCATGTCGACGGTCAGCCGGTGCGTTCCTGCTCACTCCCGGTTGGCCAGGTCAGCGGCGCTGTCACGACCATCGAAGGCATCGGCACAGCAGGCGGACTGCATCCGGTGCAGCAGGCATGGCTGGAGGAACAGGTCGCGCAATGCGGCTACTGCCAGGCCGGCCAGATCATGAGCGCGGTGGCGCTGCTCGACGAAGTCGCCAGCCCAAGCGACGCCGACATCGACAACGCCATGGGCGGCAATCTCTGCCGCTGCGGCACCTATCCCAAAATCCGCTCGGCCATCAAGAAGGCCGCGGCGCTCAAGACGGCGGGGCTCTGACCATGGCCAGTGTCGGAAAGATCGCCCGCCGCACGTTTCTGATCGGCGCTGCCGCCGTCGCGGGCGGCGTTGCCGTCGGCTACTACTATTATCGCAAGCCTTTTCCGAACCCGCTCGAGGCCGAGCTCGGCAAGGGCGAGGCGACCTTCAACCCCTATGTGAAGATCGGCGCCGACAACACCATCACCATCGTCGCGCCGCGGGCCGAGATGGGGCAAGGCATTTCGACGACGCTCGCCGTCATGGTCGCCGAAGAACTCAATGTGAGCCTCGACCGGGTCAAGGTCGAGCACGGCCCCGCCTCCCATGCCTATTACAACGCCGCGATCCTCGAAGAGGGCGGTCCGTTCGCCTTCTTCGACGAGAGCATGACCGCGCAGGCGGTGCGCTCGGGTCTCGGTGTGGTCGGCAAGTTCCTTGCCCTGCAGGGCACTGGTGGTTCGGCTTCGACACGCGACGGTTTTGACAAGATGCGGCAAGCGGGTGCAGTCGCCCGGCAGATGCTGATCGCGGCTGCGGCGCAAAAACTCGGTGTCGCCGCCGCCGATCTGGAAACGGCCGACGGTTCGATCCTGCACAAAGCGTCCGGCAAGTCGCTGACCTATGGCGCGGTCGCCGCGGCCGCCGCCGCGATGGCGCCGCCGGCCGAAGTCAGGCTCAAGGACCGGGCCGACTGGAAACTGCTGGGAAAGCCGCAAAAGCGCATCGACATGCTGGCCAAGGTGACCGGGGCGCCGATCTTCGGCATCGATGTCAGGCTGCCGGACATGGTCTACGGCACGGTCAAGATGAGCCCGCGCTTCTGGTCGGCGCCGATCAAGGCGGACCTCTCGAAAGCCGAGAAAATGCCCGGTGTGATCAAGATCGTGCCGCTGGAGACGAATTACGGCCATGGCTTCGGCATCATCGCCGACAACACATGGGCGGCATTCAAGGCGGCCGAGGCGATCGATGCCCAGTGGTCCGATCCCGAATACCCGCTCAGCAGCGCCGCTATTTCAGATGTCCTGAAGCAGGCGCTCGGCACCAAGGGGTCGGTGATGCGCGACAATGGCGACGTCGACACCGCCTTTGCCGACGCGCCGCGTGAAAGGATCGTCGAGGCCGACTATGCGGTGCCCTATCTGGCGCATGCGACGATGGAGCCGATGAACGCCACGGCGCAGCTCAGGGACGGCGCGCTCGACATCTGGTGCGGCAACCAGGCGCCGACCCTGGTGCGGCAGCTTTGCGCCAACGCGGTCGGCATCGAGCAGGACAAGATCACTGTGCACACCACCTTCATGGGCGGCGGTTTCGGCCGGCGCGTCGAGGTTGACTACGCGCTGTGCGCCGCGCTGATGGCGAAGGAGACGGGCGGGCGCCCGATCAAGGTGACCTGGACGCGTGAAGAAGACATGCGCCACGACGCCTACCGGCCGGCCGCTATCGGCAAGTTCCAGGCGCGGCTCGGCGACGATGGCATGCCGGTCGCCGTCGACATGAGGATGGCCTCGCCATCGGTGATTGCCGGCATGCTGCGCCGGCTGTTTCCTTCGATATCGCCGCTCGGTCCCGACAAGAGCATCGTCGACGGTGCCTATGACCAGCCCTACACCATTCCGAACTACCGGGTCAGCGGTATCGCGGCGCCGGTCTCCATCCCTGTCGGCTCCTGGCGCTCGGTCGGCAGTTCGGTCAACGGCTTCTTCCATGAGGGTTTCATGGACGAGATCGCCATTGCCGGAAAAATCGATCCGGTCGAGATGCGCAAGAGACTGATGGCCGCTTATCCCTCGGCGGTGAAGGTGGTGGAGAAAGTCGCCGCGATGGCGAAATGGGGCGAGGCGCTGCCCGCCGGCAAGGCCAGGGGTATCGCCTTCACGCTGTCCTTCGGCAGTTGGGTCGGCGAGATCGTCCAGGTGGCGGACACGCCGGCCGGCATCCGCATCGAGAAGGTGTGGATCGCCGCCGATGTCGGCACCGCGCTCGATCCCGGCATCATCGAGGCGCAGCTGATTTCGGCCGCCATCTACGGACTCTCCGCAGCTATGGGTCAGGAAATCACCTTCGCCGACGGCATGGTCGAACAGTCGAACTTCCACGATTTCGACGCCATGCGGATCTTCCAGTGCCCGGTCTTCGAAGTCGCCATCCTGGAAAACTTCCACAAGATGGGCGGCGTCGGCGAGGTCGGCACACCGCCGGCGGCTCCGGCGCTCGCCAACGCCATCTTCGCGCTCACCGGAAAGCGCGTCCGCACGCTGCCGCTGTCGAAAACGGTGGCCTTCGCATGAAGAAGCTCCTCATCATGCTGACGCCTGCTGCCATGCTCGTGCTCGCAGCGCCGTTTGCGATCGCGCAAGAGAGCCAGATGCCGGCGCCGGCGACCGTCGACGCGGCGAAAGGCCTGTCCGAATGGGACAAGGTCTATGCGGTGTTCTCGCATCCGCGCTGCGCCGACTGTCATGTCGCGGACGAGCGGCCGCGCTGGTCGGGTGCGCATTACGGCGGTACGCGCGTTCACGCCTTCAATGTCCAGCGGGGTGCTGACGGGTCGGGCTTCGGCAATCCGGGCCTGCGCTGCACGACTTGCCATTTCGCCAGCAATTCCAAGGCATTGCACGGTCCGCCCGGGGCCGAGAACTGGCATCTGGCGCCAGCCGAGATGGCCTGGTTCGGCAAATCCTCGGCCGAAATCTGCGCCCAGATCAAGGATCCCCTGCGCAACGGCAACCGTAGCTTGAAAGATATCGCGCTGCATGTTCGCGACGACAGATTGGTCGCCTGGGGCTGGGCGCCAGGATCGGGTCGTGAACCAGCCCCGGGCTCCGCCGAAGCAACCTATCAAGCGATCGAAAACTGGGCAGCGGCCGGCGCATCTTGTCCGCCGGCGCAATGATCTTGCAACTTTCAGACTATATTGCGGTGCAACTTTGATGTAGAAGCGCGCTTCGCCGATCACGGCAAATTGAACACGGCTCGGCGCGCACCCATATCGGCGACGCGCCCGCGTTATGAGGACGCTGGCCGAACCCGCAGTGGAAAAAACGACGATGAGAATCAGGTTTCACAAGCTTGCAGCCGTTGTTGTGCTCATTGGTTTCGCGGCGTGGATGGCGACAGGCGAGTTTTCGTCGGTCGGCAGCGTAGCCGCCAACAAAGCCAAAGCAGCCGAAGCCGAACAGGCCAAGGCGCCGGACGCGAGCAAGCCGAAGACGGCGGAAGCCGAGCCGAAGGCACCGCTGCGCACGGTCGCGGTGGTGACACCGCCTCGCAAGACCTATGCACGCGCCATCCGCATTTCCGGGCTGACCGAAGCCGACAAGCGGGCGGTGCTGGCGACGCGCGTCGCCGGTGTCATCGACAAGCTACCTGTCAAGCAAGGCGATCACGTCAAGACGGGGGATCTGGTGCTGATGTTTGCGGCGGAAGAAAAGATCTCGATGGTCGACAACGCCAAGCAGTTGGTGGTGCAGCGCCAGGCCGAGCTGGACGCAGCCTTGCGGCTGATGAAGACCGGCAATCTGCCGAAGCTGCAGCTCGACACCGCGCGCTCGAACCTGACCTCGGCGCAGTCGCTGCTGGAAACGGCACAGGCCGAACTCGACCGCAACGAGGTGAAGGCGCCTTTCGACGGCGTTATCGACCGGGTGCCGGTGGAACTTGGCAGTTCCGTCATGCAAGGCGGCGAGGTGGCAACCATCCTCAAGCTCGATCCGGTGATTGCCCGTGGCGAAGTCAGCGAGCGCGATCTCGGCTATCTCAAGCTCGGCGACAAGGCCACCATACGGCTGGTCAGCGGCCAGACGGTCGAAGGCACCGTGCGCTACATCAGCCGCGACGCCTCGTCGGCGACCCGCACCTTCCGCGTCGAGGTTGCCGTCCCCAATGCCGACGGCTCCGTGCCGGCCGGCATGACGGCGGAAATCGCGCTCAACGCACAGCCGACCGACGCGGTGCTGCTGCCGCGCTCGGTTGTGACGCTCGGCGACAAGGGCGACCTCGGCATCCGTGCCGTCGGCAAGGACAACAAGGTGGCGTTCTTCCCGATCGACCTCGTTGACGACACGCCGACCGGCCTCGTCCTCGGCGGCATACCGGCCGACGCCCGCATCATCGTCGCCGGCCAGGAACTGGTGAAGGAAGGCGATCTGGTCAATCCGGTCGAGGCCGACCAGGCGATCATCAAGAAGCTGCTCGGCGAGGCGACGACCGGCACCCAGTAGCGTAGCACAAGTCGCGACGGACTAGCCCTGGGCGGGGACAATCGGCTGCGACGCAGCTCGTGGAAATTCAAGAACAGGCGTTAGCCATGGATATCGTCAGACTCGCAATCAACAATGCCCGCCTGACCATTTCGGTCCTCGTCTTCCTTCTGCTGGCGGGCTGGGTCGCCTATCAGGCGACGCCAAAGGAAGCGGAGCCCGACGTTCCGATTCCGATGATGTATGTCAGCCTGATCTATCAGGGCATTTCGCCCGAGGATTCGGAGCGGCTTCTGCTGCGGCCGATGGAAAGCAAGCTGAAAAGCCTGAAGGGCCTCAAGGAGATGCGTTCGGCCGCCTTCCAGGGCGGCGGCTACGTGCTGGTCGAGTTCCAGCCGCAGACCAATCTGGCCACCGCGCTGCAGGACACGCGCAGCAAAGTGCAGGACGCCAAGGCCGACCTGCCGCAGGCGGCGGAAGAACCCGTCGTCACCGAAGTCAACATTTCCGAATTTCCCGTGCTCGTCGTCACGCTCTCGGGAAATCTGCCCGAACGCGTGCTGACCGCCGCCGCGCGTGAACTGCGCGACCGCATCGAGGAGGTTCCCGGTGTTCTCGAGGGCTCGCTGCAGGGTGCGCGCGATGATCTCGTCGAGGTCGTCATCGATCCGATGAAGCTGTCTTCCTATGGATTGCAGCTCGATCAGTTGATCGGTGCGGTCGGCAACTCCAACAGCCTGGTCGCCGCCGGCAACATCGAAGGCTCGGAGGGCAAATACGCCGTCAAGGTGCCGTCGCTGATCGAAACGCCGGAGGATGTCGCCGCACTGCCTGTGGTCGCCGGCCCCAATGCCGTGGTGCAGGCCAAGGACATCGCGACGATCCGTTCGACCTTCAAGGATGCCGAGACGGTGACCCGTCTCAACGGCAAGCCGGCCATCGCCATCGAAGTCAAGAAGCGCATCGGCTCCAACCTGATCGACACCATCGCCAAGGTGCGAACGGTGTCCGACGAGTTCGTCAAGTCGATGCCCGAGGGCATGAACGTCACCTACACGCAGGACAAGTCGGTCTTCGTCAACCAGCTGCTCGGCGACCTGCAGAACCATGTGATGATCGCCGTCATCCTGGTGTTCATCGTCATCCTCTACGCGCTGTCCGGCCGCGCCTCGCTGCTCATCGGGCTTGCGATTCCGTCGTCGTTCCTGATCGGCATCCTGCTGCTGGCGATGATGGGCTACACGATCAACATGATCGTGCTGTTCAGCCTGATCCTGGCCGTCGGCATGCTGGTCGACGACGCCATCATCGTCACCGAGTTCGCCGAACGGCGGATGAGCAAAGGCATGCCGAAGGAGGAAGCCTTCGCGCTCGCAGCCAAGCGCATGGCCGGTCCGGTCATCGCCGCGACGATGACGCGCATCGCCGCCTTCTCACCGCTGCTGTTCTGGCCGGGCATCATCGGCGACTTCATGAAGTACATGCCGATCACGCTGATCGTCACGCTGTCGGCCTCGATGCTCTATGCGCTTGTCTTCGCGCCGACGCTGGGTGCGATCTTCGCCAAGGCGCCGCCGCATCATGAGGATGACAATCGCGACGGCTGGTACATGGCGATCGTCAAGCAGGCGGTGCGCTTCCCCATCACCGTGCTGGTGCTGACCGTCGCGCTCTTGTTCGGCGTCGGCTTTGCCTATTCGAAATACGGCGCCGGCGTCGAGTTCTTCCCGAATGTCGAACCGGATTACGGCCTGCTCTACGTGCATGCGCGCGGCAATCTTTCGCTGGCCGAAATGGATACCGCGACCAAGATCGCGGAAGACAGGCTGCTCGGCTGGCCGGGCGTGAAGTCGGTCTACACCCGCGTCGGCAAGACGCAAGGCGGCGGCCAGGATATCCCCGAAGACGTCGTCGGCGTCATCCAGTACGAATTCATCGACTGGCGCGAGCGCAAGGCGGCGAACCACATCCTGGACGATCTGCGCGGCGTCATGGCCGGCATTCCCGGCGTCGATGTCGAGGTGCGCGTGCCGGAAGCCGGTCCGCCGACCGGCAAGCCGATCCAGATCAGGCTTTCGGCCGTCGACCCCAAGGGGCTCGACGACAAGGCCCGTGAGGTTGCGGCGCGCATCGGCAAGGTGCCCGGCGTCATTGATATTTCCGACGGCCTGCCGCCGCCCGGTGTCGACTGGGCGCTCGAGGTCGACCGTGCCAAGGCGGCGCAGTACGGCATCAGCCCAACCTCGGTCGGGACGGTGGTGCAACTGGTGACCAACGGGCTGAAGCTCTCGGAATACCGGCCTGCCGGAGCCGACGACGCGGTCGACATAAGGCTGCGGCTGCCCGAAGACCGGCGCACGCTGTCGACGCTCGACGAACTCAGGGTGCAGACCTCACAAGGCTCGGTGCCGATCTCGAACTTCGTCGTGCGCAAGCCCGAGCCGACGGTCGGCATCCTCAACCGCATCGACGGCGCGCGTACGGTGGTCGTCCAGGCCAACGTCGCCGCCGGCGCTCAGGTCGCGGCTGTGCAGGAGCAGGTCACCAAAGCCGTCTCCGACATGGATCTCGGCAGCGGCATCCGCTGGAAGCTGGCCGGCTCGAACGAGGACAGCGCCGAAGCCAGCGCCTTTCTTAGCAAGGCCTTCGGGGCGGCGATCTTCCTGATCTTCCTGGTGCTCTTGGCGCAGTTCAACAAGTTCACCAGCGTCTGGCTGGTGCTGTCCTGCGTGGTCATGGCGACGATCGGCGTGTTCCTCGGCCTGCTGATAACAGGCGAGACGTTCGGCATCGTCATGTCGGGCATCGGCGTCATCGCTCTGGCCGGCGTGGTGGTGAACAACAACATCGTGCTGATCGACACCTATGACCGGCTGCGTGAAGAAGGCTGGGACAAGGTCGAGGCGGTGCTGCAGACTTGCCGCGAGCGCGCCCGTCCGGTGGTGCTGACGGCTGTTTCGGCCATTCTCGGCGTGCTGCCGATCGCCTTCGGCCTCGGGTTGGAAATCTTCCATCACGAGACGACGATCAACGCGCCGTCGACGCAATGGTGGATTTCGCTGTCCTCGGCGATCGTCTTCGGCCTGTCCTTCGCCACCGTGCTGACGCTGGTGGTGACGCCGTCGATGCTGATCGTGTTCACCCGCGCCAAGGTCAAGCCGGGCGCACGGCGCGGTTGGTTCAGCCGGCTGTTCCGGCGTGGCAAGGGCGAGATTTCCTCGACCGATGCGCAGGGGCAGGATACCGGAGCCGAGCCGGATATCGCCTTTCCGAAAGCCGCCGAATAGACCAATGCCGATTTGACCGCAAAAGGCCGCCCGGAACAACCGGGCGGCCTTTTGCATTGTTCTTGGGCGAAACGTCGAATTGCGGGGTTCTCATGCCGATCACCACCATCGTCATCATCGTCCTGGTCCTTATCCTCATCGGCGCGGTGCCGGCCTGGCCACATTCGCGCTCCTGGGGCTATGGGCCCTCGGGTATTGTCGGCGTGGTGCTGGTGGTGCTTATGGTGCTGCTGTTGATGGGACGGCTCTGAGGCGCCCTCTCAGTCCGCGGAGATTGTCAATGTGCGGAGGAGCATCGCCCGCCATCGCGGACGTCAGGGCAGCTTTCGCAACGCCGGTCACGGTGGCAATGCCGATATCCCCGAGAGCTTCAGTGACGGCCTGATCCAGCGGCGTGTGCGGGATCGCGCCGATGATGCCTTCCAGCCTTGCCGACGCCAGTTGGTGCGGTTCGAAGCGCAGATAGGACATCGACACGATCTCACGCCACATCGCCACGAACGGGCTACCGGCGCGCAGCACCCACCAGGCCATCGAGGTCATCTTGAGCGGACGCCCAAGCGCCTTCTCTGCGGCTGCCTTGATCTCCAGGTCGGTGACGGGATGGCCGGGGA
The DNA here is from genome assembly GCF_040319805.1 of Mesorhizobium sp. M0848. Lineage (NCBI taxonomy): Bacteria > Pseudomonadati > Pseudomonadota > Alphaproteobacteria > Hyphomicrobiales > Phyllobacteriaceae > Mesorhizobium > Mesorhizobium sp. M0848. The sequence continues at coordinate 21,622 of NZ_JAMYOM010000007.1, read as the reverse complement.
AGTTGAAGGCTTCATAAGCGCCGAGCTTGTCCAGGTTCTGCGCCAGTCCGACGAAAGCCCTGGCCAGATCCGGTAGGTAGGCCCATTCATGTACGAGGTCGACCGGGCCGGGCGCCGTATAGATACCCTTGTTGATCTTGGCAGCGACGACCAAGTCGAACCACGAGCCGCTGCCGGTGCCGCCGAAGAAGTCGCCGGCCCGCAAAATGATGGTGCGGACGCGGCGTGCTTCGGCCTCGCGGTGAAACAGGTCCTCCATGGCGACGCGGATGCGCCCCTTGTCGGTCGTCGGGCGGAACGGCGTGTCTTCCGTGATCACCTCCGGCATCGGCGATCCGTAATTGTATACGGTCCCGGGAAAGAGATGCAGTGCGTTGTTGGCATGGCAAGCGGTCATGACATTCTCGGCGATCGGCAGGCACTTGACCCATTCGGTGTAGATCGGGTTGAGGCCGTTGAAGATGATGTCGACACCTTCCGTGGCGCGGATCAGCGCTTCCCGGTCGAGCGCGTCACCGGCAACGGCCGTAGCGCCTTCAAGTTCAGTTGGCAGTTTGCCGTTGCGGGTGACGGCGCGGACCTCGTAGCCCGCGTCGATGAAGGCCTTGGCGACCACGCGGCCGAGCCGGCCATTGGCACCGAGAATTGCGATACTGGTCATTGGAAGCACTCCTGGGTTGGGATTTGCGTGGTCGGTCTGGACGCGCGATCGGGATCAGCGACAAGCGCGATCGAGATCAGCGGCTGCCGAAGAGGTCGCGGTTGCTGCCTTGCGTGACCGGCTGCCGGACGGCCGCATCCGGGTTGTGGATCGAAGCGGTGGTCGTGTTGTCGGTGCTGGTGACAGTCGGCTGGCTGGCGTCGTTCGACCCAAACTTGTCGCTGCCGGCAAAAGCGGCGCTGACGGAAATGAGGATGGCGGCGGTGGTGAGAGCGATCTTGGTCATCTGAGTTCTCCTGGTTGGTGTTTGCAGTCCGTGTTGGTGTCTGCAGCCGGAATATGGTCGCTCCGAACGCGAATGGAAATTGACTACAGATGGCGATCTGATATTCATAAATGAATGGCTGAAATCGACTGGAACCTGATCAAGAGCTTTGTCGCCGTGGCGGAATCCGGCAGCCTGTCGGCCGCCGCGCGAAAGCTTTCGGCCAGCCAGCCGACGCTTGGCCGTCACATCGGCGAGTTGGAACAGGCGCTGGGCGTCACACTGTTCCGTCGAGGACGGCACGGCTACGAACTGACGGAGGCCGGCAGCACGCTGTTCGAACGCGGCAAGGCGGTCAGTGAGCAGGCAAGCGCCTTCTCATTGCTGGCGCTGGGTTCGGTAGAGGCCATCGAAGGCACGGTGCGCATCGCCGCCAGCGAGGTGGTGGCGGCCTATGTCCTGCCTGAAATGACGATGCGGCTGGGGATCGAGGAGCCCGGCATCGAGGTCGAGATCGTCGCCTCCAACCAGGTCGAAAACCTGCTTCGTCGAGATGCCGACATCGCCATCCGCATGGTCAAGCCGGCGCAGAACGAGCTGATGGCACGCAAGGTCTGCGATATCGAGCTCTGCGCCTGCGCCGCCAAATCCTATCTCGACAGGCGCGGCCCTCCGCTGAAGCCCGCCGACCTTGTCGACCACGACCTGGTCGGCTTCGACCGCGGCGACGAGATCATCAGGGGCTTTACCCAGCATGGTATCCCCGTCACCCGGAGCAGCTTCCGCTTCAGGGCCGACAACCAGATCGTTTTGTGGGAAGCGGTGCGGGCGGGAAACGGCATCGGCCTCGGTCAGGAGCCGCTGGCCGACAGGGATCCTTTGATAGAGAAGGTGCTGCCTGACCTGCCGCTGCCAGTTCTGCCGGTGTGGCTGGCGATGCATCGCGATGTGCGTACCAGCGTGCGCATCCGCCGGGTGGTGGATTTTCTGCATGAGGAGCTGAAACGCTATTCGGCGGGTGCTGGCGCGAATTCGGCGCGGTGAGCGAGCCCGGCCATCAGCAACACGATGATCAGCAGTCCCGACATGGTGATGAAGATCGGGCCGAAGCTGGAATGCTCGGCAACGAAGCCGATCGCCGACGGCGCCACCAGTATGCCGCAGTATCCGATAGTGGTGACCACGCTCATGCCGGTGCCGGAAGACATGCCTTCCTGGTTGCCGCCGGCCGAAAAGATGATTGGCACCATATTGGCGATGCCGAAGCCGCAAAAGGCAAAGGCTGCAATAGCGAGCCAGGGCGAGGGCGCCAGGCCAGCCACCAGCATGCCGACCGCGGCTACGAGGGCCGACACGCGCAGCGTCGTCACCGCGCCGAAGCGATTGCGTATGCCGTCGCCGAAGAACCGCGTAACCGCCATGACGCCCGAAAATCCGGCGTAGGCGAGGCCGGCAACGGCGAGATCGGCGCCGAGTTCCTGGCGCAGATACAGGGCTGCCCAGTCGAGCACCGCGCCTTCGGAGATCATCGCCAGCAGCGCCATCAGTCCGATCAGATAAACCAGCGGGTTTGCCGGCAGTGCGAATTTGTGGTGCTCGGCTGCCTGCGGTCTGTCTTCGGTGAGGAGATGGCGAACGGCCACCGCGATCACCGCGAAGGCAAACACCGTTACCGCCGCCGCGTGGGCGAGGTGGCCGTAGTGCTGGATGGCAAAGCCGCCGAGGCCGCCGCCGGCGAAGCCGCCGAGACTCCAGAAGCCGTGCGAGGACGACATGACGGCGCGGGAGAGCCGCCGTTCGACCACCACGGCATTGGCATTCATGGCAACGTCCATGCCACCGATCGAGCCGCCGAAGATGATCATGGCCGCGGCCGCCAGCGGTACGTTGGGCGCCAGCGCCACGACCATCAGACCGAGGCTGCCGCACAGGACGAACCAGCGCAGTACGGTGCGCGAGCCATGTCTGGAAATCAAATGGCCGCACCAGGTCATCGCGACGACGGCACCGACGCCGAATAAGAGTATCAGCAGACCGAGCGTGAACTTCGAGATCTCCAGCCGGGTCAGGAACACCGGAATCTGCGGCGCCCAGCTGCCCGTCAGGAAGCCGTTGGCCAGGAAAATGGCCGCGAGCGCCCATCGTCCGCGAATGGCAGTCAGCTTGGCAGTTGACGCGTTCATGAGGCGAATCCCGCTGAAAATGGCTTCGCGCGGCAAATTAGATCGATTCAATTTTCAGTCAAGGCTCTTTCTGGGAGCATTTTGAGCCAAACATAGCCGTAAGCGATCACTGGGGCGACGGCGTCAATGGTCTTGGGGGCGCCTTGCCTCGAATTCGGCCTTCTTGGCGTCGGAGGCCTCGGTTTGGTTGAGCGCCTGCCACTCCCCATAAGGCATGCCGTAGACGATCTCGCGCGACTGACCCTTGGTGAGTTCGACGCCCTCGGCATTGGCTGCCTCGCGATACCAGTTCGACAGGCAGTTGCGGCAGAAGCCGGCGAGGTTCATCAGGTCGATGTTCTGCACATCGTTGCGCTCGCGCAGATGCTCGACCAGCCGGCGGAAGGCGGCCGCCTCGAAATCGCGTTGCTGCTCGTCGCTGAGTTCGTTCATCGAAACCTCCGTCATAGCGGCCCGGTGCGCGAGCCGAACATCTTCACCACATGTATATCGGGACGGCGGTCTATCGCGTCAACGATCGGCGCCAGCCGTTCGGCCCAGGCGAGCGCGCCCTTCTGGTCCGATATCAGATCCTGTCTGATCTCGATCAGCGCATGGGCGAAGCCGTTGACGATGGCGTGCTTGTACATGGTGTCGCCGCGCAGCGCGCCGTCATAGGGTTCGTTGTCGCCGACGACGAGGTTCTTGTCCTGCGCCAGCATGTCTATCAAGGGCCGCGCCACGCGGTCGTCGAGGTCCCACAGGATCCCGACGTGCCAAGGACGCTGGGTTCCTTGCATGGCGGGGGTGAAGGAATGCACCGAAAAGATGAAGGGCACCTGGGCGGAAGCCTGTGCGACCGAGGCGATCATGGCGCCGACGGTGTCGTGATAGGGCCGGTAGAACCCGTCGAGCCGCCTCTCGCGCTCATCGGCAGCGATGGGGTAATTCCCAGGTACGACAGTGCCGTCATAAAGCTGGCGAATGAGCGTCGGGTCGTCTTCGCCGCGATTGGGATCGATCAGCAGCCGCGAAAAATTGGCAAGCACCGCCGGCACGCCGAGCAGGGCAGCCAGTTCGCGCGTCACCGCCTCGACGCCGATGTCATAGGCGATGTGCCGGTCGAACTCGGCCGAGGGCAGGCCGAGGCTGCCGTAGTCGTCGGGCAGGTCGCGACGGGCATGATCGCCCAACAGCACGATGCCTCGCTTGCGGTCGCCCTCGATGACGTCGAAAGGCGCGAAAACTGTGGATCGGGTCATTGGCGGGAAATGGTCTGTTCGCGGGCTTCCGGGGAGGGTGCTATCGTCATTCCACGAAGACGACGCTTGCGCAATGCCGTTGTTTGGCCAAGGTTTCCCGGGAAATCTGGCACACGTCGGCGAATTGTGCGCCGGAGCCTTTCTAAATCGATTGGAATTGGACAAAACGGTGCGTTGACATGCGCCCGGACTTTTCCGAAAAGGGCGCAGAGAGATGCTGATGTGGTTTTTGAGGGGTTTTCGGATGAGTTTCGCCGGCGGGCAGCGCATGCGCTCTGCCTTTGCCATGCCGCTCCTCACTCTTGCCATAGGCCTGTCGGCGATGGTCGTGGCTTCGCCGGCGCGTGCCGATTTCCGCGTCTGCAACGCCACGCAGAACCTGGTCGGTGTCGGCATCGGCTATCGCGCCAAGGCCGGCTGGATCACCGAAGGCTGGTGGCACATCGAGGGATCGAGTTGCAAGACGCTGATCGAAGGGCCGCTGTCATCAAGGTTTTACTATCTTTATGCAGAAGACGCCGAGCGCGGTGGACGCTGGGACGGCCCGATCAACATGTGCGTGGCTGAAAAAGAGTTCAAGATCGCCGGCGTAACCGACTGCGTCGCCCGGGGCTTCCAGCGCGCCGGATTCCAGGAATATGACACGGGCGAACAGGCAAGCTGGATGGTCCAGCTGACCGATGAGTCCACAACGGGAGGCGCTCCAGCCGCCCCGGGAACAAACAGTCAATGAGACGTAGCCGCAAGGTCAAGATCCTAGCCACCATCGGTCCGGCCTCCTCGTCGGAGGAGATGCTGAAGAAACTGTTCGAAGCGGGCGCCGATGTGTTCCGCATCAATATGAGCCATACCGACCATGAACTGATGCGCACGCTGGTCGGACGCATCCGCGCTGTCGAGGAAGCGGTTGGCCGGCCGATCGGCATCCTGGCCGATCTGCAAGGGCCAAAGTTGCGCGTCGGCAAGTTCGCCAACGGCAAGGAAGTGCTGACGCAAGGCCAGACCTTCACCCTCGACGACAATCCAGAGCCTGGCACCTCGACCAGGGTCTATCTGCCGCATCCGGAAATCCTGAGCTCGGTCGAAGCCGGCCATCGCCTGCTGATCGACGATGGCAAGCTCGAGCTGAAGGCGGTGAAGAGCGACGGCAAGTCGATCGTCTGCACCGTCGTCGCCGGCACCACCATTTCCGACAAGAAGGGCGTCAGCCTGCCCGACACCGACCTCCCGGTCGGCGCGCTGACCGAGAAGGATCGCAAGGACCTCGATGCCGTGCTGGCCACGGGCGTCGACTGGGTGGCGCTGTCCTTCGTGCAGCGGCCGGAGGATCTGGCCGAAGCGCGCAAGATCGCACGCGGCCGGGCGCTGATCATGGCCAAGATCGAAAAGCCGCAGGCCGTCGCCCGGCTGGCCGAGATCATCGAATTGTCCGACGCGCTGATGGTCGCCCGCGGCGATCTCGGCGTCGAGATGCCGCTCGAGGCGGTGCCCGGCATCCAGAAGCAGATCACGCGCGCCGCACGCCGCGCCGGCAAGCCGGTGGTGGTTGCAACGCAGATGCTGGAATCGATGATCACGGCACCGGTGCCGACCCGCGCCGAGGTGTCCGATGTTTCGATCGCCGTCTTCGAAGGTGCCGATGCCATCATGCTGTCGGCGGAATCGGCGGCGGGTGCCTATCCCGTCGAGGCCGTGGCAATGATGAACCGTATCGCCACCAAGGTCGAAACCGATCCGACCTATGCCGGCATCATCAACGCCCAGCGCTCCGAGCCGGAGGCGACCGGTGCCGACGCCATTTCGCTGGCCGCGCGCGAGATCGCCGAAACGCTGAAGCTGGCGGCGATCATCACCTACACCGCATCAGGCACCACAGGCCTGCGCGCCGCCCGCGAGCGGCCGCAAGTGCCTGTTATCGCGCTGTCGCCGATCCTCAACACGGCGCGGCGGCTGTCGCTTTTGTGGGGCACGCATTGCGTCGTCTCACCCGACGCCGTCGACCTCGACGACATGGTCAATCGCGCCTGCCGCATCGCCTTCGACGAAGGCTTCGGCAAGCCGGGCGACCGCGTCATCATCACCGCGGGCGTACCGTTGCGGACACCGGGTTCGACCAACATGCTGCGCATCGCCTATATCGGATCGGACACACAAGTCAGCCGCTAGATTCCTAAAGCGTGTCGCCTCTGAACGGATTCAGGCGATCCGCTTTAGGTCGGCGCGAGTTCGGCCTGCGGTACCTTGATATCGGCGCATCTGCCGGCGCCGTAGGCGTCGCCGGCGATGCGCGCCTCCACGGTCCTGGCCATCGCCTGCAGGTCTATACTCTTCCCGGCGACCTTCTCGATGGCGCCGACGGTCAGGTCGGGCGCGATCCAGTCTGGCTTGTGACCGAGATTGTGCACCCAGACGAGTTCGGCACCGGCAATGTCGCGCGCCAGGCCGACCGAATGGATATGTGCATAGACCACCTTGTCGCGATCGCCTGAAATGACCACGGTTGGCGCCTTGATCTCGTTGTAGCGCGGTGCGGCGCCGAGGGCATAGCGATAGAGCCCGGCGACATCGGTGGCGTTGGCACGAAAGGCTGTTGGTCGCAGCACCAGCGGGATAGAGGCCGAGCTGAGATAATTGTCCGGCACCTTGTTGGGCGAAAAGACGCAGGTGGTGGCGTCAGCCATCTGCAGTGTACCGGCCGGATAGGTCAGCATCTCGGAAAACAACCAACCGAGCACCGGCATGGTGGTCAGATTGTAGTACCAGGCGGTTGCGCCGCCCGGCCATGGGTGGGTCGCCGGTGCGAGGAAGACCAGCCCGAGCGTCTTGTCGGGATGCTCCCGGCCAAAGGCCGATGTCACCACGCCGCCGAAGGAGTGGCCGACGATGATAGCCTTCTTAATGCCGAGATGGTCCATCAGTGCGGCAATGGTGTTGGCCTGCGCCGACGGGTTCTCGTTGTTGGTGCCGCGACCCGACCAGCCATGGCCTGGCCGGTCGAAGAACAACATTTCGGCGCGGCCTTCGAGCAAGGGGCGCAGCGGCAGCATCTGGTCCCTGAGGTTGGCGCTGGCGCCGTGGATGAAGACGATCGGCGGCAGCTCGGCATTGGCGGGTGCCGAGACATGGACATAATGGATGCGGGCGCCGTCGATTTCGGCGAACTCGCCGATCGGCGGATTGCGGCGCTCGATCAGCCATGATCCGACGCGGGTGACGCCGACAAAGCCGAAGACAAGCGCCATCAGGAAGGCAAGGGCGGCGTAGATCAGGTTCATGGGGGGAGATACGGAGGTGGAGGGGGATAAGTTGTAGGGGAGTAGGGTGTGTGTTCCGCAGGTACAATCTGCCCCTACTGCCTTATTCCCCTACTCCCCTAGATCAAATGCCTTCACCGGCAAGTTCCTCCGAAATCGTGCCGACCTGGTCCTGGGCGCTGCGCATCATCGGATAGATGGCCAGCACCTTTTGCCAGGCCTCGAGCGCCGATTGCTTGTGGCCGGTCAACGCCATGATCTGCGCCAGGCCGGACAGCGCACCGAAATGGCGCGGCTCGAGCTGCAGCGTATGGTCGATGTCGGACATCGACTTGCCGTAGTTCTTCATCATGAAATGCACGGTGGCACGCCGGTTCCAGCCTTCGGCATAGGTCGGCTGCAAAGTCACCACCTGGTCGAGGAAATCGAGCGCGACGTCGAATTTCTGGCTTTCGACGGCTTTTTGCGACCATTGCATCATCAGGTCGATCGAGGCGCTGCCGGATTGCGACCACTCGCTCCAGATGTTGCCGGCGATGCGCTCGGCCGCCTTTTCGTTGCGCTCGCGTTTCAGATCGCTGAACAACTGGTCGAGGCGGGCTTGTTTCGTCGTTGCGGCGGGCGGGGCGTCCTGAGTGGCCGGCGGCGCGACAGCATCATCCGCCCATGCCGGGCCATAAATGGCGCCGGAAACAAGCAGAGATGTCAAAAATGCAAAAAGAATCCGCATCACCGGACTCTAGTCCCGGGCGGCGGAACGTCAAACTGAATTTGGCGTGAAAAGGCCGGCAGGCGGCAACAAGCATCAAATGGGCGGAGGCAACAGCCTCCTGCCCGAAAGCTCAGCCCTGGCGTGCCTTGTAGCGCGGGGCGGTCTTGTTGATGATGTAGACGCGGCCCTTGCGGCGAACCAGCTGGTTGTCGCGGTGACGCGCCTTCAGCGCCTTGAGCGAATTCTTGATCTTCATGGTCTTGCCTGTCGGTGTGGACCCGGTCCGGGTCGAAATTTTAAGGCGCGCCAGAAGACGCGCCTTTGAACTGTGGGTGGCTCATAAACGAGGAGCCTTGTCCCTGTCAACCGCAAGCGTGCTCCATTGCGGCTGTGAATCATCCCTGTCATCAATTATCCGCCATGTCGGCCTGGCGCATTGCGCGGCCCTGGGCCGGCTGGGATGATGCGGTCGCCGTGAAGTGATTTGGAGAGAACCATGCGCCGAATGTTCCTGTCCGCCTGCCTTGTCCTGCTGGCGGGAGCCTCGGTTGCGCGCGCGCAGGAATGCGACCGCAGCGACGACAGCCAGCAGATGATGAACATCTGTGCCGGCGAAGACTATCAGGCGGCCGACGCCAAGCTTAACAAGGCCTATCAGGATCTCACCAGCTCGGATGATGCCGGCGGCAAGAGATTGCTGCAGGTGGCGCAACGCGCCTGGATCGCTTTTCGCGATGCCGAGTGCGCGCATTCCACCGCCGCCAGCGAAGGCGGATCGATCCATTCGATGGAAGTTTCGCAATGCCTGACCAGATTGACCAATGATCGCGTCAAGCAGCTCGCTGCCGCGGCCAATTGCGAGAAAGGCGATGTGAGTTGCGCCACTCCAGGCGAGGACGAGAGCGACGACGTGCAGTAGGCAACCTTATGAGGCGCGACGGCTGATCCGAGTGAAATGGCCCATCTTGCGGCCGGGCCGCGCTTCGGCCTTGCCGTAGAGATGCAGCATCAGATCGGGCTCGGCGAGAAGCTCAGGGACGCGCAGCACATCGTCGCCGATCAGGTTCTCCATCACGCAGTCGGAGTGGCGGTCCGGGCTGCCGAGCGGCAGGCCGGCGATGGCGCGGATATGCTGCTCGAACTGCGAAACGATACAGGCGGCTTCCGTCCAATGGCCGGAATTGTGCACGCGCGGCGCGATCTCGTTGGCCAGCAGCGAGCCGTCCGCCAGCACGAAGAACTCGACGCCGATGACACCGACATAGTTCAGCGCCGACAATATCGTCGATGCCGCCATTCGGGCTGCTGTCGCGGTTTCGGGCCTTACGCCGGCCGGCAAGGTCGACGTATGGAGAATGCCATTGCGGTGGACATTCTCGGCCGGATCGTAGGCGACGACCGCACCGTCCAGCCCACGCGCCGCGATCACCGAGATCTCGCGCTCGAACGGCACGAAGGCCTCCAGGATCAGCGGCACATTGCCCATCGTCTCGCAGGTGCCGGCAAAACCGCCTGCTTCCATGTTGCTGAAGACGCGCTGGCCCTTGCCGTCATAGCCCATGCGCCGCGTCTTCAGGATGCCGCTGCCGTCGAACGCTTTCAGCGCCGCCGTCAGCTCGTCATCATTGTCGACGGCGTGGAAATCGGCGGTGGCAATGCCGATGCCGTTGAGGAATGTTTTTTCGTCCACCCGGTCCTGCGCCACTTCCAGCGCACGCGCCGGCGGATAGACCGGAACCTTGGCCGCCAGCGCGCTGGCCGCCGCGACCGGGACGTTCTCGAACTCGTAGGTGATGACGGAACTCGACGCTGTCAGTTCGGCAAGGGCGGCCGGGTCGTCATAGGCAGCTGTTATTTGCCGGTTGGCGACCTGTGCCGCGGGGCAATCCGCTTGCGGCTCCAGCACCACGGTGCGGTAGCCGAGGCGGGCGGCGGCAACAGCCAGCATGCGGCCGAGTTGGCCGCCGCCAATGATGCCGATCGTCGATCCGGCGGGCAGGCTCACGGCGTATCCGTCGGTTCTGCCGCGACCTTGGCGGTCTGCGCGGCGCGCCAGGCATCCAGACGGACGGCAAGCTTGTCATCGTTCAGCGCCAGCACGGCAGCGGCCAGAAGGGCTGCGTTGGTGGCACCGGCCTTGCCAATGGCCAGCGTGCCCACGGGAATACCAGCCGGCATCTGGACAATGGAGAGCAGCGAATCCTGCCCGGACAGCGCCTTCGATTCCACCGGCACGCCGAACACCGGCAGCGGCGTCATCGCCGCCGTCATACCGGGCAGATGCGCCGCACCGCCGGCGCCGGCGATGATCACCTTGTAACCGGCCGCCTTGGCGCTCTTGGCGAAATCATAGAGCCGGTCTGGCGTGCGATGCGCGGAGATGATCAGCCGCTTGTGCGGGATGTCGAGTGCTTCCAGCGTTTCGGCGGCATGGCGCATCGTCGCCCAGTCGGACTGGCTGCCCATGATGATGGCGACGTCGGCGCGTTGATCGTCCAAGTCTGTGTTCCCCGGCGACAAAGGCGCGCCTTAGCGGAATTCGCGCGAGGCCGCAAGGATAGGCGGCCGCCGCTTCGGTCCGGCAAGACGGAAACCAGCCGGTCAGATGCCGTCGCGCTCGGCCTCTGGCGTCGAGACCAGCAACGCCGAAGCCGCGTTGGCAGCGGTGACCGCCGCGTGCATGGTCTCTCCTCGGGCAAGTCCCGCGGCCAGCGCGCCAACGAATTCATCGCCGGCGCCATGCGTGCTGGCGACCTTGACCGGGACGGCCAGCAGCGCAAAGGCCTCGCCGGTCTGGTCGCAGCAGGCGACGCCCTCGCCGCCCGCCGTGACAATCGCCACCGGATAAAGATCGGCCAGCAATCGTGCGGCTTGCGCGGCCCCGTCCTGCGTCTCCACCACTGCTGTGCCAGCCAGGAATTCCGCCTCGATTGCGTTGACCACCAATATGTCGACCAGGGCGATCAACTCGTCGGAGAGTTTGCGCGCGGGGGCCGCGTTGAGCACGACGCGGCCGCCCTGTGCTTTGACGGCGCGTGCGGCGGCAATGTTGCCGGCTTCCGGCACTTCGTTCTGTAACAAAAGCACTGCCGTTTGGGCCATCACATCGGAAGCTGAGGCAATGTCGGCATGGCCCAGTGTCAGATTGCTGCCTGAGACGATCACCGCGCCATAGTCGCCGCCCGCGTCGAAGATCGCCACGCTCATGCCGGAGCCGGCGCCAGCGGCCACCCGCACGAAGCGGTGGTCGACCTTGGCGCGATCGAGATTGGCCAGCAACGCCCGCCCGAAATCATCGCCGCCGACGGCGCCGATCATCGCCGCGCGCACACCGGCCCGCGCCGCCGAGACAGCCTGGTTGCCGCCCTTGCCGCCGCATTTCGGATGCCAGGCATGGCCGGTCACCGTCTCGCCCTTGCGCGGGCGATCGGGCGCGTCGACCATGATGTCATAATGCAAGCTGCCGAACACGGTGACCAGCGGCGTTGTCGTCATGAGCCCCGGTCTTTTCGTTTCGATGTCACCGCCGACATGGTGCGGCCGAGATTGCGCTCAGCCGCCTGATAGTCGCGCTGCGCCACCGCCACGAACAGCGCGTCGAGGATGTTGAGCTGGGCAATGCGCGCCGCTGCGTTCTCGCCCATCAGCGGCGACCCTTGCGCGGTCGAGCAAAGCACGATGTCGGCGACCGCAGCCAGCGGCGAGTTGTCGTAGTTGGTGATGGCCAGCGTGCGGGCACCGTTCTTGCGGGCCAGCTGGATGGCGTCGATGACGGCCGACGTGTTGCCCGAATGCGAGAAGCCGACGGCGATGTCGTCGCCGCCGAGCAGCGAGGCCGACATCAGCATCATATGCGAATCGTCATAGACCGATGCGCGGATGCCGATGCGCAGAAACTTGTGCGAGACATCGCGGGCGATCTGCGCCGAGCCGCCGACGCCATAGAAATCCCGGTTCTTGGCACGGAAGAGCAGCTCGGCGGCGCGGTCGAAATCCTCGATGTCGAGGATTGCCAGCGTTTCCTCCAGCGCCTGGATGGAGGTGCGGAACACCTTCTGCACGATCTCGGCCGAACTGTCGTCGGACGACAGTTCCTGGTGCATCTCGGCGGTCGGCAGGCGACTGTATTCATAGACGGCGGTGCGGAAGTCGCGATAGCCGGAAAAGCCGAGCTTCTTGGCGATCTTGACCACCATCGCCTCGGACACGCCGGACTCTTCGGCGATCTGCTTCAGCGGAATGCTCTCATCGAAGCCGCGCCGGCCGAAGACGGTTTCCACCACCTTCGCCTCCAACGGGGTGAGATGCGGCATCATCATGCGGATGCGCGGTCCTACCGCTTTCAGGTCCAGCCCGCTCAAGGTCATCCACGCCCCCTCGTCACGCGATCGATAAGCATCGCGGCGAGGATTATAAGACCAGTTGCCAGAAGCTGATAGAAGGACTGGACGTTCATCAGCGTCAAACCGTTGCGCATGGCGCCGAGGATGATAGCGCCCAGGATGGTTCCGACGATGCTGCCCTTGCCGCCCATCAGCGAGGCGCCGCCGATGGCGGCAGCCGCGATGGCGTCGAGTTCCCAGAGATTGCCGAGGATGGGCTCGGCGGCGCCGAGCCGGCCGATCAGGATCTGCGCGGCAAGCGCCGCCAGCAGGCCCGAGATCATGTAGGCGGCGATCTTGGTGCGGGCAATCGGCACGCCGGCGATGTAGGCCGCCTCCTCGTTGCCGCCGACGGCAAGCAGATATTCGCCGAAGGGCGTCTTCTTCAAAACGACCCAGGCGACGACAGCCACGCAGGCGACGATGACGACCGCCAGAGGCAGTCCAAACAGCGATCCGTTGAAGATGGCGCGGAACCCCGCGGGCAGGCCCAGAACCGGATTGCCGCCGGTGTAGATCAGTGCCAGCGCCCGGTAGGTGCTGAGCGTCCCCAATGTGACGATGAAGGGCTGCAGCCCGACATACGCGACGAGCACGCCGTTGACGAGGCCGCAGGCAAGGCCAATGGCGAAGCCGGCGGCGATGGCCAGCGGAAACGGCACGCCGGCGACCATCATAGAGGCCGAGATGACGGCCGAGAGTGCCGCCGTCGGCCCGACCGACAGGTCGATGCCACCGGAGATGATGACCAGCGTCATGCCCAGCGCCAGACAGGCATTGATGCTCGACTGCTGCAGGATGTTGATCAGGTTGCGCTCGGCGAAGAAGCCAGGCACCAGCGCGCCGAATACTGCCAGGATCACGACAAGGCCGATCAGCGTGCCGGCGTCGCGCATGGAAACGCCGCGCAGGAATTCGGCGCGTGGCCGCACCAGAGTGGTATCCGACATATCCGTCACCTCTGCCTTGCCTGTTACGCGGCCGGCGTTTGCGTTTGCGGGATGGCGTGCGCCGCGATCGCCTGTTCGCTGATATCGTCTCTGTGGAGTTCGGCCGCGATCGTGCCGTCGCGCATGACCAGCACGCGGTCGGCAAGCCGGATCACTTCGGGGAGCTCGGAGGAGACGACGATCACGGCATGGCCCTCGGCGGCGAGTTCCTCGATCAGATGATAGATCTCCGCCTTGGCGCCGACATCGATGCCGCGCGTCGGTTCGTCGAACAAGAGGATGCGGGTTCCCGCCGCCAGCCAGCGGCTGATGATCGCCTTCTGCTGGTTGCCGCCGCTGAACAGGCGAATCGGCCGGTCGAGCAGAAACGGCCGCAGGTTGACACGGCTCATCTTCTCGACGGCCACGTGTTTCAACCTGGCGTGATCGATGAGACCGCGCGGCGCGAACACGGCCATCGAGGCGAGCGCCATATTGCAGGTGATCGAGCGCAGCGGCACGATGCCTTCGCGTTTGCGCTCCTCCGGCACCAGTCCGACGCCGGCGGCAATCGCATCGCGCGGGCTGGCGAAGCGCGCCGCCTTGCCGTCGATTGCAATCGTCCCGGCCGTGGCGCGATCGGCGCCGGCCAAGAGCCGCAAAAGTTCAGTGCGGCCGGAACCGACCAGGCCGGCAATGCCCAGCACCTCGCCGCAATGCAGATTGAACGACACGTTGCGCACCTTCGTCGCCGAAGAGAGGCCACGCGCGCTCAGCATGACCTTGTTCGTGGCATGGGAATTATGGTGTTCCCGCGCCAGTTCGCGGCCGACCATCATCGCCACGACCGCTTTCTCCGACAGGTCTTTCAGATCGACGGAATCGACGACGACGCCATCGCGCATGATGGTGGCGCGCCGGCAGATGCCGAACACCTCATCCAGCTTGTGCGAGACATAGACGACGGCGACGCCATCGCGCGCCAAACCTGTAATGACTTCGGCGAGCCGTTCGAATTCGCTCGGCGTCAGGCTCGATGTCGGCTCGTCCATGGCGACGATGCGGGCGCGATCGAGCAGCGCGCGAGCGATCTCGACGATCTGCCGCTGCGCCACCTTCAGGGTACCAAGGGGTGCCGCCGGATCGATGGAGGGATCAATGGCCGCAAGAGCATCCGCAGCACGGCGCTCTTGCTCGCGCCGGGCGACGAAGATACCGCCGCGCGTCAGCGGATGGCCGAGGAACATGTTCTGGGCGACGCTGAGGCGCGGTACCTGCTGCAATTCCTGATGGATCATGGCGACGCCCGCAGCGCGTGCGGCGACCGGGTTGGCGAGTGTAACCGGCTTGCCGTCGATGAGGATGCTTCCCGCTGTCGGCCTGTAGACGCCAGACAGGACGCGCAGCAGCGTCGACTTGCCGGCGCCGTTTTCGCCGAGCAGGCCGTGGATTTCACCGGCCCCGACCGAGAGTGACACCTCGTGGAGCGCCCGTACGGCCGGAAACAGCTTGGAAATGCCCTTGAATTGCAGCCGGGGTGACATCGGGTTCTATCTCCGGGCAAGAGTGCCGGCCGGCAGCGAATTGCTCTGGCCGGCACCCGCCGATTAGCCTTATTGGCCCGCTGCCGCGTCCTCGAGCAGGGCCTTGCGCGCGCCGGTGCCGGAATAGCGGTCGGCATTGTCCTTGGTGATCAGCGCCTGCGGCGTGGCGACAACGCGCGGCAGCTTCTGTCCCGCGACGAGACGCAGAGCTGTTTCCAACGCCACTTCGCCAGTCAGCACCGGGAAACTGTCGACCGTGCCGGTCAGTTCGCCGGCGCGGATCGAGGCATAGGCGTCGGAAATGCCGTCGGTGCCGAAGACCGCAACCTTGTCCTGCAGGCCGGCGGCCTTGACAGCCTCGACGATGCCCAGCGCCATGCCGTCATTGTTGGCATAGAAGCCGATCAGGTCGGGGTGCTGCTGTAGGATGTTGGTGGCCGCGTCATAGGAGGCTTGGCGGTCCCAGTTGCCGGGAACGCTGGCGACAACCTCGAAATTGCCCCCCTCGGTGATGGTCGACTTGAAGCCGTCGGTGCGCTGCACGGCGGCATAGACGCCAGCCTGACCTTCGACGATGGCGACCTTGCCGCCATTCGGACGATTCTTGATGAACCATTTGGCGACGCGCACGCCATTGTCGCGTTGGACATTGCCGACATAATGCTCGGCCTGCGGGATGACGGCGTCATTGACGTTGACCACCGGCACGTTGGCGGCCTTGGCCTGCTCCATGATCGGCTGCAGATTGGCATCCGTCTGCGGCGAGACGAGCAGCACGTTGTAGCCCTGCGTCACCAGGCCTTCGGCGATGGTGAGCTGGCCGAGCTGGTCGCCCTCGCTCTGCGCTGCCTGATAGACGACGGGAACGCCGACCTTGGCGCCGAATGCCGTGTAGCCCTCGCCCAGCGAGCGCCAGTATTCATTGGTCAGCGTCTTGGAGACCGCGCCTGCCTTGGTGCCTTCGGGCAGCTTGGGGAACGCGCCGAATTTAGCCTCGACCTGCGACCAGTCGATGCGGTCCTTTTCCGTGTCGGAATTGAGCGGCGCGAGGTCGGCGGCAAAGGCAGAGCCGATCGAGAGCGCCATCAGTGCGGCGGTAGCGGTGGCAAGCAGAAGTTTCATTGTATTCCTCCCTGGTTGAAAACGGTGATGGCGCGGATGCCTCAGCTATCCGGCCCGAGCATGATTTCCTGGATGATGGCCTGCGACGTCACCGCGTCCTGGCTGTCCATGGCGGCGGACAGGCGATTGTCCTGCTCCAGCCGGTCGACGACGCGCAGCATGCGCTTGACGGTGGCGATGTTGACTTCGCACTCGCGCACCGGATCGAGCCCGGTCATATCGGGGAACGTGTCGAAATAGATGGCGCCGGCGTAACCGTCGCGGCGAATCTGCCTGAGCAGCTCGATGGTCTGCAGCGTGTGCACCGCGCCGACCATCAGGCCGTCGTCGCGCTTGGCGTAGCCGTCGTTCAGGTGCACGCCGAGCAGCTTGCTGTGACGCGCCACCAGGGCCGCGGCAAAGGCCGGCTGTTCGTCGGCGTAGAGCACATGAGCGAAATCGAGCGTGACGCCGAGATTGGGCAGGCCCACATCGCGGATCGCCAGCAAGGTCGTCGCCGCATCCGGCATCAGGCTGTAAGAGCGTGGTTCGTTCGGTTTGTATTCAAGGCTGATCTGACAGTCGGGATCATGTGTCGCAACTTCACGAATCCCATCAATTTCGTGTTGCCAAAGCGTTGAATAGTCGGCCTGGAAGGCGTAGTCGAAGCCATCTTGGCCGAGCCACAGCGTCATCAGGCTGGCGCCGGCCTCACGCACGGCATCGATGCCGGCCTTGGTCAGGTCGATGGCCTCGCGGCGCACCGCCGGATCCGGATTGGTGAAGGCGCCGAGCTTGAAGGCGGGGTTGGAGTAGTAGCGCATGGCAAAGCCATTGATGGAAAGCCCGAGATCGCCCAGTTTCAGGGTGATTTCCGTGGGCTTTTCACCGACGTGGTCAGGAAAGTTGAGGTCGAGATCGGTAAGCCCCTCGACCTTGGCGGCGCGCGCCGCCATCTGCAGCAGCGACGGCTTGCCGGTAAGATCGGGCCACTCGGCCTGCGGTCGCGAGGCAAAGGAATTCAGGCGCGTGGCGAAACGGTTGGCTGTCATGAGCGATCCTTCATCGTCATAACTTCACACAAATATAGATATTTGTAAAGTTATTGTTGAAAAGTTGTGAAGCAGCCGCCAAGCTGGAACCGCCAAGGCGCGCAGAGGGAGCCGGCAGTTTCCTGGCCGGTGCCCTGGAGAGCCCGTCAGGGCAGGAGGCGCATGATGGCGCGTGCCGGTTACGGCCGACGCATTTCAGGTAGCGATTCGCCGGGTGTTCAATCTGGCCAGCGTAAGACGCCGGACGAATCCTTGCGGGCGACTTTCATCGCATCGGCCGGGCGGTCCTTGGCGGTCAATATGGCGCGCAGCCGTTCGGCGACGATCTCGGCCTCGCCGGGATGAAGATTGCAGGGGTCGAGGAAGAAATGGCCGCGCTCCACCTCGTGGTTGCGCACGATAATCGGCGGCGAGCCCGTCGCCAATGCCGAGGTGAGACCGGCCGCCGTGAACCGGCTTTCGGGCAGTACAAAAATCTGAAGCCGATCCAGAGGGTTGGCGGTCGGATCCGGGATGATCTGCGCGATGACGCCCGGCAGCCCGTGCAACGTGTCCTTCCACAGGTTGAGCGCGGCGTCTTCGCGGCGGCGGATGCCGGCATGGTCGCGCTTTTCCCAGGCTTCCAGTGCGGCCATGGTGCCGGCGATGCTTTCCTTGCCGACCTTCATGGCGCGGGCGACGCCGCGGTTCTGCAGATAAGCGGCGCGAACCAGATCCTTGCGGCCGGTGACGATGCCGCTGGTCGGCCCGCTCAGGAATTTGTGGCCGCTGTAGATGACAATGTCGGCGCCGCGCGCGAGGAAGTCGCGCAGATCATACTCTGAAGCCGCATCCACGATCACCGGGACACCCCTGGCGTGGCAGATCTCGCAGAATTCCTCCAGCGACAGCATGCCATACTGCACGGTGTGGTGCGCAACGACATAGAGGCCCGCCGCCGTGCGGTCGTTGATCGCGTCGCGCACATGATAGTCCTGCGTCACGCTGACCGTGCCGGCCGGCACGACCCTGGCGCCCGCCAGCCGGACCGACTGGTCGATCGGCGCACCATAGTTGACGATGTGGCCGAGCTGGACGATGACCTCCGACTTGAGACCTTCCGTGTTATCAGGCAGCCGCTCGATGGCGAGCAGATTGGTCCCCGTCATCGCACCGGCGATCGCCATGGTGATGCCGCTGGCGCAGCAGGCAGTGATGAAACCGGTTTCGCCGCCGGTCAGGCGCGCGACGATCGTGCTTGCGGCGCGTTGCAGGTCATCCATTTCCACCCATTGCGAGGCCATTTCCGCCATGGCGCTGATCGCTTCGGGGACAATGATCGACGCGCCGAGCGCGGTCATCGTGCCGGAGACATTGATGATCGGGCGAAGGCCGAGCCGTTCGCGGATGGTGGTGTTGGAGCCGTCGGTGGAAGTGGTTTTCATCTCTCGGATTCCATTCTTCTAAAGGTCAGGCGGCGATCTCGACAACCGCCTCGATTTCAACGGTGATGTTTCCAGGCAAGGAGCCGACGCCGATCGCCGAGCGGGCATGGCCGCCGATATTGTCGAACACATCGGCAAACAGGTCGGAACAGCCATTGACCACTTTCGGGTGGTCGCTGAAGGTCGGTATGGCGTTGACGAAGCCGAGCAGCTTGACGACGCGCACGATCCGGCCAAGGTCGCCGGTGGCTGCGTGCATGACGGCAAGCAGATTGAGGCCGGTGAGGCGGGCATGGCCATAAGCCTGCTCGACGGTGACATCGTCTCCTACCTTGCCGGTGAACAGTTTGCCATCGGTGCGCAGCGGTCCCTGGCCGGACAGGAAGATCAGCCGGCCGCTTTCGGCATGGGTGACGAAGTTGGCGATCGGGGTCGGCGGCTCGGGCAGCGTCAGGCCCAACGCGGCGAGCCGGATATAAGGCGTCATGAAAGAAGGCTCCTTACGACAGCGTTCGCTGTCCCGTTCTAGAAATGCGAGGCGCGGAAGCGTGCCAGGAAGGTGCGCAGGCGCTCATTGTCGGTGTCGGCTGCCAGGATTTCGGCGGGTGGACCCGCCGCGCTGACGCCGCCATCGGCCATGAAGATGATGCGGCTCGAGGCATCTCGGGCAAAGGCCATTTCGTGCGTGACCATCACCATCGTCATGCCGTCCTCGGCCAGGCTGCGCACGACCTCAAGCACCTCGCCGACCAGTTCCGGGTCGAGCGCGGATGTTATCTCGTCGAGAAGCAGGATCTTCGGCCCCATGGCCACGGCGCGGGCAATGCCGACGCGCTGCTGCTGGCCGCCGGACAGTTCGGCGGGCAGGCTGTCGGCCTTGTGGGCTAGACCGACCCGGCCGAGCCAGTGTTCGGCGATGGTGCGCGCTTCGGCGTTGCTCTTGCCGCGCACCTTGGTGAGGCCAAGCATGATGTTGCCGGCGGCTGTCAGGTGCGGAAAGAGGTTGAAGCTCTGGAACACCATGCCGGTCTCGGCGCGCATCGCGGCGAGATCGCGTTCGCTGCGACGCTGGCGGGTTCCGGCTTCGCGAAAGCCGACCTCCTTGTCGTCGATGCGAATCGAACCGCTGTCATAGCTTTCGAGAAAGTTGACGCAACGCAGCAGCGTGGTTTTGCCGCTGCCGGAGGGGCCGATGACCGTCACCACCTCCCCCTTCGCCACCTGCAGGCTGACCGAACGCAGGACCTGGACGGTCCCAAAGGCTTTGGAAACGTCCAGGACGTCGAGAAGGGCCGGGGTGTTTTTCGGACTTGTGGACATTGCTATTCCCGGATGAAGGAGAAACGCCGCTCGAGCCGCCGGCTGGCGAGCGAAAGGGCATAGTTGACCGCGAAGTAGATGAGCGCGCCGAGAATATAGAGCGGCATGGCCTCGTAGGTGCGGCCGATGACCTGGTTGATGGCCTGCATCAGGTCGGTGATGCCGAGCAGCGATACCAGCGCGCTGCCCTTGACCGCATCGGTGACGCCGTTGATCCAGGGCGGCAGGAAGCGCCTGAACGCCTGTGGGAAAATGACGTAGGCGAGCCGCTGGCGAAAGGTGAGTCCGATCGCCATCGCCGCCTCGGACTGCCCTTTCGGAATGGAGCCGACAGCACCTCTGAAATATTCGACGACCTGGGCTGTCTTGAACAGGGTCAGCGCCAGCACGGCGGCCCAGAACGACGGCAGATGAAGCCCGACGGCCGGCAGTCCGTAATAGACAAAGAAGATGAGCACCAGGATCGGGATGCCGCGGATGGTGTCGCTGAAGATGCGCACGGCCCATTGCAACGGCACCGGGCCATAGACCAGACCGACGCCCATGATCACGCCGGCAATCAGCGAAAACACCACGACCAGCAGGGATACCCACAGTGTCAGCGCAAAGCCCTGGGCGAGGAAAGGCAAGGCATAGGCGATCTGGGTCAGCATGTCAGCGCGCCGCCCTGAACCGGCGCTCGACAAGCCGAAGCGCAAAAAGCAAGATGTAGCCGGTCACCAGATACATCGCCGTGACCACGAGATAGACCTCGACGATGCGGAAGGTGTTGAAGTTGATCCACTGGGCGCCATAGGTCAGCTCCGGCACCGAAATGACCGAGGCGACGGAGGTGTCCTTGAACAGCGATATGAAGGTGTTGGACAATGCCGGCAAGGTGATGCGCAGCATGGTCGGCAGGCGCACGTTGAGCAGCCTTTGCCAGGGCGTCAGGCCGATTGCCTTGCCGGCGTCCAGCTGTCCGCGCGGAACGGCTTCGAGCCCGGAGCGAAACACCTCGACCAGATAGGCGCCGCTATAGAGCGACAGCGTGACGACGAACGAGGTCGGCGCGCTGTAGGCGATGTCGACCACTGTCGGCAGGCCGTAGAAGACGAGGTAGACGAGCAGGATCAGCGGCACGTTGCGGATGAATTCGACGTAGGCGGCGATGATGGTGCGCACGATGCGTCCGGCAGACACGTACCAGACCGCCAGAACCAGGCCGATGACGGTGCCGATGGCGATCGATATGACGGCGAGCTCGAGACTGAGCAGCAGTCCTCCCCACAGCTTGTCGAAGTGCCGCCAGATCAGGTTGAAATTAAGGGCATAGCCCATGCGTCCGCCTCAGTGCCGCAGGCTTAGAGCAGTTCACCGTTTCACGGAAACGGCGACCCGCTCTAACTCTTTGTTTTGACGCAATTCCGGGCGGAAAACCGTTTCACACTTTTCCTGGAATTGCTCTAGGGAGGCGGGAGGGGGGGGGATACGGCCCTCCCCCCCGCCCGTCACTAGGGTGGGGAGCCGGGATGGCCCGCCCGCGGCGCCTGGCCGCAAAAAAAAGAGTATCGG